>NZ_RPRY01000551.1 GCF_003949795.1 Streptomyces sp. WAC06614
TTGTAAACCCCTCGGGTTTCCGCAAGGCAGCAAGACGACGCCCCCGGGGGCGTCGTCTTGCTGCCTTGCGGAAACCCGAGGGGTTTACAAAAACCAGCGGGCCGGGACGAATAGGACATGTCCGGTGATGATCGCGCATTGAGCCCCGCCGCCCGGCGGCTGTACGCGTACGCCGTCGAGCGGCACGCCTTCGGCGCCGCCGAGGCCACCACGGTCCTGGGCGCCCGGGCCGCCGCCGCGATCACCGAGCTGGCCGCCGCGCAGCTGCTCCAGCGCGCCCCGGACGGCGGCGAGGACCGCTGGAGCGCCGTCCCCCCACGGGCCGCCGCCGCCCGGGCCACGGCGCCGCTCGCCCTGCGGGTGCGGCGGGCGCACGACGAGATGGAACGGGTCCGCGAACAGATGGAGGCCCTGGTCCCGCTGTACGAGGCGGGCGCGGCCGCCCGCGAGGCCAGCGGCTCGGGCCGACTCGAACTGGTCACCGACCTGGTCGCCGTACGCACCCTCATCGCCGAGCTGGCCGCCTCCTGCGAGCAGGAATTGCTGACCTCGCAGCCGGGCGGCGCCCGCCCCGCGGAGGCCCTGGAGGAGGCGATCGGCCGGGACGAGGCCCTGCTGGCGCGCGGGGTGCGGATGCGGACCCTCTACCAGCACACGGCCCGCTACTCCCGGCCCACCGCCGCGTACGTCGAACGGGTGACGGCGCTCGGCGCCCAGGTCCGCACCCTCGGCGACGGTCCCCTGCGGATGCTGGTCTTCGACCAGCACACGGGCCTGCTGGCCGTTCCCGACAGCCCGGGCGCCGCCCTGGTGGTCCGCGAGCCGAACATCGTCCACTTCATGACGGCCGTCTTCGAACGCTCCTGGCTCCAGGCGGAGCCCTTCCCCGTCACGGTCGGCCCGGACCAGGCCCGCTCGATCTCCGAGGAGCTCCGCCAGACCATCGTGCTCCTGCTCTCGGAGGGCCTGGAGGACAAGGCCATCGCCCGCCGCCTGGGCATGTCGGAGCGCACCTGCCAGCGCCACATCGCCGAGATCATGCGCGCCGCGGGCGCCCGGTCCCGCTTCCAGGCGGGCTTCCTCACCGCCCGCACCCTCGCCCCGCACGACCACGCCGGCACCCGCCCTAGACCGGTACGGACGAACTGATGCCCTGCCGGCGCACGAGCACCGCCACGATGATCATGCTGAGGATCCAGCTCCCGCTGTAGAGGGCCGCCGCGACGCCCGGCGGCGGGTGCCAGAGCTGAGCCCGGTTCAGGAACAGGTAGCCCGTCAGCGCGGTCACGGACCAGAACGTGATCAGGAAGACCCGCCCGCCGATCGCGGCCGGCATGAACTGGTGGGCCGCCAGGCACCCCAGGACGTACGCCCACAGGGGATCGCGGTACGCGGTCAGCCACCCCACGGCCACGAACGACGGCACCGTCACCAGGAGCGGCAGCCCGGTGCGCCAGGCCGCCTCGGCCGCCAGCCGCCCGCGCAGCGCCGTACGCGACTTGGCGACCCCGCGCCGCCGGCGCAGCAGCGTGGGGTGGGCGACGTGGAGCAGCCGGACGCTGCGCTCCTCGTCCGTCCGGGGATCGTAGGCCGTCATCACCACCCGCCCGTCCCGGCAGTGGAACACCGCACCGGCCGGGAGCCGGCCCACCACGCGGCGCACCTTCAGCACCGCACGGATCCGGACCACGTGCCCGTGGGCGAGCAGGAACACCTCGCCACCACCCGCCCGCCGTCCACCCGTGCCGCCCAGTCTGCGCCTCCCCCGTGATCCCCCGCAGTCGCTTCCCCGAGGCGACGTCCCTACGCGTCCGGATCCCAGGCGCGGAGCTGCGCGAAGACCCGCCGGTCCCCCTCGACCTCCAGCGACTCGACGGGGATCCGGTCGTACAGCCCAAGGACCAACTCATGGGCCGTACCCCGGACGGAGAGGAAGGCCTGAGCGGCGGCCGGCACGGCCCCGGGCCCGGGAAGCCGGGCACTGCGTGCGCCGTCGCCGGAGAGCGAGAGGCGCCAGGAACGGCCCTCGCAGGCATGGAAGTCGATGACAGCGGGCTCGTGCGGCCAAGCACTGGCCGTGGCGACGCAGGTGGAAAGGAAATCCTCGACCCCGTCGAGCGCCACCTCGCCCGGCAGCGGCTGCGGGTCACCGACGGTGATCTGGGCGTCGTACGTGTGCACCGCCATCTGCTGGAGCTGGTGCCGAGCCACGGCACCGGCGGTGTGCGGCGACTGCAACGTCTCCCACCACCCCCAACAACCACGATCCGGCCCGGCCTCCCGCAACGCGTCGAGCAGCTGCTCGGTGGACTCCGCCAACCATCCCAGCAGCGCCTCCCGCTCCCGAGGCGCACCCGGCGCGCCCTCCGCCACGGACTTGGCCGCCGCGGGCCCCGCGGCCACGGTGACGGCCCAGTCCCGGCGCCCCTCGCCGATGTGCTGCGCCAGATCGAACAGCGTCCACTCGGGGCAGGTCGGCACCTGCACGTCGAGGCTGGGCGCGGAGGCGACTGCGGCACGGAAGGCGGTCGATCGCTCGTCGATCAGCCGCAACAGAACGGGAAACTCGAGTGTCATGATCACCCCGGATCTCTACCACTGCGCCCCACTACGCGGACACCGATTTCCCGGCCCTCCCGAACGACGGCCCCCAGCCGGCCGGAACGGACAACGCCCCACGCCCGGGC
>NZ_RPRY01000552.1 GCF_003949795.1 Streptomyces sp. WAC06614
GCCAAGGAGGGCGCCCGCGCCTTCGCGGAGAAACGCCCGCCCGTCTACCGCCGCGCCGGCCCCGGGGCGGGGTCAGGCGCGGCGGTAGACGGGCGGGCGTTTCTCCGCGAAGGCGCGGGCGCCCTCCTTGGCGTCGGCGGTGTCGAAGACCGGCCAGCCCCGGGCCAGTTCGGCGGCGAGTCCGTCGGTCTCGGTCAGCTCGGCGGTCTCGTAGACGGAGGCCTTGACGGCCTCGACGGCCAGCGGCCCGCAGGCGTTGATCTGCCCGGCGATCTCCAGCGCCTTGTCGAGTGCGGTGCCGTCGGGGACCACGTGGCCGACCAGGCCCACGGCGGCGGCCTCGGCGGCGCTGTAGGGGCGGCCGGTGAGCAGCATCTCCAGGGCGTGGGTGCGCGGGATCTGGCGCGGGAGGCGGACCGTGGAGCCGCCGATGGGGAACAGGCCGCGCTTGACCTCGAACAGACCGAAGGTGGCGCTCTCGGCGGCGACCCGGATGTCGGTGCCCTGGAGGATCTCGGTGCCGCCCGCCACGCAGTAGCCCTCGACGGCGGCGATGACGGGCTTGCGCGGCCGGTGGTGGCGCAGCATGGCCTTCCAGTGCAGGTCCGGGTCGGCGGTGAGGCGGTCGCGGTAGTGGTCGCCCGCCATGCCCTTGCCGGCGAGGGCCTTGAGGTCCATGCCGGCGCAGAAGTCGCCGCCGGCGCCGGTGAGCACGACGGAGCGGATCTCGTCGTCCGCGTCGGCCTCCAGCCAGCCGTCGTGGAGCCCGACCAGCAGGGGCAGCGAGAGCGCGTTCTTCGCCTCGGGCCTGTTCATGGTGAGCACCAGCGTGGCGCCGTGGCGCTCCACGGTGAGGTGTTCGGTCCCACCCATTGCCGTCCTCCCGTCTCAAGACCTAGAACAGGTTGCAGGAGGGGGCGGAGCAGTTCAAGGGTTTTCTGACACACAGTCAGTTTTCTTCTCCGGCGCCCTTCCCTGTTGTGCGGAGCGGCGCTCTAATGACCGCCATCGGATGCCCGGGGTCAGGAGGAACGGTGGAGTACAACCTTGCCGACCTGTTCGAATCGGTCGTCGACGTGGTCCCCGAGCGCGAGGCGCTCGTCCACCTCGACCACCCCGGCAGCGGGGCCGAGCGCAGGCTGACGTACGGGGAGCTCGACGCCGCCGCCAACCGGATCGCCCACCACCTGCTGGCCCGCGGACTGCGTTCCGGCGAGCACGTGGGGCTGCACCTCTACAACGGCATCGAGTACGTCCAGACGGTGCTGGCCTGCCTCAAGGCCCGGCTGGTCCCCGTCAACGTCAACTACCGCTACGTGGAGGAGGAACTGGTCTACCTCTACCGCGACGCGGATCTCGCGGCGCTGGTCTTCGACGGGGAGTTCACCGCACGGGTGGCGGTCGCGGCGCCGCAGGCGCGCACCCTGCGGCACCTGGTCCGGGTGGGCGACGTACCCGGGGACGCGCCGCCGCTCCCGGGCGTGGTGGAGTTCGCGGACGCGGAGGCGGGCGGATCGCCCGTGCGCGACTTCGGGCCGCGGTCGCCGAGCGACCTCTTCATCATCTACACCGGTGGCACCACGGGCATGCCCAAGGGGGTGATGTGGCGCCAGGAGGACCTGTTCTTCGCCGGGCTGTTCGGCGGCGCGCCCTCGGGCGAGCCGGTGAAGCGGCCCGAGGAGCTGGCCGAGCGGGTCGCCGCGGGCGGCGCCGGGCTCACCTTCTTCCCCACTCCCCCGCTGATGCACGGCACCTCCACGCTGACGACGTTCGTCGCCTTCCACTACGGCCAGCGGGTGGTGCTGCACCGCAAGTACGTGCCCGAGGAGGTGCTGCGCACCATCGAGAAGGAGAAGGTCACCAGCGTCTCCCTGGTGGGCGACGCCATGCTGCGGCCGCTGGTCGACGCCCTGCACGGGCCGCTGCGCGGCACCGACCTGTCCTCGCTGATCAGCCTGTCCTCGTCGGGGGCGATCATGTCGGACACGGTGCGCGACGCGTTCCGGGCGCTCGCGCCGAACGTGCTGATGCTGAACAACTTCGGCTCCTCGGAGTCCGGTTCCAACGGCCGCGCGACGGACGACTCCGGCCCGGAGAAGGGTTTCCGGCTGATGGTCAACGACCGCACCCAGGTCATCGACCCGGCCACGCACGAACCGGTCGCGGTGGGCGAGCCCGGACGCCTGGCCCAGCGCGGCCACGTGCCGCTCGGCTACTACAACGACCCGGTGAAGACCGCCGAGACCTTCTTCCAGCGGGGCGACGAGCGGTGGGTGCTGCTCGGGGACATGGCCACGGTGGACGAGGACGGCATCGTCACCGTGCTGGGGCGCGGCTCGCAGTGCATCAACACGGGCGGGGAGAAGGTGTACCCGGAGGAGGTCGAGCTGGCCCTGAAGGCCCACCCCGACGTGTACGACGTCCTGGTCGCGGGGGTACCGGACGCCACGTGGGGCAACCACGTGGCGGCCGTGATCCAGCTCCGCCCGGGCGCACCCGCCCCCACCCTGGCCCAGATCCAGACCCACTGCCGCACCCGCCTGGCCGGCTACAAGATCCCCCGCCAACTGGTCCTGACCCCGACGATCCAACGCTCCCCGAGCGGCAAGGCGGACTACCGCTGGGCCAAGGCCGTCGCGGCGGAGGCGGCGGGGACCGCCGCC
>NZ_RPRY01000553.1 GCF_003949795.1 Streptomyces sp. WAC06614
GGGCGGGTCGGGGTGGCCGGATTCGAACCGGCGTCCTCGCGGTTTTGGAGACCGCGCGCGTCGACCTCTGCGCTACGACCCCACCCGCCCCGCCATCATAGGCCCCGGCCGTGTCACCACTCCGGGTGGACGTCGTGGCTGTCGTAGCGGATCCCGGTGCGGCTGGTCCACGGGCGGAAGCGGCCGGGGCCGGTGCGGTCGGGGGTGTAGGTGACGGGCTGGCCGGTGTCGTCGGTGACGATGACGGCCCCGGCGCGCTGGGCGGCGCGCAGCGCGTGGGTCCAGTGCCGGCCGCGGCGGCCGGTGCGGTAGTCGGGGGTCTTGCACTCGGACATGCGTAATCACCGCCTGAAGGGTCGTGCGGGCGTCCGGTAGGTGAGCGGACGGGTCCCCTACCCCGAATGTTGTGTTTTGAACATGTCGCGCAGGGCGCCGGGCAGGGGATTAACCCCGGCGACCCGGGGAAGGTGCAGGCCCGAACGGCCTGGCGGGGACCCCGGGCGTGGCGACGGCCCGTGCCCGGCCCGGCGGGAGGAGGGCTGGATCGTGGTGCTGGTGGCGGCGGAGCTGGCGGGCGCGCCCTGCTGGATCAGCATGACGGCGCGCGACCTGGCCGCCTCGGAGGCCTTCTACCACGCGGTGCTCGGCTGGAAGTTCCGCCGGGGCTCGCTCGGGCGGGCGTTCTCCGTGGCGGAGGCGGACGGCGTTCCCGTGGCCGGTGTCGCGGCGGTGGCCCGTGAGCTGGCCGTCGCCGTGGCGTGGACCCCGTACTTCGCCGTGGAGGACGCCGACGACGCGGTGGCCCGGATCCGCGAGCGCGGCGGCACCGTCGGGGTCGGGCCCGTGGCCTACCCGCCGCGCGGGCGGGCGGCCCTGGCCACCGACCGCGAGGGCGCGACGTTCGGCATCTGGGAAGGGCGGGTCATGGCCGACTGGCGCATCGGCAACGGGGCGGCACCCGCCTGGCTGGAACTGCACACCCGGGACGCCTTCGACGCCGCCCTCTTCTACGGCGAGGCGCTCCGCTGGGCCTCGGACAGCAGCGGCTGCTGCGAGGTCTCCTACGAGCAGGACCAGGTCGTCCTGCGCTACGAGGGCGAACCGGTGGCCCGCCTGAACAGCGGCCCCGTCGAGGAGGCCGCGGAGAAGCCCCACCTGCGACCGCGCTGGCTGGTGCACTTCAGGGTCCGTGACCTGGAAGCCGCCACGGCGGCCGCGCTCGCCCACGGAGGCACGGTCGTCCCGGGCGGGCCCTGGCCGGCCACGACGAGACAGGTCACCGTACGGGACCCGGACGGCGCCCTGTTCACCCTCGACGAGTCCCGAACCGCCCCTTGGCCCGTAGGCCCGTAGAACCGCTCTGTCAGTGGGAGCACCTACGCTGCTCAGGCCATGATCGTGCGTGGGCAGGGTGCTCGTCCCACAACTCAGGGAGAGCCGGAGGGGGCGAGGGGACGGGAGGCCGGAGGGCCGGGCGCGGTGGGCGCTCGATCCGCTGGTGGGGGTAGGACCGCTGCGTTTCGGGACGGACTGCGACGAGGTGCAGGCCGCGCTGGGCGGACCCCGGAACGGCGGCGGTCAGGTCGCGGCCCACGGCAGGTACCGGGTGGCGCCGGGACTGGGTGCCGCGGGAGCGGGTGGGACCGCTACGGTTCGGGATGACCCCGCCCCGGACGGCGGCCGCCCTCGGCCCTCGACGAGGTCGTGATCCAGTACATCGAGCAGCACGACCTCGGCCTGCGCTTCACCCCCGGCGGAGGTGCCGGCTCGGCCGACCTCGGGTTGATCTCGGGCGCCGCGAGAGCCGGGGACACCACGGTCGGCGAGCCGACCTTCTTCGCTGAGCACTGGGAGGTGTAGCCGCGCCCGGGCCCTACGCGGCGTGAGCCACCCCCCGTGGCGCAGCTGGAGCCTCCGGCGCCCTGACGTCCCGTACGTCCGGCCTGGCCGCGCGCCCGCTTCAGGGGCGGTCCAGGCCCCAGGTCTGGAGGGCGTAGGGCCGTCCCTTTTCCTCGCCCGTGATGAGCGGTACGTCGAGCAGCCGGAAACCGGCCTTGGAGGCGACGGCGACGCTGGCGGTGTTCTCGGCCTCCAGTTCCAGGATCACCTGCTCCGCCCCCAACTGCTCGAAGGCGTACGAGGCCATCACCCGCACCGCCCGGACGGCCAGCCCCTGGCCGCGGTGCGCCGGGCCGACGGCGTACCCGATCTCCGAGCCTTCGGCGGCGCGCCGCAGCATCACCTCGCCGAGCGGGGCGCCGCCGTCGACGGTGATGGCGAGCAGGACGGCCGTGCCCTCCGCCCGCAGAGCCCGGCTGCGGGCCAGCCGCGCGTCGGCAGCCGCCGCGTCGAAGGGCGAGACGATGGGCGTCCAGTAGGCGATGTCGGGATGGTCGAACAGGTCCGGCATCGCGGCCCGATCCGCCTCCGTCCAGTCGCGCAGGACGAGGCCTTCCCCGGAGAGCTCGATCTTCTCGGGAAAGGGCGACACGATGCCGGTCATGCGGAGGACCTCCTTGGCCTGCCAGTACGGGACGAGGCAGGATATCCGAGGGCACATGGGCCCCCACCAGCGATTTTCTGGTTCGTTGGCCCCTCGGCTCCTCGGCCCCTCGGCTCCTCGGCCCGCCCGCTCGCCCGTCCTGCCGCCGGCCATCCGCC
>NZ_RPRY01000554.1 GCF_003949795.1 Streptomyces sp. WAC06614
CCCCCGCTCCGCGCCGGTCCTCGGCCCGCCGGGCCGAGGACCGGCGCGGAGCGGGGGCCGGCGCGGAGCGGGGGTGCGGGCTAGGCCACCGGGTCCTCGCCCTCCAGGCGGAATCCGACCTTCAGGCCCACCTGGTAGTGGGCGATCGCGCCGTTCTCGATGTGGCCGCGCACCTGGGTGATCTCGAACCAGTCCAGGTTCCGCAGGGTCTGCCCGGCCCGGGCGATGCCGTTGCGGACGGCCTGGTCGATGCCTTCGTGGGACGTACCGACGATTTCGGTCACCCGGTAGGTGTGGTTGGACATGGACGCTCCCGAGGGTGGGGTCTGGTGCCTTGTGTCACTGTGCCCCAGTACCTCCGGGTCCGCGAGGCGGAGCCTGCCGGGGGAGTCGTACGGGTTCCTCCCGAATGCCAGAAGAATCCCGCGCGAAAGACCCTTGACCGGCCCATTGGTCCATGCCAATTTCAAGCCAGCCAAGATCCGCCCGTCAGAAGGTGACCATCCGTGAAACGTCGTTTCCTCGCCGTGTGCACCGTCCTCGTGGCCACCGTCGCCCTCACCGGCTGCGGCCGGCTCACCGGCGCGGAGGGCGGCTCACGGAAGGTGACCCTCTGGCTGATGAAGGGCAGCGCCTCCGACGACTTCATCCAGAGGTTCACCACCTCCTTCGAGAAGGAGCACCCGGGGATCGACCTGGAGGTCAAGATCCAGGAGTGGACCGGCATCGGGGACAAGGTCAACGCCGTCCTGAGCGGCAAGGGCAAGGAGAGCGCCGACGTCATCGAGGTCGGCAACACCCAGGTCGCGCAGTACATCGAGACCGGGGGACTGTCCGAGCTCACCCTGGAGGGCCTGCGCCAATGGGGCAGCAAGGACTGGCTCAAGGGCCTGGCCGACCCCGGAAGCGTCAACGGGGCCCAGTACGGCGTCCCCTGGTACGCGGCCAACCGCGTGGTGATCTACCACAAGGACCTCTTCGCCGCCGCCGGCATCAAGGAGCCCCCCAGGAACCGCGCCGAGTGGATCGCGGCCACCCAGAAGCTCGACAAGGGCGAGCAGCAGGGCATCTACCTCGCCGGCCAGAACTGGTACGTCCTCGCCGGATTCGTCTGGGACGAGGGCGGCGAACTCGCCGTCGAGACCGGCGGCCAGTGGCTCGGCACCCTCGACAGCGAACCGGCCCAGGCCGGCATGGAGTTCTACAAGAAGCTCCAGGCCCTCGGCGACGGCCCCAAGGGCGCCGACGAGGAGACGCCCCCGCAGGCGGACGTCTTCGCCCGCGGCCAGGTCGCGCAGATCATCGCCCCGCCCGGCCAGGCCGCCCAGATCGAACAGGCCAACCCGGCCCTCAAGGGCAAACTCGGCTTCTTCCCCATACCCGGCAAGACCTCGGAGAAGTACGGATCCGTCCTCACCGGCGGCTCCGACCTGATCATCCCGAACCGCACCAAGGACCGGGCCGCCGCCGTCGACGTCATCACCGCCCTGGTGAGCGAGAAGTGGCAGACCGAACTGGCCCGTACCATGAGCTACGTACCGAACAAGACCACCCTCGCCCGGGTGGTCCAGGGCAACGACGGCGCCAGCGCCATGGCACTCGGCGCGGCCCAGGGCCGGGCCACCCCGAAGTCCGCCCGGTGGGCCGAGGTCGAGGCGAAGAACCCGATCAAGCCGTACATGACGGCGGTCCTGACCGGCCAGGACCCGCAGACGGCGGCCCGGACCGCCTCGGACGCGATCAGCAAGGTCCTCAGCTCCGACCGCTGATTCCCGTCATTCAACAGCCGCACATGTGGGTGCCGCTGGACGGTCATGTCGAATCCAGCCGGTCACGGAAGAAACGTAGGGAGCCAGGTCAGCGCGTCCCGGCCTGGCTCCCGCATCCGGACCAGGAGCCGCCATGACCATCGCCCCCGTCTCCCCGCTTCAGCCGGCCACCGACCTCCCCGCCCCCCACTACACCGTCCGCCTCGCCCGCGACGAGGACGAGGTACGCGCCGCCCAGCGGCTGCGCCACCTGGTCTTCGCCGGGGAGATGGGAGCCCGCCTGGACGGCCCCGAGCCAGGTGTGGACTCCGACGCCTTCGACGCCTACTGCGACCACCTCCTGGTCGTCGAGGAACGCACCGAGCAGGTCGTCGGCACCTACCGGCTGCTGCCGCCCGAGCGGGCCGCCGTCGCGGGCCGGCTCTACTCCGAGGGCGAGTTCGACCTCTCCGCGCTCGCGCCGATCCGCCCCGACCTGGTCGAGGTCGGCCGCTCCTGCGTCCACCCCGCCCACCGCAACGGCGCCGTCATCGCCCTGATCTGGGCCGGCCTGGCCCGCTACATGGACCGCTCCGGCCACAACTGGCTCGCCGGCTGCTGCTCGATACCGCTGGCCGACGGCGGTGTGCTGGCCGCCGCCACCCGCGAGACCGTCCTCGGCGCCCTCCAGCAGCTGGTCTCCCGGCCCGACCGCGCCGCGCAGCCGACGGCCTCGCGGCGCACGGACCTCATAGGCATGATCGTCTCCGACTACCGGGACGAGCGCGAGGTCCACTACCTGCGGGCGTTCCTCGGCATGCGCGTCTCCGGGCTGATCCTGGTCAGCCAGGGCATGAGCGAGCGGGCCGCGAGCGAGATCGAGGCGTGGGAC
>NZ_RPRY01000555.1 GCF_003949795.1 Streptomyces sp. WAC06614
CGCCCGCCCGGTCCCGACCCTTCCGGCCGGTGCGTCGGGCGCCCGGCTACGCCTCCGGCGGCAGCAGCGGCTTGGCGTGGAGCCCGCCGAGCGGGGAGGACAGCACCACCGAGGTCGTGGTCCGCCCCAGCGCGGAGATCTCCCCGAGGATCTCCTCCAGGTGGAGCGTGTCGGTGACGGCCACCTTCAGGATCCAGCAGTCCTCGCCGACCACGTGGTGCGCCTCGACCAGTTCCGGGCGGGCCAGGAGCTCCTGTCCCCGCGGGTGCCTGAGGGTGTACCCGCCGTGCGGATCGACCCGTACGAAGGCCTGGATCCCGTAGCCGAGCCGCGCGGGGTCCACCCGTGCCCCGTACCCGGTGACGGCCCCGCTCGCCTCCAGCCGGCGCAGCCGCTCGGCGACCGCGGCCGGGCTCAGCCGGACGCGCCGGCCCAGCTCGCTCAGCTTGATCCGGCCGTCCTGCTGGACCAGTTCGAGCAGCTGTCGGTCCACCTGGTCGAAGGCCACCGACGAAACGGTGGCGAACGGTCGCGGCGGGCGCGGTTCCTTCGGTGCGGCGGCCGATACTCCCACGATTCCCCCTTCAGTCACAGCGGCCCCAACGTAACACTTGTGAGGGAGAAACCGCAGGTGGGAAGGGGCAAGAGGCGATGTCGGACAAGACGCCGCGCGAGGTGCTGGTCATCGGGGGCAACCGTTACTTCGGCAAGCGGCTGATCCGCTCGCTGCTCGCCGCCGGGGACCGGGTGACCGTGCTCAACCGGGGCTCCGCGCCGCCCCCGCCCGGCGCCGCGCACCTCCTCGCCGACCGCGACGACGAGGCCTCGCTGACCGTCGCGCTGGCCGGGCGCAGCTTCGACGTCGTGGTGGACCAGGTCTGCTACACCCCGCGCCAGGCGGCCGTCGCGGCCCGGGTGTTCACCGGCCGGACCCGGCGGTACGTGATGACCTCGACCGTCGAGGTCTACGAGCACCAGGACGCGGCCGGTCCCGTCGCCGAGGAGGCCGTCGACCCGCTCTCGGTGCCGGTGGACCTCGACCTGCCCTGGGACGATCCGCAGACCGCCGCCGCCCGGTACGGCGAGGGCAAGCGCCAGGCGGAGGCGGTGCTCGCCGCCGCGCCCGGACTGCCGTACGTCGCCGTCCGGGTGGCCCATGTCCTCGGCGGTGCGGACGACTTCACCGGGCGGATCACCCACTACGCGGACCGGCTGCGGGCCGGTGCGCCGATCGGGGTGAGCGTGCCGAACCATCCCGCCACCTACATCCACGTGGACGAGATCGCGGCGTTCCTGGACTGGGTGACCCGGCAGGAGTTCACCGGCCCGGTCAACGCCGCCGCCCACGGCGCGCTCGCCACGGCGGACATCGTGGCGGCGGTGGCCGCGGCCCTGCCCGGCGGACCGTACGAGGCCGACTACCGGCCCGCCGCGGGAGGGCCGGGGGCGGCCGGGGGAGGACCCGGGGCCGCCGAGGGCCCGGAGCCCTCGCCGTTCTCCTTCGCCCGTTCCTACGGCATGGACAACTCCCGGGCCGAGAAGCTCGGATTCCGTTTCTCCCGCACCCGCGACTGGCTCCCCCGCGCCGTCGCCGAGACCCTGGAAGGCAACTGACGTGCGCACCCTGGACCTGGCCGGCCTCGGCACCGTCTCGGCGATCGGCTACGGCGCCATGCCCCTGTCGATCGAGGGCCGACCCGACCCCGCACGGGCCGTGGCCACCGTGCACGCGGCGCTGGACGCCGGGATCACCCTCATCGACACTGCCGACTCCTACTACGCGCCCGGCGGCGGACCCGGCCACAACGAGCTGCTGATCGCCCGGGCCCTGGCCGCCCGCGGCACCGCCGCCGACGAGGTCCTGGTGGCCACCAAGGGCGGCCGGGGCCGTACCCCGGACGGGGGCTGGAGCGTGGACGGCGACCCGGCCCGGCTGCGGGCCGCCGCCGAGGCCTCCGCCCGGCGGCTGGGCGTCGAGGCGATCGGCCTCTACCAGCTCCACAAGCCGGACCCGGACGTGCCGTTCGCCGAGTCGGTCGGGGCGCTGCGGGACCTGGCGGACCGGGGCGTGATCCGGCTGGCCGGCGTCTCCAACGTCACCACCGGGCAGATCCTCCAGGCCCGGGAGATCCTGGGCGAGCGCCTGGTGTCCGTGCAGAACCGCTACTCGCCCGCCGTCCGCGACGCCGATCCGGAGCTGCGGCTCTGCGCCGACCTGGGCCTGGCCTTCCTGCCGTGGAGCCCGCTCGGCGGCCTGTCGCGCAGCTCGCTGGACGGGCCGGGGGAGGCCGCGGGCCCGGCCGGGACCCCGTTCCACACCGTGGCCGCCCGGCACGGGGTCTCGCCGCAGCAGGTGGCCCTGGCCTGGCTGGGCGGTCTGGCGCCGACCGTGCTGCCCATCCCGGGCGCCTCCCGCCCGGCATCGGTCCGGGACTCGGCCGCCGCGGGTGACCTCCGGCTGGACGCGGCGGACCTGGAACTGCTGCCGCCGGTGGTGCCGGTCCCCGTACCCGCCTGATTCACGCCGATTTCGCCGCCCAGGTGGCCGGATCCCATGGGTCCGGACTTCTCGCGCGGTCGGCCGGATACCCTCACATAAAAGAGAGTGCTCGTTTTGTTACGGGCGTCCGGGAGGGG
>NZ_RPRY01000556.1 GCF_003949795.1 Streptomyces sp. WAC06614
CCCCGCACCCGATCCACCCACCGCCGCGCCTCCCCCGGAGCCGTAGTGCGCCCAGGAGCGCCCAGCACGCGCATCCTACGACCCACCCGAACACCCCCAGGGACCCCCCGGCTTTCCGTGCCCTGCACCCTGGGAGAGCCTCGGCTGCTAAGCCCGCTTCATGCCCGAGGCTGGCCGCAAGGGCCGCGTGGCAGTCGATGCGTCGCCCGGAGTGGCTCCTCAGTACGTCCGAGAGACTTGCCCTTGCCTGAGAACGGGTGGCACAGCACATGCTGTGCCACCCGTTCCCGTTGGTCGGTCAGGCTCTGTGTTTCATGCCGCTCGACGCCAGGGCAGGCGGGGGCGCCGCGAGGGCAGTCCGAGCAGTTCGTGCAGGGCCTTGCCCTCGTGGGCCCATTGGTCGAGTCGGTCGCGGTCGACCCAGTGCACTCCGTGGCGGTCGCCCCAGGCCATGGCGTCGCGCGTGAACGAGCCGTTGGTGACGACGACGGCGTGGTCCGCCTTGTGCGCGGGCCCTGCCGTGCCCTTCACCTCGTACATCACCGACGAGCCGACCTTGCCGCCGACGCGGGTGTACTTCGCCTGCACCACTATCCGTCCGAGGGGGACCAGGACGCCGATCACGTCCGCGGCCTGGTCTCCGCCCCCGCCCACCTTCGTGGCCGCCCAGCCGTCGCGGACGAGGAGATCGCGCAGCGCATACTCGAACAGCTGGTCGTCCATCGCATCCAACTCGGCCAAGGTGATGCACAGACGAGCCAGCCTCTCGCTGTCCGCGCGGTTCCGGCGGGAGCGCCGTAGCCCGAGGCAGACCAAGCCGGAGGCGAGGGCCAGGCCGATCAGGACCAGCAGCGGCCAGCTCGCGGCGGCCTTCGTCAGGAGGCGGGATGCAGCCTGTGCCAGGGCGACCGCGAGCGCGAGGGCAACGGCTGCCGCACCCAGGACGTCTGCGGTACTGCGCGGTCGCCACCGAATGCTTCGCCGCCGCCGGCCCGTCACTGCCCGCCCGCTGGCGCGGATACGCCGGGCTTCGGCGCGGGCTGCTGCTCGGCGGAGCCGTCGCCGAACCCGAAGACCTGACCCCAGAGCCATACCACCGCGCACAAGCCGGCGATTGCCCAGACGCTCAGGCCTTTGGCCTTCCTGGGACCTGGCTTGCGACGGATGTAGCTGCTCACGCGCACGTATCCGTCCGGAACCTTCGGCATGCTGAATCCCTCCCCATCGGTCCGCGCCGTGCGGACTTCCAGTTCGGTTGTAGCGGCGACCACTGACAGAACCTGATGCACCGTCATGATCGTGCGGGCGGCAAGGGTGCAAGTCGGCCATGTCTTTGGCAATGTCCGGCCGACTATGCGGCCCGTTGGTCTGTATCGATGCTTCGGGCCGTGCCTCACGCTGCGGAAATGAGGGCGTACCAAATGGCCATTTCCCGCGGAGCGCGGTCGGTGACGATTGCGCCGGGCGCCGCCCCTGGTGAGTTGGCGGCGCTGCGTCTGGTCGACCCCTTGCCGCGCATACTCCCCAGATTCTCCCCACGGGGCCCCTTGGGGTACGGTCCATGATTTGCTTACGCTAAATCAATCAAGCTTCCAGGCTGGTTCGCTACAGCCAGTCCCGCTTCTTGAAGATGACGTAGAGGCTGACGCAGACCACCGCCATCAGCAGGATCGCGAACGGGTAGCCCGCCGCCCAGTGGAGTTCCGGCATGGTCTCGAAGTTCATGCCGTAGATCGTGCCTACCAGGGTCGGGGCGAAGAGGATGGCGGCCCACGAGGAGATCTTCTTGATCTCCTCGTTCTGTTCGAAGCCCGCTTCTGCCAAGGCGCGCATTTCGGCGTTCTGTTGTTGGGTGACCAAGGTGGCGTTGACCGTGAGGATTTCGGTCAGGGCCTGGCGGAAGCCGTCCACGCGTTCGCTCGTGTGGGTCACGTGGTCGGCGACGTCGCGGAGGTAGCGCTGGAGTTCCTCGTCCGTGCCGTACTTGGCGAAGCCTGCCATCAGGCCGTGGAGCATGCCGACCAGGGGGCGGGTGGCGCGTTGGAACTCGACCATTTCTCGGGAGAGTTCGTAGATGCGGCGGGAGACCTCGGGGTCGCCGCGGAAGACCTCGGTCTCGATCTCGTCCACGTCGTTCTGGACGCCGGCGACCACCGGGGCGTAGCCGTCGACCACCGCGTCGAGGATGGCGTAGAGGACCGCCTCCGGGCCGAGGGACAGGAGATCCGGGGTGGCCTCCATGCGGCGGCGGACCGCGGAGAGGTCGGGGGCCGCGCCGTGGCGGACGGTGATCAGGAAGTCCGGGCCGACGAAGACGTGGAGCTCGCCGAAGTCGACCTCCTCCTGGGCGTCCAGGTAGCGGGCGGCCCGTAGGACCACGAAGAGGGTGTCGCCGTAGCGTTCCAGCTTGGGGCGCTGGTGGGCCTCCAGGGCGTCCTCCACCGCGAGCGGGTGGAGGTTGAACTCCGTCGCCAGGGAGTGCAGTTCCGACTCGGTCGGGCGGTGCAGGCCGATCCAGGCCATGCCGTCCGGCTGGTCGCGTAGGAGGCGGAAGGTTTCGGCGAGGGTGGTGGGGGAGGCGGTGCGGCGGCCGTCGTGGTAGACCGCCGAGTCGACCACGCTC
>NZ_RPRY01000557.1 GCF_003949795.1 Streptomyces sp. WAC06614
GCGTGGAGGCGGCTGCGGTGGCGGCGGGGGAGCCGTCGGAGGCCCCCGGCACCGGGCGGGGCGACCCGGTCGTGGCCGGTGCGGCCACGGTGACCGTTCCCCGCACCGGGTCGGGGACGCTGCCGGCCGCGCGAGCCGCCATGGGGAGGACGACGCCGCTGGCCACGAGGGCGGCCGCGGCCGCGACGGTGATGCCGATCTCAGTTCTCACGGGTGGAGCTTTCTTCGTAGCGGGGGGTTCGGCCGCGGGCCGGGCGGGAGGCGGTCCGCCGTCAGCGCGCGGCGACCAGTTCGGGCACCTCGGGGGAGTCCATCTCCTCCAGCGCCTTGCCCTTGGTCTCGGGCACCCACTTGAGGACGAACGGGATCGAGAGCAGGGCGAAGGCGGCGTAGATCATGTAGGTGGCCGACAGGTTCCAGTCCGAAAGGGGCGGGAACGAGACGGTGATGATCCAGTTGGCGATCCACTGCACGGCCGCGGCGACGCCGAGGGCGGCCGTACGGATCCGGCCGGGGAACATCTCGCCGAGCAGCACCCAGACGACCACGCCCCACGAGATGGCGAAGAAGAACACGAAGGCGTGCGCGGCGATCAGGGCGACGGTGCCCTGGGCGTCGGGCAGGGTGATGTCGCCACCGGTGCCGCTCTTGAACGAGAACGCCCACGCGGCCAGGCCCAGCGAGATCGCCATGCCGGCCGAGCCGATGAGGGCGAGCGGCTTGCGGCCGATCCGGTCGATGAAGATCATCGCGATCACGGTGCCGATGATGTTGATGATCGAAGTGGTGAAGGAGTACAGGAAGGAGCTGCTGGGATCGATGCCGACGGACTGCCACAGCGAGGAGCTGTAGTAGAAGATCACGTTGATGCCGACGAGCTGCTGGAAGACCGACAGGCCGATGCCGATCCAGACGATGGGCGCGAGCCCGAACCGGCCGCCGAGCAGGTCCTTGAAGGTGGACTTCTGCTCGGAGCGCATCCCGTGCTCGATCTCTGCGGTGCGGGCGTCGAGGTCGATGTGCGAGCCTTCGACCTCGGCCAGGACCTTCTTGGCCTGGTCGGTGCGGCCGACGGAGATCAGGAAGCGCGGGGACTCGGGGATGACGAAGGACAGCAGCCCGTAGAGGACGGCCGGGACCACCATCACGCCGAGCATCCACTGCCAGGCCTCCAGCCCCCCGACCACACCCCGCTGCTCGCCGTCGGCGATGCCCAGGATGGCCCAGTTGACGAGTTGGGAGACGGCGATGCCGATGACGATCGCGGCCTGCTGGAATGCGGCGAGCCGGCCGCGGTACGCGGGCGGGGAGACCTCGGCGATGTAGGCGGGGCCGATGACGGAGGCCATGCCGATGGCGAAGCCGCCGACGACCCGCCACAGGGCCAGGTCCCACAGCGCAAAAGGCAGGGCCGAGCCGACGGCACTGACGGTGAAGAGCGCGGCGGCGATCTGCATGCACCGGATCCGGCCGATCCGGTCGGCGATCCGGCCCGCGACCGCGGCGCCGAGCGCGCAGCCGATGAGGGCCGCCGCGATCACCTGGGCGAGCGCCTCGGGCCCGATGCCGAAACGGTCCCTGATCGCCACGACCGCACCGTTGATGACGGAGCTGTCGTAGCCGAAGAGGAAGCCGCCCATCGCCGCCGCCGCGGTGATGAAGACCACGTGCCCCAGAGGGGCGGACGGGGCGCCGGGCGCGGGCCGGTCGGGGCTGATGTTCATGGGTTCACCTCACCTGACGGCCGTCGATGCACACGAGGGCCGGACACTCACTGTGGTCGTTGCCGGAGGGGGACGCCCTCCCCCGATCGGTCCCTGATGGGGAGGACCGCCCTGCCACCGGAAGGGCGCCCGGCACCGGCCCGCCCGGTGTCCGGGCGGCTCCCGGTCACCCTGCGTGGCCATGCTGAGCATCTCCCGGGGCACGTCCCCGCGCCGTGTCCGTTCGTGCCGCCGATCGGTCCGTCATCGCTGACCGGTCAGGCACGCCGCGGGCGCCGTGGGAGTCCCGGCACCGCGCAGCCGCGCCACCGGGGGCGCTGGTCGGCGCCCTCGCGGAGGGCCGGTCCGGTCGGGCCGGACGTCCCTTTGTGCTGACCCGTCGGCGCTGCCCGGCCTCGTGTGCCCGAGGCTACGTTCGGCCGTCAGGCACCCCCCTCCCCCACGGGATGCCGTCCAGGCTGACGGAGGAATCACTGATGGCGCGACACAACCGACACCGCAGGCCCAGCAACAACGTGGTCCACCACAAGGCGGCGTCCGTCGCCGTGACGGCCGGCATCGGCCTGGCCCTGCCCGTGGCCGTGTCGGGCACCGCCTCGGCGCAGGACCGGACCGCGGCCTGGGACAAGATCGCCGAGTGCGAGTCCAACGGCCGGTGGAACCTGAGCTACGGACACGCGAGCTCCACCGGCGGCCTCCAGATCCAGCAGCCCACCTGGAACGACTACGGCGGGCGCCAGTACGCGCCCGCCCCGCACCTGGCCACCAAGGAACAGCAGATAGCCGTCGCCGAACGCATCCTCAAGGGCCAGGGTCCCCGGGCCTGGACCTGCAACGCGAAGACGGGCTCCCCGCTCACCGCACTCGTCGGCAAGCCGGCCACCGGGACCCCCGCCC
>NZ_RPRY01000558.1 GCF_003949795.1 Streptomyces sp. WAC06614
GTCGGGGGCCGGGCAGGGCGGCACCTCGTACCTGATCACGGACGCGGGGGTGAAGTACCCGCTGGCGTCGGCGGAGACGGCCGAGCGGCTGGGCTACGGGGGCAGTGAGCCGGTGGCCGTGCCGGCCGCGCTGCTCGGGCTGCTGCCGACCGGGCCGAGCCTGGACCCGGCGCGCGCCCTGGCCTCCGGGGCGGCGGCACCGGAGGCGGCGGCACCGGGCGCGGTGTGCGGCCGCTGAGGTCCGCCGGGGGGCCGGTCGGCGGGAGGCGGGCCGGCACGGCCGAACCCCGTGCGGCGTGGGCGACGTAGACGGGGATGCACGACCGGAACCGAGACCGGGTCCGGAGGTCCGGCCGCACCGGCCGACGACACCAGGAGGTGGGAGATGTACGGCGACAACCTGACGCAGGACGGCGATCTGATGGGCAGGGGCGAGCTCACGCTCGCCGACCACTCCGCCAGCATGAACACCGCGGGCGCCCGCGCCGAGCAGGTCGAGCAGGAGCTGCGGGCCCTGGGCACCGCGGACGGCGAGGCCGTCCGCGCCAAGGTCCGGCAGTGGGTCGAGCAGTACCACCTGGTCCAGCAGAAGTTCGAGACGCTCCGCCAGAACAGCGAGTCGGTGCGCGGCATGTTCACGAACACCCAGGGCGAGGCCGGCATCGTCGCCCAGTCGGCGTTCGACGCCCGCTCCGCCGACGTCGTCCACGCGCTGAGCTAGGAGGAACCCATGGCCATCGACATCAAGTTCGACCAGCTGCGGCTCGCCATCGACGAGATGGAGCAGCTCACCCGCACCATGGACAACTCCCTCCAGGGACTGCTGGAGGGCCTGGCCCCCATGGAGAGCACCTTCACCGGTGCGGCGGCGCAGGCCTACAAGGAGTTCCGGGAGGCCGCGTCGAACGCCGACGCGGCGATGACCGCCCTGTTCGGCAACGGGGCCACCAAGGTCGCCTCGATCAGCGAGCTCTACAAGAACACCGATCTCCGGGGCGCGGCCACCTTCCAGGGCTGACCACGGGAACGAACGCGCGGCGTGCCGCGGAAGGTGGTGACGGATGGTCGAGAAGGACGAGGGCGAGGGCCGGAACGACGGCGACGTCTTCAAGGTGACGGAGCAGTTCCTGCTCACCTTCGCGAAGACGGAGATCCAGTCGTTCACCGACTCCGTCCAGCAGGCCGACGTGCTCAAGGTGGTCCGGCTGTTCTCCGCCGGCACCGCCGACAACGTGACGGCGAACGGGTTCGGCCAGATCCTCGGCGGGGGCGGGACCCTGACGGCGTCGGCCGAACTGCAGAAGCGGTTCCAGGAGATGTGCACGAGCCTGCTGGCGCAGGTGAAGGCCTTCGACGACACGATGCGCAGGACCTCGCTCGACCTCCAGCAGGTGCACACGCTGTTCAGCAATGCGGAGGACGAGGCCACGTTGACGGCGAAGCAGATGATGGACGTCCTCGGTGACGTCCTCGGCCCCGGGGCGACGCCCCCGCCGCCGGCTCCCGCTCCGGCTCCGGTGCCTCCGAAGGAGGACAAGGCGTGAACTGGGAGAAGGCACTGGAGGTGTTCGCCGCCAAGGAGCAGGGCAAGGCGATCGTCCCGCGCGAGAAGGTCGCCGGGCCCGGCACCAACTGGTACAAGGGCGAGGGCGAGTTGAAGGTGTACAGCGAAGGCGGCTGGGGGGCGCCCTGGGGAGCGGACGTCTACAAGGACAAACCGCCCGCGTACGACATCTGGTGGCACACGGACTACACGTTCGACGATCCGGTGCGGGAGCAGTCGTTCAACCTCTCGGCCCGGGCCGGTGTCAACGTCGACTGGGACCTGACCCGGGACGGCAGCCCGCTGTACACCTTCATCAACGACGCCCTGACCGTCCTGAACCCGGTCCTGTTCCCGCCGAACCAGAACGACACCACGGCGCCGCCCAGTTTCGTGGTGGCCCGTGACGCGGCGCGCGACCTGGACGACTGGCTGATCGGCTGGCGCCAGCGGATCAAGGGCTGGGCCGACAGGATCAACGCTCCGGGCGAGGACTGGCAGGGCAGTGCCGCCGGTGTGTTCAAGGCGTTCCTCACCTCCTTCTCCCACGAGCTGGAGTACGTCCACCTCCAGGTGGATCCGGCGCGCATGGCCGAGAAGCTGGACAAGAGCCGGGAGGCGCTGACGGCGGCGACGAAGACGCTGTACGACTCGCGCAACGCCTGGGTCGAGTCGGGCAAGCCGTTCTTCGTCCAGACCTTGGGCGATCTGTTCGGCGAGGTGATGAAGGACGCGAAGGTCACCTGGACCTTCACGGGAGAGGAGCGCGACAAGCACTCGTACACCCCGCACTCCACCTTCACGGTCTCGCTCGCGGTCGCGACCCCCTTCGGCGATCCGAAGACCCAGGCCTTCTGGACCGCCCTCCAGACGGAGGCGAAGACCCGCTGGCTCACCGCGGTCGCGGAGATGCTGGACCGGCCGGCCGGACCCGCGATGGCGGCCCTGTCCACCGCGTACGCCGACACCACGGCGGTGATCCCCGCGGCGATCCTCCCGCCGACGCTGAAGCTGCCGCCCGTCAAGGCCCCCGAGCCCCCGAAGAA
>NZ_RPRY01000559.1 GCF_003949795.1 Streptomyces sp. WAC06614
GCACCTCCCCCGCCCGCGCCGCGCACCCCACGCAACAGATGGAGAGACGAACAGCATGGCCAAGCAGACGGACCAGCGGTCGCCCGGGCCGCACGTCGCCGACAGCCACGACCTGATCCGCGTGCACGGTGCGCGCGAGAACAACCTCAAGGACGTCAGCATCGAGATCCCGAAGCGCCGGCTGACCGTGTTCACCGGCGTCTCGGGCTCCGGCAAGAGCTCGCTGGTGTTCGACACGATCGCCGCCGAGTCGCAGCGGCTGATCAACGAGACCTACAGCGCGTTCGTCCAGGGCTTCATGCCGACGCTGGCCCGGCCCGAGGTGGACGTGCTGGAGGGGCTGACCACCGCGATC
This sequence comes from Streptomyces sp. WAC06614, assembly GCF_003949795.1. GTDB lineage: Bacteria > Actinomycetota > Actinomycetes > Streptomycetales > Streptomycetaceae > Streptomyces. The sequence continues at coordinate 356 of NZ_RPRY01000559.1, forward strand.
ATCGTCGACCAGCAGCGGATGGGCGCCGACCCGCGGTCCACGGTCGGCACCGCCACCGACGCCAACGCGATGCTGCGCATCCTGTTCAGCCGGCTCGGCGACCCGCACATCGGCCCGCCGAGCGCGTACGCCTTCAACGTGCCCTCGGTCCGCGGCAGCGGCGCGATCACCGTCGAGCGCGGTGCCAGGAAGGCGGTGAAGGCGGAGTACAGCCGCACCGGCGGGATGTGCCCGCGCTGCGAGGGCCGGGGCACGGTCACCGACGTCGACCTGACCCAGCTCTACGACGCGGACAAGTCGCTCGACGAGGGCGCGCTGACCATTCCCGGCTACAGCATGGACGGCTGGTACGGACGGATCTACCGCGGCTGCGGCTTCTTCGACCCGGCCAAGCCGATCGCGAAGTTCACGAAGCGGGAGCTGCACGACCTGCTCCACAAGGAGCCGACCAAGATCAAGGTCGACGGCATCAACCTCACCTACGAGGGCCTGATCCCGAAGATCCAGAAGTCGATGCTGTCGAAGGACGTCGACGCCCTCCAGCCGCACGTACGCGCCTTCGTGGAGCGTGCGATGACCTTCACCACCTGCCCGGAGTGCGAGGGCACCCGGCTGAGCGAGGGTGCCCGGGCCTCCAGGATCGGCAAGGTCAGCATCGCCGACGCCTGTGCGATGCAGATCAGCGACCTGGCCGCCTGGGTCCGCGGGCTGGACGAGCCCTCGGTCGCCCCGCTGCTGGCCAAGCTGGCGCACACGCTCGACTCGTTCGTGGAGATCGGCCTCGGCTACCTCTCGCTGGACCGGTCGGCGGGGACGCTGTCGGGCGGTGAGGCGCAGCGGGTGAAGATGATCCGGCACCTGGGTTCCTCGCTGACCGACACCACGTACGTCTTCGACGAGCCGACCACCGGTCTGCACCCGCACGACATCCAGCGGATGAACGGCCTGCTGCTGCGGCTGCGGGACAAGGGCAACACGGTGCTCGTCGTGGAGCACAAGCCGGAGGTCATCGCGATCGCCGACCACGTGGTCGACCTCGGCCCGGGTGCCGGTACCGCGGGCGGCGCGGTCTGCTTCGAGGGGACCGTCGAGGGGCTGCGCTCCAGCGGCACCGTCACCGGCCGGCACTTCGACGACCGGGCCGGCCTCAAGGACTCCGTCCGCACGCCCTCCGGCGTGCTGGAGATCCGCGGCGCGCGCACGCACAACCTGCAGGACGTCGACGTGGACGTGCCGCTCGGCGTGCTCACCGTCGTCACCGGTGTGGCCGGCTCCGGCAAGAGCTCGCTGATCCACGGCTCCGTCCCGGCCTCGGCGGGCGTGGTGTCGGTGGACCAGACGCCCATCCGCGGCTCGCGGCGCAGCAACCCGGCGACGTACACGGGGCTGCTGGACCCGATCCGCAAGGCGTTCGCCAAGGCCAACGGGGTCAAGCCCGCGCTGTTCAGCGCCAACTCCGAGGGTGCGTGCCCCACCTGCAACGGGGCCGGGGTGGTGTACACCGACCTCGGGATGATGGCGGGGGTCTCCAGCACCTGCGAGGACTGCGACGGCAAGCGGTTCGACGCCTCCGTCCTGGAGTACCACCTCGGCGGCCGGGACATCAGCGAGGTGCTGGCGATGTCGGTGACCGAGGCGGAACGGTTCTTCGGCGCCGGCGAGGCCCGGACCCCCGCGGCGCACAAGATCCTGGAGCGCCTGGCCGACGTGGGCCTGGGCTACCTCAGCCTCGGCCAGCCGCTCACCACGCTGTCGGGCGGTGAGCGGCAGCGGCTGAAGCTGGCCACGCACATGGGCGACAAGGGCGGCGTCTACGTCCTGGACGAGCCGACCGCCGGCCTGCACCTCGCCGACGTGGAGCAGCTGCTGGGCCTGCTCGACCGGCTGGTCGACTCCGGCAAGTCGGTGATCGTGATCGAGCACCACCAGGCGGTCATGGCCCACGCGGACTGGCTCATCGACCTCGGCCCGGGCGCCGGCCACGACGGCGGCCGCGTCGTCTTCGAAGGCACCCCGACGGACCTGGTCGCCGCCCGCTCCACCCTGACGGCCGAGCACCTGGCGGCGTACGTGGGGGCGTGAGCCGGGCGGCCCCGGCGGCCCCGGCGGCCCCGCGGCCGTGGCGGTCCGGGGCCGCGCCGTCCGGGGCCCCGGTCCGGGGCCGCGCCGGCCGGGCCCCGGACCTGTCGCCTAT
>NZ_RPRY01000560.1 GCF_003949795.1 Streptomyces sp. WAC06614
GGAGGGCGGGCGTCCCTTGACCTGGAAGATCCGCGCGACGGCGGCGGGGTCCTCGGCGTCGGCCCCCAGGCCGTAGACCGTCTCGGTCGGCAGGGCCACCAGGCCGCCGCCGCGCAGCACACCGGCCGCCTTCTCGATGTCACTGGTTTCTGCCGTCACACTTCCGATCCTGCCACAGTGCCGCGGTGCGTCCGTCCCGAGCATGGCCTCGGCCGCACCCGCCGCGGCGGGCCGTCGAGACGTCGAGCCGTCGCGGCGACGGCCCTCCCCGGGACGAACCGCCTGCCCCCTGCTGTTCCCGCGCACGGGGCGTTGGCCGTGGCCATGGGCGGTCCCCGGGGGTCAGATGCGGTCGTGGGTCTCGTCCACCACCGGCAGGGCCGCCGCGCGGCGGCGGCGCAGCACGCTCGCGTACACCCCCAGGCCCAGCAGACCGGCGCCCATCATGATCAGGCCGGCCACGTCGAGGTCGATGCTCTCCATCTGCCAGTCACTCGCGAACGTGAGGATCGCGCCCACCACGATCAACACGATGCAACCGCCTATGCCACGCATACGAATTGCCTCCTTCGAAGTCGGGCCGGGCCTTGCCCTCGCGGCTACCCGGAGGCCGCGCCGCGAAACTGGGGCCGGGGGGCGCGGGATGACGACGGGCGATCCGCTCCCCGGCTGAATCCACGGCGGACGCGGCCGCGGTGGCGGGCGTGGCGTCGGGATGTGGGCCGGGTCTCGGGCAGGATGGCGCGGTGCGACTTGATCACGTGTCCTATGCGGTGGCCCGCGACAGCTTCGTCTCGACCGTTCAGTGGATGGGATCGGCCCTCGGCGGCGGGTTCGTCGACGGGGGCGTGCACCCGCGCTTCGGTACCCGGAATTTCATTCTGCCGCTGAGCGGCGGCACCTACGTCGAGGTCGTCACCACCCTCGACCACCCCGCCGCCGACCGGGCGCCCTTCGGTCAGGCGGTCGCGCGCCGCGCCGCCGAGGGTGGCGGCTGGCTCGGCTGGGTGGTCTCCGTCGACGACATCGCCCCGGTGGAGGCCCGTCTCGGCCGCACCTCGGCCGAGGGCCACCGGGTCCGGCCCGACGGGTTCGACCTGCGGTGGAAGCAGATCGGCCTGCTGGAGCTGATGGAGGATCCGCAACTGCCCTACTTCCTGCAGTGGTTGGTCCCCATGGAGGAGCGCCCGAGCGCCGACCCGCGCACCTCCACCACCATCCAGGGGGTGTCCATCGCCGGCGACGCCGCCTCCATCGCCGAGTTCCTCGGCGAACCGGCCGACCACCCCCTCGACCAGATCGACGTCACCTGGGTCGAGGACGAGGAACCGGGCCTGGTCTCGGTCGAGTTCGCCACCGCCCGCGGTCCGGTCACGATCTGACCGGGGCCCGGCTTCCCGCCGGGGCGGCCGACGGCCACGGTCGGCCCGGTCCGTGGGAGCCGGGCCGACCGTGGCCGGCGGGAGGGTGGGGCTCAGCAGCGCACCTTGCTGCCGCCGCCGCTCAGGTAGTCGTCGCGGATCCAGCCCTTGACCCCGGTCGAGTCGTTGCGGACGTAGGTCCAGCTGTAGCCGCCGGCGTCGGACTTGTAGCAGTGGTAGTCCAGCGTGTGGTTCGGCGTCGCAATCCCCTTGGATCCGCAGCCCGTGCTGGGGCCGGAGCGCTGGTTGACGTTCTCCTTGGCGGACCTGCTCCAGGTGGAGTTGTCCTTGTCGCCCGGGTTCTCGTTGCAGGCGAACGGCGCCGCGGTGGCCGGGCCCGCCGAGACGACGGGCATCAGTACGGCCCCGAAGAGCACCGCGGCGGTGGCCAGGGCATGGCGCTTGGACGGTCGCATGGTGAGGTTCCCCCTTTGGTCAGGTGATCGGTCGCCCACGACTCTGCCCATCACGGACGGCCGTCTCCATAGCAGCCGGTGCCAGGCGGTTGGCAATCCGCGCCGACCTTGCCCGCCAGGGCCAGGGCCCGGAACGCGCCCGGCGGCATGCCGTACGCGCCCCGGAAGGCGCGGGTGAAGTCGGCGGGACGTACGCAGCCCCAACGCGCGGCGATGGCGTGGACCGTGCTCGCGGCCTGCGCGGGGTCGGCCAGATCACGGCGGGCGTGTTCGAGGCGCTGGCGCCGGATGAAGGCGCCGACCGGCTCACCGTACGGCTGGAACAGCCGGTGCAGGGAACGCAGGGAGATCTGGTGGGCGGCGGCGACCGCGGCCGGGGTCAGGGCCGGGTCGGCCAGCCGGCCGAGGATGTAGTCCCTGATCCGGGCGTACAGGACGCGTTGGCGGGCGTCGGCGGGCAGGGCGCGCCGGCTGCCGAGGTGGTCGGCGAGGACGGCCGCCGTCAGGCCGAGGACGGTGTGCTGGAGGCGGATGCCGTCGTCCGCGGTGAGGGCGTGGCCCTCCTCGCACACCCCGACCAGCAGACCGACCAGGAGCCGCCCTGCACCGTCCCGCGCGGGGACGGGCACGGCCAGCACCTGCCGTACGTCGCGTTCGGGCAGGGGCAGCAGCCTCTTGGGGAACCGTAGGACGAGCCCGGCGGGCGGGC
>NZ_RPRY01000057.1 GCF_003949795.1 Streptomyces sp. WAC06614
GGAGGGACGGGGTCGGTCGGGGAGGCGGTCAGTCGGAGAGGCCCGCGAGGTCGCGCAGGCGGCGGGCCTGGGCGGCGCGTTCGGCCACGCGCTGGTCCTCGTAGCCGCGGCCGGCGGCGCCGCGCAGCAGGGCCTTGGTCTCGATCACCGCGTCGCGCGGGGGCGCGACCAGGGCCGCGACGAGGTCCTGGACGGCGGCGTCGAGCTCGGCGCCGGGCACGACGAGGTTGGCCAGCCCGATGCGCTCGGCCTCCTCGGCCTGCACGAAGCGGCCCGTGGCGCAGATCTCCAGGGCGCGGGCGTAGCCCACGAGGGAGGTCAGCGGGTGCGTGCCGCCGAGGTCGGGCACCAGGCCCAGGCTGGTCTCGCGCATGGCGAACTGGACGTCGTCGGCCACGACGCGCAGGTCACAGGCCAGGGCGAGCTGGAAGCCCGCACCGATCGCGTGCCCCTGAACGGCCGCGATCGTGACGATGTCGTTGCGCCGCCACCAGGTGAACGCCTCCTGGTACTCGGCGATGGTGTCGTCCAGGGCCTCGTCGGAGCCGCGCGCCAGGTCCAGGAAGGACGGCTCGCCCTCGAAGCCCTCGGGCGTGAAGGCCTGCCGGTCCAGCCCCGCGGAGAAGGACTTGCCCTCGCCGCGCAGCACGACGACCCGGACGGTGCCCGGCAGCGACCGCCCGGCCTCCGCCAACGCCCGCCAGAGCGCGGGAGATTGGGCGTTTCGCTTGGCCGGATTGGTCAGCGTCACCGTGGCGACCGTGTCGTCGACGGTGAGCCGTACGCCGTCCTTGTCGAGCAGAGCCATCTGTAACGCCTCCGGTGTGCAGTCGGCCGTTGCGGGCGGCCGTCGGCCATAAGTGACTGCACAGTAACCACCCAGTCGGCCACGTGACCGACCGGGGGTCACCGAAGGTCCGGTTCCGGTGGGTCAGGCTGCTCCGGTCAGACCGAGGCCGCCTTCTTGCCGCGGGTCGCGCCGCCGCGACCACGCAGTGTGACTCCGGCTTCGCTGAGCATCCGGTGGACGAATCCGTAGGACCGGCCCGTCTCCTCGGCCAGCGCCCGGATGCTCGCACCGGAGTCGTACTTCTTCTTGAGGTCTGCCGCGAGCTTGTCGCGCGCGACGCCGGTCACCCGGCTGCCCTTCTTCAGAGTCTCGGCCACCCGTGCCTCCTCATGGAAGTGCGCTCTGGACTTCTCATGATCACCCCTCCCGGCCTTCCTGGCCACCCATTCCGCAAGGTCCGCACGACGGCATTTCCCGAGGAGTGGACACCGGAGCAGAACGGAATCTTCCCTTCCGCCACAAGGCTCCGGTGACGCTCCGCAACCGCCGGAGGGAAATTCCAGGTCAGGGGCCGCGCCGGGAATAAAAACGTCCCGGTCGCGCAGCAGGATCTGCGCGGCCGGGACGGAGTCACCGCGGTCGGCGGTACCAGACCGCCTCACTCAGATGATGGATCACCGGTGAGCCGAATGATCCAGAAGGGCTTCGATCAAGGAGACGGCGTGCGCCCCGGCCGGGTCAGGCCAGCGCCACCAGGTCCCGGTAGTCCGGGCCCCACAGGTCCTCGACACCGTCGGGCAGCAGGATGATCCGTTCCGGTTCCAGCGCCTCGACCGCGCCCTCGTCGTGCGTGACGAGGATGACCGCGCCCTTGTACGTGCGCAGCGCGCCGAGGATCTCCTCGCGGCTGGCCGGGTCGAGGTTGTTGGTGGGCTCGTCGAGCAGCAGCACGTTGGCGGAGGAGACCACCAGCGTGGCCAGGGCCAGCCGGGTCTTCTCGCCACCGGAGAGCACCCCGGCCGGCTTGTCCACGTCGTCGCCGGAGAACAGGAAGGAGCCCAGCACCTTGCGGACCTGGACCAGGTCCAGGTCGGGGGCGGAGGAGCGCATGTTCTCCAGGACCGTGCGCTCCGGGTCCAGGGTCTCGTGCTCCTGGGCGTAGTAGCCGAGCTTGAGGCCGTGACCGGGGGTGACCTGGCCCGTGTCCGGCTTCTCCGCGCCGGCCAGCAGCCGCAGCAGCGTGGTCTTGCCGGCGCCGTTGAGGCCGAGGATGACGACCCGGGAGCCCTTGTCGATCGCGAGGTCGACGTCGGTGAAGATCTCCAGCGAACCGTAGGACTTCGACAGCCCCTCGGCGGTGAGCGGGGTCTTGCCGCAGGGCGCGGGGTCGGGGAAGCGGAGCTTGGCAACCTTGTCGGACACCCGGACGGCCTCCAGGCCCGACAGCAGCCGGTCGGCGCGCTTGGCCATGTTCTGGGCCGCGACGGTCTTGGTGGCCTTGGCGCGCATCTTGTCGGCCTGGGCGTTGAGGGCCGCGGCCTTCTTCTCGGCGTTCTGGCGCTCGCGCTTGCGGCGCTTCTCGTCGGCCTCGCGCTGCTGCTGGTAGAGCTTCCAGCCCATGTTGTAGACGTCGATGACCGAGCGGTTGGCGTCCAGGTAGAACACCTTGTTCACGACCGTCTCGACCAGGTCGACGTCGTGGGAGATGACGATGAAGCCGCCGCGGTAGGTCTTCAGGTAGTCCCGCAGCCAGACGATCGAATCGGCGTCGAGGTGGTTGGTGGGCTCGTCGAGCAGCAGGGTGTCGGCGTCCGAGAAGAGGATCCGCGAGAGCTCCACGCGGCGGCGCTGACCGCCGGAGAGGGTGTGCAGCGGCTGGCCGAGGACCCGGTCGGGCAGTCCGAGGGCGGCCGCGATGGTGGCGGCCTCGGCCTCGGCGGCGTACCCGCCCTTGGTGAGGAACTCGGTCTCCTGGCGCTCGTACTGCTTGAGTGCCTTGTCCCGGGTGGCGCCGGAGCCGTTGGCGATGCGGTCCTCGTTGGCCCGCATCTTCTTGATCAGCACGTCGAGGCCGCGGGCGGAGAGGATCCGGTCGCGGGCCAGGACGTCGAGGTCGCCGGTACGGGGATCCTGCGGGAGGTAGCCCACCTCGCCGGACCGGGTGATGGCACCGGCGGCGGGCTGGCCCTCGCCGGCCAGGCACTTGGTGAGGGTGGTCTTGCCGGCGCCGTTGCGGCCGACGAGTCCGATGCGGTCGCCCTTGGCGACACGGAAGGAGGCGTTCTCGATGAGGACGCGGGCGCCGGCGCGCAGCTCGACGCCGGTGGCGGTGATCACGGAAATGCTCCAGGGCGGTGGGGACGGCGGAAGGGAGGGCGTGACGCGTGCTTCGACGCCGCTAATCCGCGAGGAGATTTGCCATGGGACCCATTCTAGCGGGGGTGTGCAACCGGTTTGCGGGCCGCGGGTGTGGGCTCGGGCACCTTTGGGACGTCCGCGGGCCGGGCCGGCCCCGTTCCCCCGTTCGGCCCCCGGACCACGCGCTCGGCCTGCGGCCCGTATCAGGATGAGGGGGCCGGCACCCGGCACAGGTGCGGCCACGTGGATCGAGGGCGGTGCGGGATGCAGTTCGACGACGACGCGAATCTGGACACCTCCGAGGTCAAGGACGTGCGCGGCAGCCGCGTCCCCGGCGGCCGGGCCACGATCGGCGGTGGGATCGCCGGCCTCGTCGCGCTGGTGCTGGCCCTGGTCTTCGGGGTGAGTCCGGACCAGCTCGGCCTGTCCACCGGGAACGAACCACAGGTCGGCCCGACCTCCTCCTCCGCCGCCCAGGTGCAGCAGGCCTGCCGGACCGGGCAGGACGCCAACCGGCGCGAGGACTGCCGGCTGGTGGCGGTGACCAACAGCACCCAGGACTTCTGGCGCCAGGAGTTCGCCCGGCGCGGGGGCACCTACAGTCCGGCGTCGACCGTGTTCTTCACCGGCCGGGTGAACACCGCCTGCGGGACGGCCACCTCGGCGGTGGGCCCGTTCTACTGCCCGGCCGACCGGCAGGTGTACCTGGACCTGGGGTTCTTCGAGGAGCTGCGGACCAAGTTCGGGGCCACCGGCGGCCCGTTCGCCCAGGCGTACGTGGTCGCCCACGAGTACGGGCACCACATCCAGAACCTGACCGGGACGCTCCAGCGCGCCCAGGACGGGCGGCAGGGCGCGAACAGCAACGCGGTGAAGGTCGAGCTGCAGGCCGACTGCTACGCCGGGGTGTGGGCGCACCACGCGACCCGGACCCCGGACGAGTCCACCGGCCGGCCACTGATCACCCTGCTGACCGACCAGGACATCCGGGACGGCCTGGACGCGGCGGCGGCGGTCGGCGACGACCGGATCCAGGAGAAGTTCCAGGGCCGGGTGACGCCGGAGTCCTGGACGCACGGGTCCGCCGAGCAGCGGCAGCAGTGGTTCTACCAGGGCTACCGGACCGGTGACATGGCCCGGTGCAACACCTTCCGCTGACGGTCGGCGGCGCCTGCCAGACTGTGCCGTGGGTCACACGCACGAGAGGGAGTGGTCGCCATGGCAGGGCACCCGTCCATCAGTCCGACGCTGCTGTACCGGGACGCGAAGACGGCCATCAAGGTGCTGACGGAGGCCTTCGGCTTCACCCAGGTCGCCGTGTACGAGGCGGAGAGCGGCGCAGTGGTCCACGCCGAGCTGGCCTACGGCAACGGCGTGGTGATGCTCGGCAGCAAGGGCACCGGCGGCGACTTCGACCGCGCCATGGCCGACGCGGGCCCGGCCGGGGTCTACGTGGTCGTGGAGGACGTGGACGCCCACCACCACCGGGCCTCCCAGCACGGCGTGCAGATCGTCATGCCCCCCACGGACCAGGACTACGGCTCCCGCGACTACATGGCCAAGGACCACGAGGGCAACATCTGGACCTTCGGCACCTACACCCCGGCAACCACCGCCACCTGACCCGAAGCCCCACGGCTACGCCCCACCCGTATGGACCTGGAACGCCGCCCGGCGCACCGCCTTGGCCAACGCCGGGTCCGGATGCGCCGCGGCCAGCGCCACCAGCACCTGCACGGTGCGTGGATGCCCCACCGCCCGCACCTCGTCCAGCAGCCGCGGCACGGTCGTCCGCACGGCCGAGTCCAGGTGTCGCGCCAGCAGGTCCCCCTCGCCGTGGTCGGCGATGGCGGCGGCGGTGTCCACCCACAGCCAGGTCGCCTCCTCCGGGGTGAGGACGTCCGGGGCGTCCTCCGGATCGGCCCCGTCGTGCTCGGCGAGCCACAGCAGCGCGTAGGGCCGCAGGCTCGCCTCCCGCGCGGCGGCCCGCACCTCCGGCTCGGCCGGGGCGCCGACCACCCGCAGCGCCTCGAAGGCCAGCCCGCGCAGCAGCGCGTCGTCACCGCGGGCGGCCTGGAGCAGCTCGCTGACGGCGTGCCCGACGGGCCGCGCGGCCAGCCAGGCCCGGTACTCGGCACGGGCCGGCCCGGGAGTGAGCCGGGCGCACCCGTGCAGCATGGCGGCGGCGGACTGCTCGATGTTGCCGGCCGGGCTCTGCGCGGCCACGCAGATCTGCTCCAGCTTCACCCACACGGCCCAGCTGCCGAGCGGGGTGAGGGAGGCCTGGGCGGGCCCCAGGGTGACGGCGTCCACGGCCGCCAGGCCGCCGAGCGCCCAGCGCAGCAGCCGGACGAGCGGGAGCGGCCGGTCGGCGGCCTCGGTGTCGGGGCCGGTCCCGTCCGGGCCGTACGGCACCTCGCAGCGCTCGTCGCGCAGTTCGGCGACGCGCTGGCCGAGCAGGTCCAGCAGGTCCGGGACGCTGACCGGTCCGGCCGAGAGCTGGAGCAGCGACAGCAGCTGCGGCATGGCCTCGACGACCTCGGCGACGGCCGCGGGGGCGAGGTCGGCGGGGGCCGGGTGGACCAGGGACCAGGCGTCGAACAGGGCGACCCAGCCGCGCAGGACGGCGGTGTCGTCACTGTCCCAGGCGCGCATCCGCCAGCCGGGGCGGGCGGTGCCGCCGTGCACCTCGACCAGTCCGGCCAGCCGGGCCCGGTCCCAGCCGGCCTGGACCTGGCCGTGCGTCAGACCGAGCTGGGCGGCGGCCCGTTCGACGTCGGCGGGGGGCAGTGCACCGGCCGGTACGGGCCGGGAGCCGTCCGCCGCGCCGAGGTGGTGCTCGGCCCAGCGGGCGACGCGGTGCGCGCCGGCGAGTGAGGCCCGGGCCCGGTTCGCGAGGTCGGCCTGTGCGGGGGTGCCCGCCGGCGGCCGGGGCGCGGGCCGGGTGCGCCGGTCGGTGACCGCCTTGCGGGCGGTGGCGACCGAACGCGAGGAGACGAGTCGGAGTCTGGAGTCGCGAGCCAACTGCTCATCAGGCTTTCGGGACGTCACGGAAGCAGTCTCGCCCGTCACGCGCCGAAAGCCCAAACGGAACGTCACGTTACTGCTGGTCGACAGGGGGACGGACCCGGACAACACGGCCTGGTCGCACGGGAGTCGCACGATCGTGGTACGGCGTTCACATTCCGTCCCGCATCTCCTCACATGTGGGGGGTGAGGAACCTGCGCAGGACCTCCTCGTACCCGTCGGGGTCGGCGTTCCACATCGCACCGTGGGAGGCGTCCCGGACGGTGTGCAGGGTCACGATGTCGGGCCGGGCCGCGGCCAGGGCGCGGGAGGGGCCCCAGGGGGCGAGGGTGTCCTCGGGACCGTGCAGCAGCAGGACGGGGACCTGCAGGACGTCCGGGTCGGCGGCCGGGGCCCGGTGGTCGGCCCGCAGCCCGGCCCGGCTCTCGGCGGCCAGGACCGCGAGCGGCAGCACCGGGGCGGGGGTGCCGCGGGCGGCGGCCAGGTTCCGGAAGGTGGTGCGCCGGTCGAGCACCGGGGAGTCCAGGACCAGGGCGCAGACGGAGTCGGCGACGGCCGACCGCTCGACGGCGCGCAGGGCCATGGTGGCTCCGGTGGACCAGCCGTACAGGACGATGCGGCGGGCGCCGAAGCGGAGGGCGTAGCGCAGGGCGGCGTCCACGTCGCGCCACTCCGACTCGCCGAGGTGGCCCAGGCCGTCCGGGGACTCGGGGGCGCCCAGGTCACCGCGGTAGGCGAGGTCGAGGACGGGGAGCTGGTAGCGGTGCAGGAAGGGCATGACGACCATCGGGTGCTCGCGGGTGGTGCCCAGCCCGTGCACGGTGATCACCCAGGTGTCGCGGACGGCGGGGACGAACCAGGCGGGCAGGCCGCCGAGCTCTCCGGGGACGTCGACGTCGGCGTGGTCGAGCCCGAGGGCGCCGTGCGGGTCGCCGGCGTGGACCTGCGCGGTGAAGTGGACCCGGGTGCCGGGGTCGAGCCGGCCGTGGGTGACGGCGAGCAGGCGCCGCACCACGGTGTCGGGCGTCTGCGCGGCGCCGGGCAGCACGGGGCCGACGACCGCGTGCACGCCGGGTGCGTGGAGTCCGTAGGTCCCGGGGCGCAGGGAGGCCGCCGACCGGGTGAGGGCGATGCGGCCGCCCTCGGCGGAGTGGACGACGAGGGAGGGCTCGCCGGGCAGCGGGTGGCCCGGCCGGGGTCGCAGCGCGGCGTCGGCGGCGTACCGGCCGGCCGCGACGGCGGCGGCGCCGGCCCCGAGCAGCGTGGTGGTGACGGCCGCAGCCGTCGCTGTAGCGGTGCGCACCCTCCCAGTCTCGGACGGTGGCGGCGCGCGGGCCAGCCGGGGGACGCCGGCGCCGGCCGCGGATTCCGTTTCGCGTGACATGGGTCTCGCCGCGGGGGGCTTGCGGGGGACTTCCGCCCCGGTTCCGGGCCTGCGGCGCAGGTCCAGAACCCCCTCCTGACGTGCGCAAATCGGGAGGAGTGGGAAAGAATCAGGACCAGTGGCCTGAACCCGCTCCAGGGGGAGACACCGCGACGCCCAGGTCAGTTCACTTTCCGTTCACTCAGATTGCCTACGTTCGTCGCGCCACTGACGTCACACAGAAGCCTGGGTAAATGGAGCACATAACGCTTCTCCTCGGGATCGTGATCATCACCGCTCTCGTGTTCGACTTCACGAACGGTTTCCACGACACCGCCAACGCGATGGCGACCACCATCTCGACCGGCGCCCTCAAGCCCAAGACGGCGGTGGCCATGTCCGCCGTGCTCAACCTCGTCGGCGCCTTCATGTCCGTGGAGGTCGCCAAGACGATCTCCAAGGGCCTCGTCAACGAAGAGGGCATCCAGCCCGAAGTGATCTTCGCCGCCCTGGTCGGCGCGATCCTGTGGAACCTGCTGACGTGGCTGGTGGGCCTGCCCTCCAGCTCCTCGCACGCCCTGATGGGCGGCCTGATCGGTGCCGCGGTCGCCTCCGCCGGCATCGGCGCGGTCAACGGCAGCACCGTCGTCACCAAGGTCCTCATCCCGGCCGTCGCCGCCCCGATCGTGGCCGGTGTGGCCTCGATGCTGGCCGCCCGGGTCACCTACAAGCTCGGCTCCCAGGTCGACGACCGCACCTCCGCCAAGGGCTACAAGGCCGGTCAGATCGCCTCGGCCGGTCTGGTCTCCCTCGCGCACGGCACGAACGACGCGCAGAAGACGATGGGCATCATCACCCTGGCCCTGGTCGCCGGAGGCGCGCTCGCGCCCGGCTCCAACCCGCCGGTGTGGGTCATCGTCTCCGCCGGTCTGGCGATCGCCCTCGGCACCTACCTGGGCGGCTGGCGCATCATCCGCACCATGGGCAAGGGCCTGACCGACCTCCAGCCGCAGCAGGGCTTCGCCGCCCAGACCTCGGCCGCGAGCGTCATCCTGGCCTCCTCCACCCTCGGCTTCTCCCTGTCCACCACCCACGCGTGCTCCGGCGCGGTCATGGGCGCCGGCCTCGGCCGCAAGGGCGGCGTGGTCCGCTGGTCCACCGCGACCCGCATGTTCGTCGCCTGGGGCCTGACCCTGCCGGCCGCCGCGCTGGTGGGTGCCGGTGCCGAGTACGTCATGCGCACCGGTGACGTGGGCGTCGCCGCCGTGACCGTCTTCCTGGTGGGCTCCTGCCTGGCCATCTGGCTGATCTCCCGCCGCCAGGTCGTCGACCACCACAACGTCAACCAGGTCGAGAGCGACGAGGCCCCCGGCGTGGTCACCACCGCCATGGCCGCCGTCACCGTCCCGCCGGCCGGCACCCCGGCCACCGTGGGCGAGGCCCTGAAGGCCACCATCCCGGCCCCGGCGCACACGACCGGCGAGACCCCGGCCGCCCCGGCCGCGGTCTGACCGGCCACTCGACAGAGGATTCAGCAGTATGAAGATCGACTGGGCAGCACTGGGCACCGTCTTCGGTGTCAGTCTCTCCGCCACCGTCGCCCTCGTGACGCTGTTCGTCCTGGGCATCGTCGGCCTCTCCAAGCACGAGGCCGCCACCGCCCAGGGCGGCACCGCCACCCTGGCCCGCAGCGGCGCCTACGCCTGCTTCGCCGTGTGCGCGGCGGCGGTCGCGTACGCGATCTACCTGATCGTCTCCTGACGGCACACTCGCAGCGCACGTCGCAGGCGCACCACGCACCACAAGGACTCCTCCGGGCCCGGCCCGCGGGGAGTCCTTCGTTTCACCAGGTCAACGGCAAGTTGACGGGCGTTCGCGGAGCGTGGTGGACTGCCCGGGCCAATACGGCGGCAGGAGAGGAAGTCCGGTGCGAATCCGGCGCGGTCCCGCCACTGTCACCGGGGGGTACGCCACGTACCCGCCGGGAGCCAGGAACTCTCGCCGCCGGTCACGTCGAACCAGGGCGCGGACCCTGAGTGAGGACATACCTGCGACCATGCGTGCCGATCGCGTCTTCGCGTACGGCGCCGCGGCGGGCCTGATCGGCGACCGGATCCTCGGGGATCCGCGCCGTGGGCACCCCGTGGCCGCCTTCGGACGAGCCGCCGCCGCCGTCGAACGTGCCCTGTGGCGCGACGACCGCGCCCGCGGCGCCCTGCACACCGCCGTCTGCGTCTCGGGCGCGGTGGCCGTCGGCGTCCTCGCCGACCGGGCCGCCCGGGCCCTGCCCGGCGCCGCCCGTGCCGCCTCCCGGGTGGCCCTGACCGCCGCCGCCACCTGGGCCGTCGTGGGCGGGACCTCGCTGGGCCGGGAGGCCCGGGCCATCGGCGGCGCGCTCGCCGCCGGGGACACCGAGGTGGCCCGGGAGCGGCTGCCGCACCTGTGCGGGCGCGACCCCCAGGCGCTGGACGATCAGCAGATCGCCCGGGCCGTGGTGGAGTCCGTGGCCGAGAACACCTCCGACGCGGTCGTCGGCGCGCTGGTGTGGGGCGCCGTGGGCGGGGTGCCGGGGCTGCTGGCGTTCCGCGCGGTCAACACCCTGGACGCGATGGTGGGCCACAGGTCGCCCCGCCACCTGCGCTACGGCTGGGCCTCGGCGCGGCTGGACGACCTCGCCGGCTGGCCCGGTGCCCGGCTGACCGCGCTGGCCGCCGCCCTGGCCGGCCCCGACCCGCGGGGCGCCGTACGGGCGTGGCGGGCGGACGCCGCCGCGCACCCGAGCCCCAACGCGGGCCCGGTGGAGGCCTCGTTCGCCGGGGCCCTGGGCGTCCGGCTGGGCGGCACGCTGGCGTACGGCGGCCGGGTCGAGCACCGGGCGGTGCTCAACGGCGGGCACGGGCGGCCGGTGGAGGTCGCCGACATCGAACGGGCCGTACGGCTGTCCCGGCGGGTGACCTGGGTGGCGCTGGGCACCTGCGTCGCGGGCCGGTGCGCGGCGGCCGGCGTACGCCGGGCGGTACGGGCGGCGCGAACGGGACGGACGGCACGGGTGCGGAGGGGACGCGGATGAGTACGGGCAAGCGCGCGGGCGGTCTGCTGGTCGCGGGCACGACCTCGGACGCCGGCAAGAGCGTGGTCACGGCGGGGATCTGCCGGTGGCTGGTGCGCCAGGGCGTGAAGGTGGCGCCGTTCAAGGCACAGAACATGTCGCTGAACTCCTTCGTCACGCAGGAGGGCGCCGAGATCGGCCGGGCCCAGGCCATGCAGGCCCAGGCGGCCCGCGTCGAGCCGTCCGCCCTGATGAACCCGGTGCTGCTCAAGCCCGGCAGCGACCGCAGCAGCCAGGTGGTGCTGCTGGGCAGGCCGGTGGGCGAGATGAGCGCCCGTGGCTACCACGGCGGGCGCCAGGAGCAGTTGCTCGGCGTGGTCACGGACTGCCTGGAGCAGCTGCGGGGCACGTATGACGCCGTGATCTGCGAGGGGGCGGGCAGTCCGGCCGAGATCAACCTGCGCCGGACCGACATCGTGAACATGGGCATCGCGCGGGCCGCGCGCTTCCCGGTGGTCGTCGTGGGCGACATCGACCGGGGCGGGGTCTTCGCGTCCTTCTTCGGCACCACGGCCCTGCTGGCGCCCGAGGACCAGGCGCTGGTCGCCGGCTACCTGGTGAACAAGTTCCGCGGCGACGTCTCGCTGCTGGAGCCCGGTCTGGAGATGCTGCACGGCATCACGGGCCGGCGGTCGTACGGCGTACTGCCCTACCGGCACGGGCTGGGCATCGACGAGGAGGACGGGCTGCGGGTGTCGCTGCGCGGCGCGGTGCGCGAGTCGGTGGTGGCCCCGCCGGTCGGCGAGGACGTGCTGCGGGTCGCGGTGTGCGCGGTGCCGCTGATGTCGAACTTCACGGACGTGGATGCGCTGGCCGCCGAACCCGGCGTGGTGGTGCGCTTCGTGGACCGGCCCGAGGAGCTGGCCGACGCCGACCTGGTCGTCGTCCCCGGCACCCGGGGCACCGTACGGGCCCTGGAGTGGCTGCGCGAGCGCGGTCTCGCGGACGCGCTGGCCCGGCGGGCGGCCGAGGGCCGGCCCGTGCTGGGCATCTGCGGCGGCTTCCAGGCCCTCGGCGAGCGCATCGAGGACGAGGTGGAGTCCCGGGCGGGCGTGGTGGACGGGCTCGGGCTGCTGCCCGTACGGGTGCGCTTCGCGCGCGAGAAGACCCTGGCCCGGCCGACCGGTTCGGCGCTGGGCGAGCCGGTCTCCGGGTACGAGATCCACCACGGGGTGGCCGAGGTGCTGGGCGGGGAGCCGTTCCTCGACGGGTGCCGGGTGGGTCCGGTGTGGGGGACGCACTGGCACGGCTCGCTGGAGTCGGACGCCTTCCGCCGGGCGTTCCTGCGCGAGGTCGCCGCGGCGGCCGGGCGCCGGTTCGTCCCGGCACCGGACACCTCGTTCGGCGCGCTGCGCGAGGAACAGCTCGACCTGCTGGGCGACATGATCGAGGAACACGCCGACACCGGCGCCCTGCTGCGGCTGATCGAGGACGGGGCCCCGGCGGGGCTGCCGTTCCTGCCGCCGGGCGCGCCGGCCTTCCCTCCGCACGCTGCCGCCACCACCGAAGGAGCCGCATGAGCACCCCGTACCCGTTCACCGCGGTCGTCGGCCAGACCGACCTCCGGCTGGCGCTGCTGCTGAACGCCGTCAGCCCGGCGGTCGGCGGGGTGCTGGTGCGCGGCGAGAAGGGCACCGCCAAGTCCACCGCCGTGCGGGCGCTGACCGCCCTGCTGCCGCAGGTCGACGTGGTGCCCGGCTGCCGGTTCTCCTGCGCGCCGGCCGCGCCCGACCCCCACTGCCCCGACGGCCCGCACGAGGTCGGCACCGGCGCCGAGCGGCCCGCCCGGATGGTGGAGCTGCCGGTCGGCGCCTCCGAGGACCGGCTGGTCGGCGCCCTGGACATCGAACGGGCCCTGGCGGAGGGCGTGAAGGCCTTCGAGCCGGGCCTGCTCGCGGACGCGCACCGCGGCATCCTCTACGTGGACGAGGTCAACCTGCTCCACGACCACCTGGTCGACGTGCTGCTGGACGCCGCCGCGATGGGCGCCTCGTACGTGGAGCGCGAGGGCGTCTCCGTACGGCACGCCGCCCGCTTCCTGCTGGTCGGCACCATGAACCCGGAGGAGGGCGAGCTGCGTCCGCAGCTGCTCGACCGGTTCGGCCTCACCGTCGAGGTGGCCGCCTCGCGCGAGCCCGCGCAACGGGTCGAGGTCGTCCGCCGCCGGCTGTCCTACGAGGACGACCCGGCTGCCTTCGCCACCCGCTGGGCCGCCGACGAGGCCGAGGTCCGGGGCCGCGTGGTGGCCGCCCGGACGCTGCTGCCGCGGGTGGTGCTCGGGGACCGGGCACTGCTGATGATCGCCGCGACCTGTGCCGGGTTCGAGGTGGACGGCATGCGGGCCGACATCGTGATGGCCCGGACCGCCACGGCGCTGGCCGCGTGGGCGGGCCGGACGGCGGTGCGCAAGGAGGACGTCCGGCAGGCGGCCCTGCTGGCGCTCCCCCACCGCCGGCGCCGCAACCCCTTCGACGCGCCCGGACTGGACGAGGACCGGCTCGACGAGATCCTGGACCGGTTCGACGAGGACGAGCCGGAGCCCGACCCGGACCCGGACCCGGAGCCGCAGGGCCCCGACGACGGCGGCGACGGTGACGGCCCGGACGGCGGCGGCCCCGACGGCGACGGCCCGGCTCCGCAGGACGAGGCGCAGGACACGGCCCCCGACCCGCGCTCGCCGCAGGAGCAGCCGGAGCCCGGGCCGGAGCGGGAGCCCGAGCCGGAGCCGGCGCGCGGCGAGGCCCCGGCCCCCGCCGCGGGGCAGGACGGCCCGCAGGAGGCGCCCGGCCAGGCGGCCGTGCCCGCGGCCGAGCCGTTCCGGACCCGGATGTTCAGCGTGCCCGGCCTCGGCGACGGCGCCGCCGGCCGCCGCTCCCGGGCCCGTACGGCGCACGGCCGGACCGTGGGCGCCCAGCGCCCGCGCGGGCAGCTGACCAAGCTCCACCTGGCCGCGACCGTGCACGCCGCCGCCCCGCACCAGCGGGCGCGCGGGCGGGACGGGCGCGGGCTGGTGGTCCGCAAGGACGACCTGCGCCAGGCCACCCGGGAGGGCCGCGAGGGCAACCTGGTGCTGTTCGTGGTGGACGCCTCGGGCTCCATGGCGGCGCGGCAGCGGATGAGCGCCGTCAAGGGCGCCGTGCTCTCCCTGCTGCTGGACGCCTACCAGCGTCGCGACAAGGTCGGCCTGATCACGTTCCGCGGCGCGGCCGCCGAGCTGGCGCTGCCGCCGACCTCCTCGGTGGACGCGGCCGCCGCCCGCCTGGAACGGCTGCCCACGGGCGGGCGCACCCCGCTCGCGGCCGGTCTGCTCAAGGCCCACGAGGTGCTGCGCATCGAGAAGCTGCGCGATCCCTCGCGCCGTCCGCTGCTGGTGGTCGTGACCGACGGCCGGGCCACCTCGGCCGGGGCGCTGGGCGGCGACCCGCGCGCCCTGGCGAGCCGTTCGGCGCGGCTGCTGCACGCCGAGGGCGTCGCCTCCGTGGTCGTGGACTGCGAGAGCGGCCACGTCCGGCTGGGGCTGGCCGCCGCGCTCGCCGCCGACCTCGGCGGCCCGGCCGTGACCCTCGACGGGCTGCGGGCCGACGCGCTGGCCGGGCTCGTGAAGAACGTCCGTACCTCCGTACCGTCCCCCTCCCACAGGAAGGCCGCGTAATGCCGAAGGGACAGCCGTCCGTCATTCCCGACGACGGGCTCACCACCCGCCAGCGCCGCAACCGCCCGCTGGTCTTCGTCCACACCGGGCCCGGCAAGGGCAAGTCGACGGCCGCGTTCGGGCTCGCGCTGCGGGCCTGGAACCAGGGCTGGCCGATCGGGGTGTTCCAGTTCGTCAAGTCGGCGAAGTGGAAGGTCGGCGAGGAGAACGCGCTCAAGGTGCTCGGCGAGAGCGGCAAGGGCGGTTCCGTCGTCTGGCACAAGATGGGAGAGGGCTGGTCCTGGGTCCAGCGCGACGCCCAGCTCGACAACGAGCAGGCGGCCAAGGAAGGCTGGGAGCAGGTCAAGCGTGACCTGGCGGCCGAGACGCACAAGCTGTACGTGCTGGACGAGTTCGCGTACCCGATGCACTGGGGCTGGATCGACGTGGACGAGGTGGTCGAGGTGCTGCGGAACCGTCCCGGCACCCAGCACGTGGTGATCACCGGCCGCAACGCGCCTCAGAAGCTGGTGGAGTTCGCGGACCTGGTCACCGAGATGACCAAGGTCAAGCACCCGATGGACACCGGCCAGAAGGGCCAGAAGGGCATCGAGTGGTGACGTCCGTCCCCCGGCTGGTGATCGCCGCTCCCTCCTCGGGGAGCGGCAAGACCACGGTCGCGACCGGCCTGATGGCCGCCTTCGCGGAACGCGGCCTGGCCGTGTCCCCGCACAAGGCCGGGCCCGACTACATCGACCCCGGCTACCACGCGCTGGCCACCGGCCGGCCGGGGCGCAACCTCGACGCGTTCCTGTGCGGGCCGGAGCTGGTCGCTCCGCTGTTCGCGCACGGGGCGGCCGGGTGCGACCTGGCCGTGGTCGAGGGCGTGATGGGCCTGTACGACGGTGCGGCGGGGCGGGGCGAGCTGGCCTCGACGGCGCAGGTGGCCAAGCTGCTGCGGGCGCCGGTGGTGCTGGTGGTCGACGCGTCCTCGCAGTCGCGGTCGGTGGCGGCCCTGGTGCACGGCTTCGCCTCGTTCGACCCGCAGGTGCGGCTCGGCGGGGTGATCCTGAACAAGGTCGGGTCGGACCGGCACGAGGTGATGCTGCGCGAGGCGCTGGAGGAGGCCGGGATGCCGGTCCTCGGCGTCCTGAGGCGGGCCCCGCAGGTGGCCACCCCGTCGCGGCACCTCGGCCTGGTGCCCGTGGCCGAACGCCGCACCGACGCCGTGGCCGCCGTGGCGGCCCTGGCCGAGCAGGTCCGCCAGGGCTGCGACCTGGACGCCCTGCTGTCCCTGGCGCGCACGGCCCCGCCCGTGCCGTGCGAGCCGTGGGCGCCCGAGCAGGCCCTTCAAGCCCACCCCGTCCCGTCCCGTGGCGGGGGTCCGGCCGCGGACCCCGGGGCGGGGCCCAGGCCGGTCGTCGCGGTGGCCGGGGGCGCGGCGTTCACCTTCTCCTACGCCGAGCACGCCGAGCTCCTCACGGCCGCCGGAGCGGACGTGGTGACGTTCGACCCGCTGCACGACGAGGCCCTGCCCGACGGCACGGCGGGTCTGGTCGTCGGCGGTGGGTTCCCCGAGGTCTACGCCAAGGACCTGGGCGCCAACGAGCGCCTGCGCAAGGCGGTGGCCGAGCTGGCGGCCGCCTCGGCCCCGGTGGCGGCCGAGTGCGCCGGGCTGCTCTACCTCGTGCGGTCCCTCGACGGGACCCCGATGTGCGGGGTCATCGACGCCGAGGCCCGGATGTCCGAGCGCTTGACCCTGGGCTACCGCGAGGCCGTGGCGGTGTCGGACAGCCCGCTCGCGGCGGCCGGCACCCGCATCCGCGGGCACGAGTTCCACCGCACGGTGGTGGAGCCGTCGGCGGGAGCCGCCCCCGCCTGGGGGTTCACCCACCCCGAGCGCCGGGTCGAAGGCTTCGTGCAGCAGGGCGTGCACGCCAGCTACCTGCACACCCACTGGGCGGCGCAGCCCTCGGTGGCGGCCCGCCTCACGGCGGCGGCGCGGGTGCACGCCGTGGCCCGGGAGCACCCGGCCGCGCCATGAGCTCATTCCGCGATGCCGACCACCACCCAGATCCCGGCCACCCCGCCCACCGTGCACAGCAGCGTCGACAGGGCGGGGTGCCGGTGGTGCGCCTCCGGCAGGATCTCGGCGGCGGCCAGGTAGAGCAAAGCGCCGCCGAAGAAGCCCAGATAGGCACCGAGCGGTTCCTCCGGAAGGGTGAACAGCAGGGTGGACGCGGCGCCGACGACGGGCGCGACGGCGTCCGCCACGAGCATGGCCACGGCTTTGCGGCGCTCGTTCCCGTAGAGGCTGGTGAGGGTGTAGGTGTTGAAGCCGTCGGCGAAGTCGTGGGTGACCACGGCCAGCGCCACGGCCGCCCCCATCCCCCCGCCGACCTGGAACGCGGCGCCCAGCGCCACCCCGTCGGCGAGGCTGTGGCCGACCATCGCGGCCGCCGCCGTCAGGCCCACCTGCGGCACCCGGCCCCCGTTCTCGGCGCCGTGCGCGGCCTGCCGTACCGCCAGCAGGCGTTCCACGACGTGGGCGGTCAGGAAGCCGCCCACGAACAGCAGCAGGGCCAGGGGGACGCCGAACACCGGGTCGCCGGCGGCGTGCAGGGCCTCCGGGAGCAGGTCCAGGCCCACCACGCCGAGCATCAGCCCGCCCGCGAGGCCGAGGACCAGGTGGCGGCGGTCGGTGACGCGTTGCGCCGTCCAGCCGCCCGCCAGGGTCATCAGGAACGCGCCCAACGCCACGAGAACCGCCATGTGCCCCT
The DNA here is from genome assembly GCF_003949795.1 of Streptomyces sp. WAC06614. Classification (GTDB taxonomy): domain Bacteria; phylum Actinomycetota; class Actinomycetes; order Streptomycetales; family Streptomycetaceae; genus Streptomyces. The sequence continues at coordinate 17,060 of NZ_RPRY01000057.1, forward strand.
GAATACCGATTGCCGGGCCGGCGCGCACGTGTGCGCGCGGGGCGCGGCCGGACCCGACGTTGACGAGAAGGAGGACCGCTGATGGGCGCGTACGAGCAGGTGGTGGTCGGCGTCGGGGCCCGCGCGGGGGTGTCGGCGGCGGAGGTCCGCGCGCTGGTGGAGGAGACGCTGCGCGCCGCCGGGCTGTCCCCGGCGGCGGTGACGGCGCTGGCCACGGTGGAGTCGAAGGCCGTGGAGCCGGGGCTGGCCGAGGCGGCGGAACGTTTCGGCGTACCCCTGCTGGGCCTGTCCTCCGAGGAGTTGGCCGCGGTGGCGGTGCCGCATCCGGCGGAGGTGGTCCGGGAGGCCACCGGCACCGCCTCGGTGGCCGAGGCGGCGGCGCTGGCCGGCAGCGGCGGCGGGCGGCTGCTGGTGACCAAGCGGAAGTCGGCGGCGGCGACCTGTGCGGTGGCCGCCGTGCCGCAGGCCCACGACCTGCGCCACCACGGGGACGCCGAGGTGGTGGACGCCGGCGCCGGGCTGGTCGACCTGGCGGTCAACGTACGCGCGGCCACCCCGCCGGCCTGGCTCAAGCAGAAGATCGCCGCCTCCCTGGACAGCCTGGCGGCCTACCCGGACGGCCGGGCGGCCCGGGCGGCGGTCGCGGCCCGGCACGGGCTGCCGGTGGAGCGGGTGCTGCTGACGGCCGGGGCGGCCGAGGCGTTCGTGCTGCTCGCTCGCGCCCTGGATGCCGTACGGCCGGTGGTGGTGCATCCGCAGTTCACCGAGCCGGAGGCGGCCCTGCGCGATGCCGGGCACCGGGTGGAGCGGGTGCTGCTGCGGGCCGAGGACGGCTTCCGGCTGGATCCGGCCCTGGTGCCCGAGGAGGCCGACCTGGTGGTCGTCGGCAACCCGACCAACCCGACCTCGGTGCTGCACCCGGCCGAGGACCTCGCCGCGCTCGCCCGGCCGGGGCGGGTCCTGGTCGTGGACGAGGCGTTCATGGACGCGGTGCCGGGCGAACGCGAGGCGCTGGCCGGGCGGACCGACGTGCCGGGGCTGGTGGTGCTGCGCAGCCTGACCAAGACCTGGGGCCTGGCCGGGCTGCGGATCGGCTACGTGCTGGCGGAGCCGGAGGTGATCGCCCGGCTGGCGGCGGCGCAGCCGCTGTGGCCGGTGTCGACGCCGGCGCTGGCCGCCGCCGAGGCCTGTGTGACGCCGCGGGCGCTGGCGGAGGCGGCGGCCGCGGCGGAGCAGATCGCGGTGGACCGGGCCCATCTGCTGGCCGGCCTCGCGGAGTTCGAGGAGGTCTCGGTGTGCGGTGCGGCGCAGGGGCCGTTCGTGCTGATCCGGGTCGAGCGGGCGGCAGAGGTACGGACCCGGCTGCGCGCCCTCGGCTTCGCCGTGCGGCGCGGGGACACCTTCCCGGGACTCGACCGGTCCTGGCTGCGGCTGGCCGTGCGCGACCGGGCGACGACGGGCCGGCTGCTCCAGGCCCTGGACCACGCACTCGCCCTGACCTCGCCGTGACCTCGCGCTGACGTCGCCGTGAGCCCCGGCCCGGCCTCGCCCTGAGCCCCGGCCTGCACGCCCGGCGCCCGGCCCCGGCCCCCCGGACGGAGCAGCGTTCCCCCATCCGGATGGCGGGGGGCACGGGCGTGCGACAGTATCCCCGGGGGGCCGGTATCGACATCCGGCCATGAGCAGGGGGAACACATGAGGACGTCCGCCAGGATCGGGGCGGCCGTAGCGGGTCTGGCCGTCGTCGCGGGGGGTGTCCACGTCGCACCGGAACTGCTGGGCAAGGACGGTGCGTCCGCCGAGCAGCGGCTGTCGGGCGACGCCGGGGCGGCGGACGGCGGCCGGGGCAGGGCCGAGGTGCCCGCCGACGCGCGGCCGTTCACGCTGGTCGCGACCGGGGACATCATCCCGTACCCGTCGATCGTCCAGCGGGCCGCGGACGACGCGGGCGGCAAGGGGCACGACTTCCGCAAGATCCTCGCGGGGATCAAGCCGATCGTCTCCGCCGCGGACGTGGCGATATGCCACCACGAGATACCGTACGGCGCCCCGGGCGGCCCCTACACCGGCTACCCGACCTTCAAGGCGCCGCACGACCTGGCCGACGCCCTCAAGGACACCGGCTACGAGAGCTGCTCGACGGCCTCGAACCACACCCTCGACGCCGGTTACGAGGGCCTGGCCCGCACCTTGGAGCACCTCGACCGGGTCGGGGTGAAGCACGTGGGCTCGGCCCGCGGCGCCGACGAGGCCAAGGCCCCGGCGCTGCTGGGCGGGGGCGGTGCGAAGATCGCGCAGCTGTCGTACACGTACGGCACGAACGGGATCCCGCTGCCCCAGGACAAGCCCTGGTCGGTCAATCTGATCGACAAGGACCGGATCGTCGCCGACGCCCGCGCCGCCCGGAAGGCCGGCGCGCACGTGGTGGTCCTCAGCGTCCACTGGGGAACCGAGTGGCAGACCGCCCCCGACGAGCAGCAGCGGGAGCTGGCGCAGGCGCTGACGGCGTCGCGGACGGACGGGCTGCCCGACATCGACCTGATCATCGGTACCCACAACCACGTGCCGCAGCCCTACGAGAAGGTCAACGGCACGTGGGTGGTCTTCGGCATGGGCGACCAGGTCGCCAGCTTCGTGCCCGAGGACAAGAAGCGCGGCAACATCTCGTCCGTCCCCCGCTTCACCTTCGCCCCGTCGGCCGCGCATCCGGGCCGGTGGGAGGTGGTGAAGGCGGAGTACTTCACCCAGTACTCCGACATGGGGCCGCCGTTCCGCGTGGTCTGCGCGTCCTGCGCCGCCTCGGACGGGGCGCTGTCGGCGGCCAAGAAGAGCGAGTACGCGGCCGTCGACCGGCAGGTCTCCGAGGCCGTGCTGTCCCGCAGGGCGGGTGAGCAGGGGCTGGTGAAGGCCACCCGGTAGGCGCCGCCGGCCGGGCGTGCCCGGTCGGGGCCCCGGTCAGGCGTGCCCGGTCGGGGCCCCGGTCAGGCGTTGCCGCGGCCTCGGCTGCGGGTCAGGACGAGGGCGCCCGCGCCGGCGCCGAGCAGCAGGAGGGCGCCGCCGGCCAGGTAGGGGGTCAGCGAACTGCCGCCGGTCTCGGCGAGGTTGGCGTGGGTACCGGAGGCCACCGGTGAGGTGCCGGCCGGCTGGGCCTTGACCTCCACCGGCTCGTCCCCGGCGTTCGTCGTCCCCTTCGTCGTCCTCCCGGGCGCCGCGGGGGCCTCGCAGCGGGCCTCGGCCAGGACCACTTCGCCGTCGACCTGGGCGACGTTCAGCTTGAGGGGGTTCACCGACACCTTCAGGCGCAGGGCGGCCGCCGCGGCCGTGGTGGAGGTGGTGGTGGCCTCGGACAGCGCCAGGCCGACCTCGCCCACCCCCGGCACCTCGACCCGGGTCGGGCCACCGGCGGAGAGCGTGACCTTCTTGCCCAGCACGGTCACCGCACCGAGCACGTCGGAGGTGGCCACGGGCTGCCGCCCGGCCTCGCACACGGCCTTGGAGGTGACGTTCTCGACCTCGATCAGGGACAGCACCGGCAGCCCCGGGACGTGCACCCTGGCCTGTGCGAGCTCGACCTCGGCCTGGGCCTGCCGCTCGTCGGCGGTGGCCTTCGAGGTGGCCACGTCCGCGCGCAGCACGGTGACGGGCCGGCCCTGGTCGACCCCGTCGAGACGGACGGTCAGCGCGGTCTTCTCGGCCCGGGCGGGGGCGTCGACCTGGTTCAAGGTGGTCTGCAGCGGCAGGTGGACGGCCTTGTCGAGCAGGCCGACGTCCAGGCCGGCCCGCAGGACGACGGCGCTCGCCTTCCCGCCGGCCGAGGGCGGGGTGCCGGTCGTGGTACCGGTGGCGTGGGCGGGCGGGGCGGCGAGGAGGGCGACCGCTCCCGTGGCGAGCAGGGCGACCGCGGGCCTGCGGAAGGTGGTGCTGGTCAAGGTGGTGGAACCCCCGGAGAGATGGGTGCCGCGGCGCCGCCCATGGGGGACATGGCGGCGCCGGCGGCCTCGTCCCGGGAATCTTTACGCACGCTGGGTGAACGGGCAGGCACCTGCCGTGAGTTCACTCCAAAGAGGGGTTTTCGCGACATTGTTCGAACTCTGATGCCACAACCGGCGCGGGAGTTCGCTCACGTCACACGCTCCGTGACGAAAGGGCCCGGCGCGGCCCATGTCAACGACCCGCCGGGCCCCGCGTCACGGTCGGCCGTCAACACGGCGCCGGACCCGCACCGCCGTGGCGCGATTCAGGCGTGGATCCGGCCGCGGAGCACCACCCGCAGCGGGTCCGCGAGCGCCCGGACGTCCGCACGCGGGTCCTCGGCGTAGACCACCAGGTCCGCGGGCGCCCCCTCCTCCAGTCCGGGCCGCCCCAGCCAGCTCCTGGCGCCCCACGTCGTGGCCGACAGGGCGTCCACGGCGGGGATGCCGGCCTTGGCCAGTTCCGCCACCTCCGCCGCCACCAGCCCGTGCGGCAGCGAACCGCCCGCGTCCGTGCCGACGTAGACCGGCACGCCCGCGTCCCAGGCGGCGCGCACGGTGTCGTAGCGGCGCTCGTAGAGCCGCCGCATGTGCGCCGACCAGGCCGGGAACTTCGCCTCACCACCGGCCGCGAGCCGCGGGAACGTGGCGATGTTCACCAGGGTCGGGACGATGGCCACCTGGCGCTCGGCGAAGAGGGGAATGGTCTCCTCGGTCAGGCCGGTGGCGTGCTCGATGCAGTCGATGCCGGCCTCGACCAGGTCACGCAGGGAGTCCTCGGCGAAACAGTGGGCGGTGACCCGGGCGCCGAGCCGGTGCGCCTCGGCGATGGCCGCCTCCACCGCCCCGCGCGGCCAGCAGGGCGTCAGGTCGCCGACCTCGCGCTCGATCCAGTCGCCGACCAGCTTGACCCAGCCGTCGCCGCGGAGCGCCTCGCGGGCGACGTGGGCGACCAGGTCCTCCGGCTCGATCTCGTGGGCGTAGTTGCGGATGTAGCGACGGGTGCGCGCGATGTGCCGGCCGGCCCGGATGATCTTCGGCAGGTCCTCGCGGTCGTCGATCCAGCGGGTGTCGGACGGGGAACCGGCGTCCCGGATCAGCAGCGTCCCCGCCTCGCGGTCGGTGAGCGCCTGCTTCTCGCTGGTCACTTCGTCCACCGGGCCGTGGGCGTCGAGGCCCACGTGGCAGTGCGCGTCGACCAGGCCGGGCAGCACCCAGCCGGAGACGGTGGTGATGTCGTCGGCGGTGCGCGGGCGTTCGTAGGTGATCCGGCCACCGACGACCCACAGCTCGTCGCGGACGTCCTCCGGGCCCACCAGGACCCGCCCCTTCACATGCAGCACTTGGCTCACGTCGCTCATGTCCGCACTGTACGCACGCGATCGGTAGGCTCACCTTCGTACCTTCCGACGAAGAGAGCACCACCATGACGCACCCCCTGCTCGACCTGCCCCCGCTGACCGCCGAGCGGTTCGCCGCGATCGAACGGGGGGTGGCGCAGCTGCTCTCGACGGAGCAGGACGTGGTGATCACCCAGGGCGAGGCGCTGCTGCCGCTGGAGGGGTGCATCCGCTCCGGGGCGCGGCCCGGTTCCACCGCGCTGAACGTGGTGACCGGCCCGTACGGGACCACGTTCGGCAACTGGCTGCGGGACTGCGGCGCGCACGTGGTGGACCTGGCGGTGCCGTTCGAGACGGCGGTGACGGCGGAGCAGGTCGCCGAGGCCCTCGCGGCCCGCCCGGAGATCGACTTCGTCTCACTGGTGCACGCCGAGGCGGCCACCGGCAACACCAACCCGGTGGCCGCGATCGGGGAGGCCGTACGGGCGCACGGGGCGCTGTTCATGCTGGACGCGGTCGCCTCGGTCGGGGCGGAGCCGCTGCTGCCGGACGCCTGGGGCGTCGACCTGTGCGTGATCGGCGCGCAGAAGGCGATGGGCGGCCCGGCCGGGGTGTCGGCCGTGTCGGTCTCGCAGCGGGCGTGGGAGCGGTTCGCGGCCAACCCGGCGGCGCCGCGCCGCTCGTACCTGTCGCTGCTGGACTGGAAGGAGCGGTGGATCGACACCGGCCGGGCCGTACTGCCGCACGCCCCGGCCCAGTTGGAGATGCTGGGCCTGGAGGCGTGCCTGGACCGGATCGCGGCGGAGGGCCTGGCGGCGGTGCAGGCCCGGCACGCCGCGGCGGCGGCCGCGACCCGGGCGGGCGCGGCCGCGCTGGGCCTGGCCCCGTACGTGCCCGTGGCCGCCGAGGCCGCGCCGGTGGCCACGACGCTGCGCGTCGCGGACGCCTCGGCGGTGGCCGCCAAGGCCGTGGCCGCCGAGCCGGACGCCCCGCTGGCGGCCGGCGGCGGCGCGCTGGCCGGTTCCATGCTGCGGGTCAACCACTACGGCCCGGCGGCGGCCCTGCCCGTGGTCCGCACCGCCCTGACGGCCCTGGCCACCGCGCTGTCGGCCGACCCGGGCCCGGCGCTGGCGGCGGCGACGGAGGCATGGGACGCGCAGGGCTCTCCGGCCGCCTAGGCGCACGGGGCGCCGCGCCGCCGGCCCGTAGGCCGCCCGCCGCGCAGGCCGCCCGGCCAGGGTCAGCCCGCGAGGGCGTCCAGGAGGCGGTCCACGTCCGCCTCGGTGGTGTAGAGGTGGAACGACGCCCGCAGGGAGCCCGCCCGGGCCGCGGTCTGGATGCCGGCCGAGGCCAGGGCCGGCTGGCGGTCGGCGAGGCCGGGGACGGAGACGATCGGGGCGGAGCCCGGGACCGGGGCGAGGCCGAGCCGGTCCAGGCCCGCCCGGTAACGCGCGGCGAGGGCGGTGTCGTGGGCGTGCACGGCCTCGACGCCGATCCGCTCCAGCAGGTCCAGCCCGTGCTCGGCGGCGGCGTAGCTGAAGAAGGCCGGGGACTCGTCGAACCGCCGGGCGCCGGGCGCCAGTTCCGGCATCGGCCCGTACGTCGCCTCCCACTTGGCCGCCGCGTTGACCCAGCCGGAGTGCAGCGGGGTCAGCGTCTGCTGGGCCTCCTCGGAGACGGTCAGGTACGAGACCCCGCGCGTGCCGAGCAGCCACTTGTAGCCGGCGGTGACGGTGAAGTCGTAGGGGGAGGCCTCGAACGGCAGCCAGCCGGCCGCCTGCGTGGCGTCCACCAGCATCCGCGCCCCGGCGGCGGTCGCCGCCTGCCGGACGGCGGCCAGATCGGCGGCGCGGCCGTCCGCGGACTGGACGGCGCTGAGCGCGACCAGGGCCGTGGACGGGCGGACCGCGTCCGCGACGGACTCCAGCGGGGCGAACCGCACGGTGAGGTCGTCGCGCACCACGAACGGGTTCATCACCGAGGCGAAGTCGCCCTCGACGCAGAGCACTTCCGCGCCCGCGGGCAGCGAGGCGGCGACCAGACCGACATGGGTGGAGACCGCGGAGCCGGTGCTCACCCGCTCCGGGGCCACTCCGACCAGCCGGGCGAACCGTGCGCGCACCCGGTCCACCTGCTCGAACGTGTCGTGCCCGGCCACCCCGGAACCGGCCGCCTCGACCGTCGCCCGCACCTCGGCGACGGCGGCCAGCGGAAGGAGCCCGCTGGTGGCGGTGTTGAGGTAGGCGGTGGTCGGGGCGAACTCGGCGGGGGCCAGAGGGGCGAGTCGAAGATCCATGACCCCACTCTCACCCACCGACCACCCAAAGTCCATTGCTTAGTTTTTCAGGCGATCTCAAAGGATTGCTTATAGGACTCAGGGTTGCGGGACCGCGCAACTGCCGTCCGGCTCGCAGGCGTCGGCTGCCGGGGCCACCTCGGTCACCGTGCGGCCCGCCCAGGCCTGCTCCAGCGCCTGGGTGAAGACCTCGGCCGGCTGGCCGCCGGAGATGCCGTAGCGGCGGTCGAGGACGAAGAACGGCACGGCGTTGGCGCCGAGCTCGGCCGCCTCCCGCTCGTCGGCGCGCACGGCGTCGGCGTACGCGGTGGGGTCGGCGAGCACCTCACGCACCTCCGCCTCGTCCAGACCGGCCGCCACCGCGAGCCGGAGCAGCGTGGCGGAGTCGTAGACCCCGCTGCCGTCGGCGAAGTTGGCGCGGAAGGCGAGGTCGAGCAGCTCCCCCTGACGGCCGCGGGCGGCGGCCAGGTGCAGCAGCCGGTGGATGTCGAAGGTGTTGCCGTGCAGCCGGTGGTCGGTGCTGTACGCCAGCCCCTCCGCGCGGGCGGTGGCGGCGACGTGCTCCTCCATGCCGCGGGCCTCGTCGAGCGTGCGGCCGTACTTCTTGGCGAGCATCTCCACGACGGGCGCGGTGTCCCCGGGGGTGCTGTGCGGGTCGAGCTCGAAGGAGCGGAACACGACCTCCACCTCGTCCCGGTGCGCGAACGCGGCCAGCCCCTTCTCGAACCGGGCCTTGCCGATGTAGCACCACGGGCAGGCGATGTCGCTCCAGATCTCGACGCGCATGTTCCTTCTTCTCCTGACGGTGTCCGACGTGCCGCTGTGGCGGCCCCTGGCACAACAGCGCGCCGGAGCGTCTCATTCCGTGGGCAGGGCGGGAACCGTCAGCCAGAGCGTCAGATGGGTGCCGCCCGACGGGGGCGCGGCGGGGTCGGGGCGCCAGCCGTGGCGGGCGTAGAAGGCCTGGGCCCGCAGGTTGTGCTCGTAGACCTCCAGGCGGGCCCGGGTGACCCCGGCCCGGCGCCAGGCGGCGAGGCACGCGTCGTGGAGGGCGGTGCCGGTGCCGTGGCGCCAGCGGTCGGGGTCGACGTGGAGCTGGGTGAGGGTGGTGCCGTCGGCGTCGGTGCGGAAGGCGGCCACCCCGGTGAGCCGGCCGTCCTGCTCGGCGCACAGCACCGCGCCGGTCGTCCGGGCGACGGCCCGGGCCCAGGCCTCACGGGTGCGGGTGAGCTCGGCCTCGCCGGCGTAGGCCTCCTCGGGGATGTGGCCCTGGTAATAGGTGGCGCGCGCCCGGGCGTGCAGGGCGGCTATGGCGTCGAGGTCGGCGGCGGTGGCGGCTCTGATCATGGAGGGGAGAACGCGCCGGGACCGTCGCGCGGTTCCCGGCGCGCTCCGGCTACTTCTTCTTCAGCCAGGCTTCCATCATCTTCTGGGCCACCGGCGCGGCCAGCCTGCCACCACCGATCTCGGAACGGTCGGTGTCGGAGTTCTCGATCACCACGGCGACGACGACCTGCTTGCCGCCCAGCTTGCCGTACGAGGTGAACCAGGCGAGCGGCGGCAGGCTGTTGTTGACACCGCGCTGGGCGGTACCGGTCTTGCCGCCGACCTCGGCGCCGGACACCTGGGCGGGCTTGCCGCCGCCCTCGCTGACGACGGTGCGCATGGCGTCGCGCAGCATCGAGGCGGTGCGCTCGCTCATCACCTGGGTGGACGGGGCGTTGCGCAGGCTCTCCAGCACATTGCCGTTGGAGTCGGTCACGTCGGTGACCATGTGCGGGGAGACCAGCTTCCCGCCGTTCTCGATCGCGGCCGAGACCATGGCCATCTGCAGCGGCGTGGCCTGGACGTCGAACTGGCCGATACCGGTCTGCGCGACCTGGTCGACCGACATCTTCTTCGTCGGGTACTTGCTCGGCGGGTCGGTGCGGACCGGGGTGTCGATCTTCATGTTGAAGCCGAGCTTCTCCGCCATCGCCCGCATCTTGTCCTGACCCAGCTTGGAGGCGAGCTCGGCGAACACGTTGTTGCAGGACAGCCGCAGCGCGGTGCGCAGCGAGACGTTGTTGCAGGCCGGGGTGGCCGCCTCGCTCTTGAGCGGGGTGGTGGTGCCGGGGATGACGTACGGGTCCTGCACGCCGGTCGGCGCGTCGATGGAGGAGAACAGCCCGTTCTCCAGCGCGGCGGCCATGGTGACCAGCTTGAACGTGGAGCCGGGTGCCTGCGGCTTGCGCAGCGCCACGTTCTCCATGGCCTTGCCCTGGTCGGCGGACAGCTCCTCCCAGGCCTTCCCGTCGTTCGCACCGGTGATCCGGCCCGGGTCGAAGGACGGGTTGTTGACGAGCGCGAGGATCTCCCCGGTGGCCGGGTCGATGGCGGCGGCCGCGCCCTGCTTGCCCTGGAGCGCGTCGTAGCCGGCCTTCTGCACGTCCGGGTCGATCGTGGTCAGCACGTTGCCCGGCTCGGCGCGCCGGTTGGTCAGGACGTCCATGAAGGTCTTCAGGCGGTTGTCGCTGCCGTTGAGGATGTCCTCGTAGACCCCCTCCAGACCCTTCGCCCCGTACACCTGCGAGCTGTACCCGGTGACCGGGGCGTACAGCGGGCCGTCGGTGTACGTCCGCTTGTACGCGAAGTCCTTGCCCCCGGTCGGCTGCGAGCCCGTGACGGCCTGCCCGCCCACGATGATGTTGCCGAGCGGGTTCGCGTACTTGGCGATGGTGTTCCGTCGGTTGTTCTTGTCGTCTGCGAGGGCCTGGCCTTCGTACGCCTGCACCCAGGTGACCCGCACCAGCAGGGCCAGCACCAGGAGCATGCAGAAGACCGACGCACGCCTGATCGTCTTGTTCATCCTTCTGGATGACGTCACAGACGTCGCATCCGTTCCGCTCTGCCCGGATTGTGGCCGGGTTCTCAGCGTTTCTTCATGAGGAAGCCTCCTTCGTAGGCGGCGATCACCGCCTGGGTACGGTCCCGGGAACCGGTCTTGGCCAGCACCGAGGCCACATGCGTCTTGACCGTCTGCGGCCCCACCCCGAGCCGCTCGCTGATCTCCTGGTTGGACAGTCCGCCGCTCATCAGCCGCAGCACGTCCGCCTCCCGCTCGGTGAGCCGGGCCACCCACGGCGCCGCGGGTCCGGACGCGGCCGCGTAGGAGTCGGCCAGGGCGCGTACGGCGGAGGGGAACAACAGGGTGTCGCCCCGGGCCACCAGCCGCACCGCACCGATCAGCTCCTCCGGGTCGGCCCGCTTGAGCAGGAACCCGGCCGCTCCCGCGCGCAGCGCGTCGTAGACGTAGGAGTCGTTGTCGAAGGTGGTCACCACCAGGATCCGCGGCGGGTCCGGCATGCCGGCGCGTATCTGCTCGGTGGCCCGGATCCCGTCGATCTCCGGCATCCGCACGTCCATCAGCACCACGTCGGGCTCCAGCGACCGGACCACGGAGACCGCCTCGGCCCCGGTGACGGCCTCGCCGACGACCTCCAGCCCGGGCTCGGCGTCGAGGATGACCCGCAGGGCGGTGCGGACCATCCGCTCGTCGTCGGCGAGGACGATGCGCAGCGGCGGCCGGCTCACCGGGCACCTCCCCCGAGAGGCAGGACGGCCCGCAGCCGCCACCGGTCCCCGGCGGGCCCGGCCTCGACGCTGCCGCCGAGCAGCGCGGCCCGCTCCGCGGCCCCGCGCAGCCCACGGCCTCCGGTGGTGCGCCCGCCCTCGGAGGCCCCCGGGGCGGCGGGCGGGTTGGTCATGACGATCTCCAGTGCACGGGTGTCCTCCTCCCGCACCGCGAGGTGCAGGTCCACCGGCCCCCCGGCACCGTGCCGCAGGGCATTGCTCAGTCCTTCCTGGACGATCCGGTACGCCTCCCGGGAGACGATCGCCGGCAGGACCTCCCAGCTCCCGGCCGGGCCGGGGTCCTCGTGCGCCGCCACCACCGCGCCGGCCGCGCGGGTCCGCGCGATCAGCCCGGCCAGGTCCGCGCCCAGGGTCGGCGCGGGCGCCGCGTCGGGCCGGGCGGCGTCCCCGTCCCGCAGCAGGCCCAGCACGGTGTCCAGCTCGCCCACCGTGCGCCGGGTGGTGTCCTCGATGGCGGCCAGGGCCTCCCGTACGAACTCCGGGTCACGGTCCAGCACCCTGCGCGCGGCGGCCGCCTGGAGCGTGACCGCGCTGAGGGCGTGCCCCACCGCGTCGTGCAGCTCCCGGGCCAACCGGTTGCGCACGGCGAGGTCGGCGGCCCGCTCCTCGGCCGCCGCCAGCCGCTCCGCCGTGCTCGGCCCGAGCAGGACGGGCGCGGCCCGGGCCAGCAGCGCCCCCGCTCCCACGGCGGCCCCGACGAGGACGGCCACCACCAGCAGCCCGGCCGGCACCGCCGGCCACGCCCCGGCCTTGTCGGCGAACCCCGCCATGTCCAGCCCGACCTGCTGCTCCCGGTCGAGCAGCGGCAGGACCAGCAAGGTCACCGCCAGCGGCGGCCCGGCCAGGCTGAGCCCGCTGACCACCGCGCCCAGGCCCAGGTGCAGCGTCCACCACAGGGCGGTCCGCCCCCGTGCGGCCCAGGACCCGGCCGGCCCCTCGGCCAGCCGCTCCCCCGGCACCCCGCACAGGGCCCGTACGGCGGCCACCGCCAACGGCCGCACCAGCGGCAGCAGCGCGCTCACCGTGGCCAGCGGGAGGGCCACCGCACAGCCGGCCAGCAGGGCCGGCAGCGAGGTGAGCACGTCCCGCGGACCGCCCAGCGTCGCCAGCACCACCGAGGCGAGCAGCAGGTAGGGCATCAGCAGGGCGCCGCCGAGGACCAGGTGGACCCAGCGCCGCCCCGCCCGGGCCACCGACGCCCGGCTCACTCCGCGCTGCGGGCGGTCAGGAACCGTGCGACGACGGCGGCGGCCAGCATCCCAGTGATCATCTGGCCAGCGTAGGTGAGCAGCAGGACCGTGGTGGCCTCCTTGGCGGCGTCGCCCCCGGGTATGAGCGCGGCCAGGCCCGTCCACCCGCCCCAGGCCGCCGCCGCCGAGCTGCCCACCCAGGCCAGCGCCAGGGGCGTCCGGGCGCCGCGCCCCCGGCCGAAGGCCAGCAGCAGCGCCCCGGCCGCGCCCGCGAGGGCACACAGCGCCTGCGCGCTCCCCACGACCGCGGTGTCCGTCGTACGCTCCGCCGCCAGCGCCGCGGTCAGCCCGGCCGTGCCGCCGAGGGCCCAGTGGAGCTGGGTCCCGGCGTAGGCCACCGCTCCCACCGCCGCGCCCACCGCCAGCGCCCGCGGCCCGGCCGACAGCCCGGCCGTGCGCCGCCAGAGGTGCCCCCAGCGCTCCTTCGCGTAGGGGACGAAGAGTCCGGCCAGTGCCAGGGCCTGCACGGTGAAGCCGGTGTACACGACGGTGAACACCCAGTCGTCCAGGAAGACTTCGCCCCCGGCCGCCGGGGCGGCGGTGTCGGTGCCGATGCCGACGGCGTGCAGCAGGGTCTGCGCCGGGAACGCGGCCAGGATCGGGGTCAGCAGCCCGCAGGCCACGAAGCCGGGCACGAGCAGCAGCCAGCCGGGTATGCGGCGGCCCCAGGGCCGGGTGAGCGCCAGGACGAGGACGACGAGGGCGACGTCCATCAGCATCGTCACGGCATTGACGCTCAGGACGAGCGGACCGGCCGTGCGCAGCCGGCTGCCTTCGGGTATGCCGAGGTGACTGCCGGCCATCCACGCCACCTTCAGCCCGATGTACGGGAGCGTGGCGACGATCGCCGTGGCGCGCAGCACCCGCCGGACCCGCCCCAGCGGGACGGGAACGGCCGGGGCGGAGGCCGCGGGCGCGGCAGGGCCGACCCGGGTGGCGGGAGCGGCCGGGGCGGCAGCGCCGGCAGGAGCGGCCGGGGTGGCAGGAGCAGGAGAGGCGGTCGGAGCAGGAGAGGCGGTCGGAGCAGGGGAGACGGCAGGTGCAGGGGAGACGGCAGGTGCAGGAGAGACGGCAGGTGCAGGAGAGACGGCAGCACCCGCCGGACCCGCCCCAGCGGGACGGGAACGGCCGGGGCGGAGGCCGCGGGCGCGGCAGGGCCGACCCGGGTGGCGGGAGCGGCCGGGGCGGCAGCGCCGGCAGGAGCGGCCGGGGTGGC
>NZ_RPRY01000561.1 GCF_003949795.1 Streptomyces sp. WAC06614
CCTCGGGGCTGGGCGCGGCGGCGCCCGCCCCCGCGCCCAGCCCCGAGGCGGCCTTTCCGGCGGCCTTTCCGGCGCCCGCCCCCGACGCCTGGTGGCCCGCACCCGTGGCGCCGGCCCGCGCGACCGCGTTCCCGCTGTTCTTCAGGCCCGCCTCGGTCGCAGCCTTGCCCGTCCCGCCAGGCACGGCCTTGGTGAACTTCCTGCCCAGTTCCTTGCCCACGACCGCGCCGCCGCTCTTGCCGAAGATCCGTCCGATCAGCCGGCCCAGGCCCATGCCGAACAGCTCCATGCCGCCGGAGAGCACGCCCGAGATCACGCCGAACTTGAGGGCCTGCTCGGTGGCCTCCCGGTCGTAGTCCTTGGCCCGGTGGGTCATGACCTGGATCGTCTGGACGACGAAGTCGGTGACGTACGAGTACGCGACGCTGATGAAGGTGTGCACCAGGATCGAGCGGAGCAGGAAGCGCAGGATCTGCAGCAGCGCTTCCCGCGTGAAGAAGTACATCCAGGAGATGTTGAGCAGCGAGGCGCCGCCGGTCCACGGCGCCATCGCGATCGCGGTGGCGATGTCGAACTCCAGCTGGACGAGCTGGGCGATCGTCATCCACTTCGCGTACTCGGCCTGTCTGGCCACGTCGAACGCGACCTCGGACAGCTTCGCCGCCTGCTGCGCGGCCTGCCCGAGGTAGTCGTCGCCCCCGCCCAGCAGCGCGTCGAGGGACGAGGCGAACGCGGCCGCCGCGTACCCCTCGAACTGCTCGCGCACGTGCCCGCCGAGCTGGTGGATGTGCTGCTTGAGCCGGGGCAGTTCGGCGGCCATCTGCTCGTACTCGGCGGCGACCAGCCGGAGGTTGTCCTCGTTGATCTCCGGCCAGGGCATACCGGTGAGCCCTCCGAAGAGGGCCGCCAGTGGTGCCGGGATGATGATCGCCACGATCTGCTACCAGTTCTGTGCTTCGGCCAGTGCGTCGTCCTCGCCGGCCGTGAACGTGTCCGAGACGGCGGTGCCCTTGTGGCCGGTCAGCCGCAGGGTCTTGCGGATGACCTCGACCAGCTCGGCCAGGCCCTGGGTCGGCTCCCGGATCTGGCCGAGGTAGGTGACGGACAGCGGGTCGCCGCCCACCGAGCTGGTGTGGTGGCCGTTGATGGTGTCGACGTGCCGTCCGAGGGACGCCACGAGCTCGGCCATCTCGTCGTAGCCACCGAAGCTGCGCTTGAGGTCGGACGAGGTGCGCAGGACGTCGTCACTCATCGGCGAACCCGTCGTCCGACGGGCGGCGCAGCCGCAGGCCGTTCACGGGGTCCGGGCCCTTGGGGCGCATCTCGCGCAGCGGCGCGAGGATGTCGTCGAGGGTCGTCCCGCCGGACATCGACGTGCGCAGGGCGTCGCCGAGCCCCTCGAACTCCCGGAAGGTCGCGGTGATCTGCTCACCGATCTCGGCCCGCGCCTCGTTCAGCACGTCCTTCAGCAGCTCGCCGAGCTGGGCCGGGGCCATCCGCTGGTAGTCGTCGGTGTGGAAGGTGACCGCGAGGACCTCGCCCTGCGGCCCCACCTTCACCGTCAGCAGGCGGTCCTTGGAGGTCACCGTGGCGCTGGCCCGGCGGAGTGCGGCGCCGGCCTTCTCGATCCGCGCGCGGTGCGCGCCGAGCCGTGCCATCGCCTGCTCGATCTGGTCCTCCAGGGATCCGCCGAGCGGATCCCCCAACGACTCCGCGAACGACTCCCCGAAAGGCTCTCCGAACGGATTGCCCGCCGGGTCCCCGGGCGGAAACCCGGCGGCCTTGCCGTCACCCATGGTGTGCTCCTTCCTCACCGGCCCGGCGCCGGGCGCCCGATGACGCCGCTGACGCCCTTGGTCTCCGCCCACACGTCCTCGTCCTCGGAGAGCCAGGTGGTGCGCTTGCGTTCCTGGCCACCACCGGCTCCCGCCCCGGCGCCGGCGCCCATGCCGCCCGGCGGCAGCATCGGGCCGCTGCCCGACTGGGTCGGCACCTGCCGGGCGCCGCCCGGGCCGCCCGCGCCCGCCGGGGCGTTCTTCAGGGCCGCCCGCTGGGCCGCCTCGGCGGCCGCCGCCTGCTGACCCATCCGCTGGGCGAGCGCGTTGTCCCCGGTCAGGGTGCGGACGCTGGTCTCCAGTCCCTTGGTGTTGATGCCGCTGATCCCGCCGACCGTACGCACGCTCTGCCCGGTGGGCAGGCCGGGCTTGCTGCCCGTGAGCCCGCCGCCCGGCGTCTGCGTCTGCGACGTGCCGCCGATGACCTGCGGCGGCCCCTTGGGGACCTCGTAGTACTTCTTGTCGACGGCGATCGGCTTGCCGTCCTTGCCCAGGACGGGCTTGCCGTTCGGGCCGTAGAGGAGGCCGTCGGGGCCGATCCGGGTGCCGAGCGGCGCCATGATCGGCTTGCCGTCCCCGCCGAGGATCGGCATGCCGTCGCGGCCCAGCACCATGCCCTGCGTCTGGCCCCCGGTCGTGGTGCCGCCCACCGGGGGCTGGTTGCCGGGGCCGCCCCCGGGCCCGCCGCCCGGCCG
>NZ_RPRY01000562.1 GCF_003949795.1 Streptomyces sp. WAC06614
ACGGTGGTGTAGGGGGCGATGGCGTGGGTGGTGTCGTGGGGGCTGGTCAGGGTGACGCTGCTGTCGGTGGGGACCCGGCAGGAGTCGTCGAGGAAGGGCTCGGCCAGCAGGCCGTCGATCAGCAGGCGGTCCTCGCCCGTGCAGTCGAGGAACAGGGTGCCCGGGAGGGTGCCGCGGGTGGTGTGCACGGCGGTCAGCGTGCCGTCGGGCGCGCGGAGCCCGCCGAGGAGGTCGCCGCCGACCAGCCGGACGCCGCGGTCGCGGACCGCCTTCCGGCGCAGGAAATGGACCAGCATGGTGGTGTCCGCGTGCCACCCGTACGGAATGGCGGCGCGGCCGTCCAGCCAGCGCGGTGATTTCTTCGCATCCATGAGCGGAGGCTCACGGAAACAGGCGCGGTCGAGGGGTTCGACCGTACGGCCGCACGCGCGGTCCAGGGCCCAGGCGTCGAAAAGGGGAAATCCCTCGCAGGAAGGGATTTCGGGGTGGTGGGGAAGATAGACGGGGGTCTCGGAGCCGGGCCGGGCGGTGTATTTCACGGCCGCGGAGAACGAGGCGTCGCACGCGCGCATCCAGGTGGCCTCGGGGACCCCGAGCGGGTCGAACAAGGCGCGCTGCAAACCCGGGCGAAGGATCGTGACCTGCGAGGACGGGCGGTGCGCGGTGTCGAGCACCGTGATCGGGACCGTGCCGTCGAAGGCCGTGGCGAGGCGGGTGGCGGCGATCCAGGCGGTAAGGGTGCCGCCGATGACCACCACGGCCGGGGGGGTGCTCTCTTCCATGGGGGGAGTTTCCGCGGGCGGTCTGTATCTGCTCTGTCGTGCGTCTGTACGGGGCGTGCAAGGAGGAATGGAGAACGCCGATAGGGGGTGCTCCGAATCTGTTGGTGCGGGACCTGAACGGGCCCGGCACCGACAGGAGGATGAAGATGTTCGACAAGGCCACCCAGGTCCAGCACCCTCTGGATGTCCTGACCGAGATCGAGAACAAAGCGGCAATGGATCAGGAGCTGTTGCTGCGCGACGGCGGGACGCCGTGGGCGGAGCTGCTCGCGGACTACGTCGACGCCCTGAACGAACTCGCGGTGCCGGGCACCGCCGAGAACGGATACCTGGCGACGTACGGACTCGACGAGGGACATGCCGGGGGCTGTGGCTGAGGGGCCGGCACAGCGAGGGCGGCCCGGTGGGATCCACCGGGCCGCCCTGAGGGGGTTGGGTCAGCGGGCGAGTGCGTGGGTGCGGGTGCGGGCGGAGAGGCGGACCAGGCAGGAGAGGCGGTAGCGGGGCTCGGGGTCGGGCGCCGTGCCGCCGGTGGGGCGGGCGGGCTCCAGGAGGCGGGCGTCGGTGAGCCGGTCCAGGAGGTCCTCGGCCTCGGTGTGCGGGAGACGGAGGACGGCGGCCGCGTCCGCCGGGGTGAGGACGCGCAGGCCGGTGGCGGTGAGCTCGTCCAGCGCGGCGGCGGTGGGGTCGTCGAGGGTGTCCAGGGCCGGGCGGAGGGCGGCGGCGAGGTCGAGGCTGCCGAGGCGGAGTTCGGCCAGGCGGCGGTCCTCGGCGGCCAGCCGGTCGGCGAGGCGGGCGACCGGCCAGTGCGGGCGGTCGGCGAGGCGGGCGGCGGCGATGCGCAGGGCCAGGGGCAGGCGGTCGCAGTACTCGGCGACACGGGCGACGGAGACGGGGTCGGCGGCGAGGCGGTCGGCGCCGGCGATCCGGGCGAGGAGGGTGGTCGCCTCGGCGGGGGTCATCGCGCCGAGGCGGACCAGGCGGGTGCCGGGGAGGGTGGCCAGGCCGGGGCGGATACCGGTGACGACCGTACGGGAGCCACCCGCGCCGGGCAGGAGAGGTCGGACCTGGGCGTCGTCGGCGGCGTTGTCGAGGACGACGAGGAGGCGGCCCCGGCGGGCGAGGAGCGTGCGGTAGAGCTGGGCGCGCTCGTCGAGGCCGTCGGGGACGAGGTGCGGGGCGGTGCCCAGGGCGAGCAGGAACCAGCCGAGGACCAGCCGGGGCGAGCGGGGCGTGCCGTCGGGGGCGCGCAGGTCGGCGTAGAGCTGGCCGTCGGGGAAGTCGGGGCGGGCCAGTTCGGCGGTGCGCAGGGCGAGGGCGGACTTGCCCGTGCCGGGCGCGCCGGTCAGGACCACGTCCTGCCCGGCCCGCAGCACGGCCGACGCCTCGGCCAGCTCGGCCGCCCGCCCGGTGAAGTCCCCGGGCGCGGCCGGGACCGCCTGCACCACCGGCCCGCCGGCCCCGGCCTCACCCGAAGCCAGGGCCGGACCCGCGGCCGGGATTCCGGCGGCCGCCGGGGCGGTGCTCTGCCGGGGCGCGGGCCTGGCGGTCGTGGCCGGCTCGGCGGAGTCCTGCGCGCCGGCGGCGGCGGGGCCGGGCATGCCCGCTCCCGCCGCGGGCACGGCCTGGTCGGCCGTGTGCGCCGGGGCGCCGGCCGGTGTGCCGGTTGCCGTCGCCGGGGCCGCAGTCGCCGGCGGCGGGACGGTGTTGGTGAGGACGGCGTGGTGGAGGGCGCTCTCTTA
>NZ_RPRY01000563.1 GCF_003949795.1 Streptomyces sp. WAC06614
ATCCACATCTCGGCCTGGGGTTCGCCGGTCGGCTCCGTGCCGAGGAACTCGGGTATGGCGGTGGGGGAACCCCAGGCGTAGGGGCGGACGGTGTTGGTGAGGCGGTCCATCGTGAGGGCTTCCTTGAGACGGTCGGGGTCGGCCGGGGCCGGGCGGGCTGCCCGGCTACGGGCGTCCTCCGGAGGCCACCGCGAGGTAGGCGGTGGCGAAATCGGTCACGGCGAGGAGTTCGGCGAGCTGTTCGAGCTCGCTGCCTTCTTCGGGTTCGAGTTCGCTGACGGCCGTGTCGTGGCTGAGGGCGAGCTCGCGCGCGGCGGGGGCGGCGGACAGTCCGCCACTGGGCCGGTCGCGCAGCAGGACGACCCGGGCGCGGAGGGCCTGTGGCTCCTCGACCCGGTCGCGGAAGAAGTCGTCGGGGTCGGCGCCTGCCGCGAAGGCGCCGGCGAGCAGGACGCCGTGCCGGGGCAGGGCCTCGGGCAGTTCGGAGGCGAGCGCCGGGCGGCCGGCGAGCTCGGCCAGGGTGGCGGCGAAGCGGCGGCCGGCCGGGGCGGCGCCGTCGCCCTCGCTCCAGATGAGCGGGAGGGCGTCGGCGAGTTCGGCGGCCAGGGTCTTGGCCGGGTTGGAGTACGCGGCGATGGCGGGGCCGCAGCGTTCGGCGGTGCGGTCGAGGCGGTCGGCGACGAGCTGCAGGGTGTCGGGGGCGGCGGAGAGCAGGCCGACCTTGTCCAGGAGCAGCAGGAGCGGGGTGAGCAGGGCCCACAGGGCGCCGGGGCCGGCCGCGGCGCTCTCGTCGTAGTCCTCCTGGTACGGGGCCTTGGCCATGGGGACGAGGAGTCCGTGGGCGCCGCCGACGGCTTCGCCGAGCGGGGAGCGCTCGGGGGCGACGGCGACGACGGTGCAGCCGCGGCGGTAGGCCTGCTCGACCAGGACCGCCAGGCCCGGCTCGGAGCCGTCGGTGGTGGCGATGAGCAGCAGGTCCACCGGGCCGGCCCAGCCGGGCAGGGTCCAGCGCAGGGCGCCCGCGGCGTGGGCGACGCCGCTGGGGTGCAGGCGGATGACCGGCGCCGCGGCGCCGGCCAGGCCGCCCAGCAGGTCCGCGACGCCGGTCGCGGCGGTGCCGGGACCGGCGATCAGGACGGAGCGGGGGCGGCCGTCGGGGCGGATGTCGCCCAGGCCGGCCTCGGCGGCGTGCCGGGCCGCCGTGCGGACCCGGGCCCCGGCCTCGGCGGCGCCCCGCAGCAGACCTCGGCGGTCCGCCCGTGCGAGTTCCTCCGGTGCGTCGAGCAGCGACTCGTCGAGCATGTCGGCCTCCGGTCGTCGTCGCGGGTGCGGGTTCAGGCGGGTCGGCGGGCCTCGTCCACGAGGAGGACGGGGATCCCGTCCCGGACGGGGTAGGCCAGGCCGCAGTCCGCGCCGGTGCAGATCAGCTCGGGGGCCGCCTCGTCCGCGGAGCGGTCCTGGAGGGCCGAGTGGCAGGCGGGGCAGGCGAGGATCTCCAGAAGGCCGGCTTCGAGCGGCATGGGGGCGTCCCTTCGACGGTACGGGGTATGCGGTTGGGCCAGGTCAGCGTACCGCCGGCCCGCTCCCGGCGCGGCCCGGCGGCCACACCCGCTTCCCGGGCTCCGCCCGGGTCCGGCCGCCCGGCCGGGGCCGGGGCCCGGTCTGCGCCCGGGGCCGGCGGCCGCCAAGGGCCGGGCTGCGCCCGGACTCCGGCGGCTGCACCGCGGCCGAGGGCCGCAAGGGGCCGGGCTGCGCCCGGACCCCCGGTGGCTGCACCGCGGCCTGCGGACCCGCAGGCCCGCGGGCTGCACCCGGGCCCAGCGGCCCGCTGCCGTGCCCGCGCTGCACCCGGGCCTGACTCGGGCCCCACGGGCCGAGCCGCGCGCGCCGCGGGCTTCGCCCGGGGGCCGGGGGCCGCCGCGTTGCGGCCGACGGCCGCAAGGGACCCGGGCAGGCCCAGGCCCAGCGGCCCGCTGCCGTGCCCGGGCCTGGCTCGGGCCCCACGGGCCGAGCGGGGTGAGCTTCGGGCTGCGCCCGGGGCCGGCCCGCCGCATGGGGGCCGGGCAACGCCCGGACTCCGGCGGCTGCACCGCGGCCGACGGCCGCAGAGGGCACGGGCAGCGCCCGGGCCTCCGGTGAACTGCACGCGTGCCCGCAGGCCGCGGGCTGCGCCCGGGCCCAGCGGCCCGCTGCCGTGCCCGCGCTGCACCCGGGCCTGACTCGGGCCCTACGGGCCGAGCCGGGCGCGCCGCGGGCTTCGCCCGGGAGGCCGGGGGCCGGACCCGGGCGCGCGCGCTGCGGGCGACGGTGGGCATGGGCTCCGCCCGGGGCCCGGACGACGGCCGGGGCCCGACCGCGGGCCCGCGCCCGAGCCGGGCGCGGCGCGGGCTTCGCCCGGGCCTCCGGCGGCTGCGCCGCGGACGCGGGCCCGCAGGCCCGCGGTCGGGTCCGGTCGTGCGCGCCCTGCGGGCGAAGTCCGGCGGGCATGGTCCCGGGGGACGGGCCGGGGGCCCTGGGG
>NZ_RPRY01000564.1 GCF_003949795.1 Streptomyces sp. WAC06614
CGCGTGCAGGGGAGCGGGCGGGGGTGATCGGTGAGAAAGGCCGGTGTGATCACTGCCGTTGTCATCATGTGACCCTGTCCTGTGTCCTCCTCGGCTCCCGTGCGGAACCGACTGCACGGATGAACACGGCCGGTTCGGGACATCCGGTTCAGTGCTGGTGTCCGGCCACCGACCGGTACGCGACGGGGAAGTCGAAGTAGGTGTCAGGGAACAGCTCCGGCTTGTACGTGAAGTGCCACCATTCCTCGGGCAGGTTGACGAATCCCTGCGCCGTCAGCGCCGACTTCAGCCGCTGGCGGTCGGCCCGCTGCGCCCCCTGCACGCGCGGGTCGTCTGTGTGCGACAGCGTGTCGAAGCAGTCGAAGCCGGTTCCCATGTCGACGGAGTTGTCCGGGTACCGCTCCGCCTGAGGGGCGTAACAGGGCACGGACTCCTGGCCCGGCCGGGGCGGTGGTGCCGGGAGGGCCGGCAGCCGGACGATCGTCAGGTCCATGGTGCTGCCACGGCTGTGCCCCGACTTCTCGGCGATGTAACCGTCCTCGAAGAGGCGCGACTTGTCGACCCGCGGGTAGAACTCCGCCTTCTTCCGCTCGTCGTCGAGGTCCTTGGCCCAGCGGACGAAGTGGTCGACGGCGCGCTGCGGCCGGTAGCAGTCGTAGACCTTGAGGGAGTAGCCTTGGCGCAGCAGGCTGAGCTGGGCCCGGTGCAGGGCCTGGGCGGCGGGCCGGGTGAGGATGCAGACGGGCTGCCGGTAGCCGTCGATCGGCTCGCCGACGAAATTGTGCGGTGTCACGTACCGCATGTCCTGGAGGATCGTGGGGTCGACGGAGCTGAGCGCCACGAACTCCCGCGGAGCTTTCGGTTCTGGGCGCGGGGGGCCGGCGGTGGCCGTGGCGGTCGACGCGAAGGCGAGCAGGGCGGCGGTGGCGGCTGCCAGGGTCGCGGCGAGGCGCGTGGTCGTCGAAGGCGAACGGGTCATCGAGTCCTCCTCGGGCGGAGTCGGTCCGGTCCGATGATGCCTGGTCCGGTTTCGGCGGGCGTACACCTTCACGGGGAACGGCGTGGGCGTCCACCGCGGGACCCGGGGCCCGGGCCCCGGGCCCCAGGTGCCGGCTGCCGGCCGGTGTGCTCAGCGCTCCGGCCGCAGGACGACGGGGAGTTCCTGGTGGCCGTTGGAGATGAACGACGCCGTGGGCCGCAGCTCGGCCGCGGGGACGGCCAGGGCCGCGTCGGGGAAACGCGCGAAGAAGGCGGGCAGGGCGACGGCCGCCTCCAGCCGGGCCAGCGCCGCACCGAGGCAGAAGTGGACGCCGTGCCCGAAGGACATGTGCTCCTGCCGCGGCCGGGAGATGTCGAACGCGTCGGCGGTGGGACCGTGCAGGTCCGGGTGGCGCCCGGTGGCCCCGTAGGAGGCGAGGATCGCGTCACCGGCCCGGATGGTCACCCCGCCCGGCAGGTCGAGGTCGGTCACCGCGTACCGCATCGGTACGTGCCCCACCGGGGCCTCGTAGCGCAGCACCTCTTCGACGGCGTCACGCCACCCCACCTCCCCGCGGCGCAGCCGGCCGAGCTGGTCCGGGTGGCCGAGCAGTGCCGTGATCGCCTGGTCGAGGAGGTTGACCGTGGTCTCGTAGCCGGCGCTGATGACCAGCAGCAGGGTGTCGAAGAGCTCCTGTTCCGTCAGGCTCGACCCGTCGCCCTCCTCGTCGCGCGCGGCGATCAGGAGCGAGGTGAGGTCGTCACCCGGTGCCTCCCGCTTGGCCGCGACGAGTTCCCCCAGCCGGGCGTAGAGCCGTTCGGCGTTGGCCGTGGCCTCGGCCGGGCTGAGGGTGGTGTCGAAGGACTTGTCGACGTTCTCGCGGAACTCGTGGTCGTCGTCCGGAAGGCCCATCAGCTCGCTGATGACCATGATCGGCAGCGGTCGGGCGTACCCCGCGCGGACGTCGACGGCCGTGCCGGGCGCGGCCGTCGCCATGGCGTCGAGGAGCAGCCGCGCGGCCCGCTCGATCCGCGGCTGGAGCGCGGAGATCCGGCGCACGCTGAACGCCGGGGCGACCAGTCGGCGCAGCCGGCGGTGCTGGTCGCCGTAGGCGGTGAACATGTTCTGCACGCTCACCCACAGGTCCAGGGGCCACTTGCCCACGATCCGATCGGGGAACAGCGGCCAGTGGCGGCGGGCGTCCTTGGACACCCGGGGATCGGTGAGCAGCTGCCGCAGCAGGGCCGGGTCGGTCACCGCCCAGGCCGGGACGCCCAGGACGTCGACGCGGGCGACCGGACCGCGGGCACGCAGTGCGGCGTTCTCGGCGGCACGGTCGGAGCCGTGCGGGTCGAGGACGATCTCGGGCTGCGGCGGCATCACAGGGCTCCTCAGGGGTGTGTGGGGTGGGTCGGGTCGGGTGGCGGGCCGGGTGGCGGGAAAGATGCCGGCGGCGGCCAGGCCGCCCCGGTCGCGGTCCGCCCCGCCGTCCATCCTCACCGGGG
>NZ_RPRY01000565.1 GCF_003949795.1 Streptomyces sp. WAC06614
CGCCAACCCCCTGTCCCGCCGTCCCCCGTACCCCAGGCCGGCTTCCCGCACCCTACAAGACGGCCCCCGTCGGCTCTGGGCGTCAGCCGCTGCGGCCGGGGCACCGGTACCGGCACCGGCACCAGCACCGGCACCGGTGTCGGCGGCGGCGCCGGGCCGGGCGTCGGTGACGCTCCCGGTGCCGATGTCGGTGCCGTGTCGGGCATCTGTCAGGTCCCGTCGCTGCGACGTCGGTCGCCCGTCAGCGCGGCCCGGCACGGTTCCAGGGACGGCCGGCCGGAGTTCACCGGGCGGCCCCGTTCCGAAGGAGCCACCATGCCCACCCCCGTCACGATCGTCGGCGCCGGACTCGGCGGACTCACCCTGGCCCGGGTCCTGCACGTCCACGGCATCCCGGTCACCGTCTACGAGGCCGATGCCTCCCCGTCGGCGCGCACGCAGGGCGGCATGCTCGACATCCACGACTACAACGGACAGCTCGCCCTCGCAGCAGCCGGCCTGATGGACGAGTTCCGCGCCATCGTCCTGGACGGTCGCCAGGCGATGCGGGTCCTCGACCGGGACGGCACCGTCCTCCTCGACAAGGCCGACGACGGTACGGGCGGACGCCCGGAAGTGATGCGCGGCGAACTGCGCCGGATCCTGCTCGACTCGCTCCCGCCCGGCACCGTCCGGTGGGGGCACAAGGTCAGCGGTGCCCGAGCCCTGGGGGAGGGGCGCCACGAGGTGCGGTTCGCCGACGGCACCACCGTCGTCGCCGGCCTGCTGGTCGGCGCGGACGGCGCATGGTCCCGGGTGCGGCCGCTGCTCTCGACCGCCACACCCGCGTACACGGGCACGTCGGTCGTCGAGACCTACCTCTTCGACGCCGACACCCGGCACCCGGCCGCCGCGCAGGCCGTCGGCGGCGGGATGCTGATCGTGCCCTCGCCCGGCAGGGAGATCTTCGCCCACCGCGAGACCGGCGACACCCTGCACGCCTATGTTGCGCTGACCGAGCCGCAGGAGTGGTTCGGCGCCGTCGACTTCACCGACCCCGCCGCGGCGACCGCGCGGATCGCGGCGGAGTTCCGGGGCTGGGCTCCGGAACTCACCGCTCTGATCACCGACAGCGACACCGCACCGGTCCTCCGCCCCCACTTCGCCCTGCCGGCCGAGCACCGGTGGGACCGGGTGCCCGGGGTGACCCTGGTCGGCGACGCCGCCCACCTGACGGCCCCGAACGGCGAAGGCGCCAACCTCGCCATGCTCGACGGCGCCGAACTCGGCGAGGCCATAGCCGCGCACCCCGACGACATCGACGCCGCACTCACGGAGTACGAGCAGGCCATGTTCCCCCGCAGCAGCGAGGTCGTCACCTTCGAAGGCGCCGAATTCCTCGGCATCGCCTCCGACGACAGCACGGCCACGGCCACGGCTACGGCTACGGCTACGGCCACGGCCTGATCAGCCTGCTGTAGCAGCCGGCCCGTCCGCACCGGCCGGCACCGGCGTGCCGCGCCGTGGCCCCGGCCGTTGCGCGGGCGTCTGTACGGGAAGGTGGGGGAGCGGGGTCCGTACGGCGGTCTTAGCGGCGGACGCTGTGCCGGACGGTACGGCGTCCGGTGCCGCGGCCGGTGCCGCGGCCGGTACGGGAGCTGCCGGGGTCCGGGTCAGCAGCAGGACCCCGCGGGCCGCTGCCGCGGCGCCGGCCACGGACAGGAGCACGCCCGTCGCCCCTCCCTGGAGCCGTTCGCCGAGCAGCACCATGCCGATGGCGGCCGCGGCGAGCGGATTGGCCAGGTTCACCACGGCGAGGGGTGCACCGAGGCCACCCCGGTACGCCCGCTGCGACAGCAGCAGGCCGGCCACGGCGAAGAACACGACGAGCAGGCCGACGCCGGTCACCCGGAGGGCGGACAGCGAACCGTCCCGTCCGGCAGCCAAGGCCACGGCCACGGTCTGGGTCAGGGCGGAGGCGACGGCGGAGGCCAGGCCGGAGGCGGTGGCGTGGCGCAGCCCGGAGCGGGTGGCCCGGGCGGTGGTCAGGAGCAGGATCACGGCGGTCGTCGCCGCCGAGACGGCGAGGGCCTCGGCGAGGGTGAGGGTGTCCTCGGGGGCGGGCCCGGAGGCGGGGAGCAGCAGCAGGGCGAGCCCTGCCACGGTCGCCAGGGTGCCGCGCCACTCGGTGACGGTGACCCGGCGGCCGGCCCGCCGCGCGCCGAGCGGCATGGCGGCGACCAGGGTGAGGGCGCCCAACGGCTGGACCAGGGTGAGCGGGCCGTAGCGCAGGGCAGCGGCGTGCAGCAACGCGCCGAAGGCGTTCAGCGAGGCTGACCCCCACCAGGCGCCGTTGGCGAGCAGGGTCCGGGCGGTCCGGGCACCGCAGGTGCGGGCCAGCCGCTCCTGGGCGACGGCCGCGGAGGCGTAGGCCAGTGAGGAGGCGAGGCTCAGCGCGAGGGCGAGGCCGGTGGCATTCACCGCACGCCCCCCGCCCCTGCCC
>NZ_RPRY01000566.1 GCF_003949795.1 Streptomyces sp. WAC06614
CCCCCGCGCCGCCTCGACCGCCTTCCTCCTGGCGGTGGCCGCCGTCGTCGCGGTCACGGCCGGCGGCACCGTCTACGCCGTGGTCCGCGGCGGCGACACCACCCCCGGAGTCCCCGGCCAGCGCACCCGCACGGCCCCGGCTCCGACCGGAACCGCCGGTCCCGGCGGGCCCACGACCTCCGGACCGGGCTCGGCCCCGGGCTCCGGCTCCGCTTCCGGATCCGGCTCCGCTTCCGGATCCGGTTCCGCTTCGGTACCAACGGCCCCGTCGGCGCCTTCGGCCCCGTCATCCCCGCCGACCGACGCCCTCCCACCCGCCTACGTCGGCACCTGGCGCACCACCTCCACCACCCAGACCTGGCAACTCACCCTCACCCCCGGCAAGGTCGGCGACCCGGTGATGACGCTCTCGGTCCAGGACCGGGACTACTCGTGCAGTTGGACCGCCCCGCTCCAGCACGGCGGCGACGCCGTGGAACTCGGCGCGTCGGCCCTCTCCGCAGGCGGCCCCCCGTCCTGCGAGCCGGGCCCCTGGAGCCGCCTACGGCTCCTCCCCGACGGCACGCTCCAACGGGAGCTGGTGGACAGCGGCCGGCCGCCCCTCACGTACCACCGGGACTGATCCGATTGTGTCGAAGTCAATAAGCCTGCACGTAAAGCCTGTTGTGGCCGGCACGCCGCCCCGCACACTGCCGCCCATGGAGCCGTTGAGGGTGGTGACAGATCTGTGGGAACGCATCAGCGCACACGACTGGTCCGCGGTCGGCGCGCTGGTCGCCGAGGACGCCGTCGTCGAGTGGCCGGTCAGCGCCGAACGGATCGTCGGCCGCGCCAACCTCCTCGCGGTACTGAGCGACACCGGTGACGCCGCCCCGTACGCCGACCGCACGCCGGTCCAGGTCCTGCGCGCCCTCGCCGACGGGGACCAGGTGGTCACCGAGATCGAGATGGCGCACGAACACCTCGTCTACCGCGCCGTCTCGCTGTGGACCGTACGCGACGGCCAGGTCGTCGGCGCCCGCGAGTACTGGACCTGTCCCGGCCAGGACCCGGCGCCCCGCTGGCGCGCGGGCTACGTCGAACCCCTCAAACCACTGGAACAGGCGGAGCCTGCGTAGCCGCTGAGGCAGGAAAGCCGACCCGACGGGCACGGCACGGCCGAGCCACCCGTACGGCATGCTGGTCCGCATGCTCGCGCACCTGCTGACCGCCACCGGCCTACTCGCCCTGCTCACGCTCGTGCCGGGGCCGGACATGGCCGTTGTGACCCGGCGCGCCGTGGCCGCCGGGCGGGCGGACGGCCTGCGGACCGTCGCCGGCATCGCCTGCGGCCTGCTCGTGTGGGGCGCCCTCACGGCCGCCGGCCTGGCGGCGCTGCTCGCCGCGTCCGCCGAGGTGTACCTGGCGGTGAAACTGGCGGGCGCGGCCTACCTGGTGTTCCTCGGCGTGCAGTCCCTGCGTCGAGCGGGCCGCGACACCGGGGTGCGCATCGACGACGGTGCCGGCACGAGCGGCGACAGCCCTGACGCCGGCGGCAACGGCAACGCCAGCGGCAACGGCAACGGCAGCAGCAACGGCGGCGCCTGGCGCACCGGTCTGGTCGCCAACCTCCTCAACCCCAAGATCGCCGTCTTCTACACCGGCCTCCTCCCCACCCTCGCGCCACCCGTCCCGCCCGGCCTGCCCCCGGCGACCGGCATGGGCCTGCTGGTCCTGGTCCACGTGCTGCTGACACTGCTCTGGCTCGGCTCGTACGTGTACGTCCTGTCGCGCGCCCAGCGCCTGTTCACCCGCCCCCGCGTACGCCGCGCGCTGGACCGGCTGACAGGAATCGTCCTGATCGCCTTCGGGGTACGCGTGGCGACGGCGGCGTCGTGACGCACGCTCGGCAACGACTCCACCGGGCTACTGCACTTCGCCCTCCCCGTCACCCCCGTAATACCTAAGAGCTACAAACAAACCCCGCTCCACAGCGGGACGCCGACCACAGGCGGCAGTTCCTAGCTTCGGTACCGGAGAGAAGGCCTCTCCTCGCTCCGGACCGAAGGACGCCGCATGACCAGCAGCAGCCCCCAGCGCAGCAGCGACCGCACCCCCCGGCCGTGCGATATACGCGGCATGCGCAACGGGCACGGCACGCACGGCGGCGGCGCGCACGGCCCGCACAGCGAGGGCAGCAAGGGCAGCGCGGGCAGCAACGGCAGCAACGGCAGCAACGGCAGCAACGGCAACGAGAGGAACGGACGCAGCGGACGCCGCACGCACAGCGGAATCCACAGGCGCGGGCGGCTGCTCCGCACCGCTCTGGCCGGCCTGATCGCCGCCGCGGTCGTCGTGCCGCTCTCCGCCGCGGCCTCGCCCGACGTCCCGGCCCCCTCCCCCACCCGCTTCTCCGACAGCTCTCCCCCGCCGGAGCGCTACGCCGCCAACCTCGACAACCGCCGCCGCGCCGCGGCCATGGCCCAGGAC
>NZ_RPRY01000567.1 GCF_003949795.1 Streptomyces sp. WAC06614
CGGCGGGCCGGGTTTCATCGGGCGGCCGGGTGGATGGCTCCTGGGGCCGCGGCGGGGCAGGTGGTGCTGTTCGCGCAGTGGCTCGCCTGGGTGTTCCACGTGGACGACCAGTGGGACGAGGCCGGGGACACCGACGGCGGGGCGGCGGTGCGGGCGGCGCACGAGCGGTTCCTCGGCATCGTCCGCGGGACCGTGGCGGCGCGGGCGGGTGAGCCGGCCGAGGTGGCGCTCGCCGATCTGTGGGCGCGTACGGCGCCGCGTGCGTCGCGGCACTGGCAGGAGCGGTTCGCCTTTCATCTCGGGCTCCAGCGTGACGCCTTCGCCCGCCAGGCCGAGCTGCGGCGGCGGGGGCTGGTCCCCGGGCCCGGCGAGTACCGGGTGCTGCGGCGCCATGCCAATTGCCCGGCGGCGTTCCACCTGTTGGAGCCGCTGTACCGGGAGGAGATGCCCTTGGGGCTCGTCGCCGACTGGGTCGCTCTGACGGACGCCGTGAACGACGTGACGGCCTGGTGCAACGACCTCGCCTCGGTCGAGCGCGAGGCGGCCTGCGGCGATCCGACCAACTACGTGACCGTGCTGCGCCACCATCTCGGTCTGTCGGCGGACGAGGCCGCGCGGCAGGTCCGCCTCGCCGTCACGCACCGGATGGCTGACATCGCCCGGGGCAGGCGCGCGCTCCTGGACCGCTCCACGAGCCCGTCCGTCGGCCTGCTGGCGGGGCTGCTCGCGGACGTGCCCGGCCGGCACCTGGCCTGGGTGCGGGAGTCCGGGCGGTACCGCGCCGGGGTGGACCGTACGGCCGGGTGAGTGCCGGCCGTACGGTCCGCGGCCGGGTCAGCCGGCCGCCGCGAGCAGGTCCGCGGCCTTCTCTCCGATGACGACGGCGGGGGCGTGGGTGTGGCCGCGGACGGGGGCCGGCATGATCGAGGCGTCCGCGACCCGCAGGCCCCGTACGCCGCGCACGCGCAGCTCGGGGTCCACGACCGAGGCCCCGTCGCGGCCCATGCGGGCCGTGCCCACGGGGTGGTAGACGGTGTGCGCGTGCTCGTCCAGCGCGCGTGCGGCCCGCTGGGCCGGGGGCAGGTGCTCCGCGCCCGGTGGCATCAGGTAGCGGCCGCCGGTCAGGCCGCGGGCGGTGAAGCGTTCGACGATCCGCTCGCAGACGTCGAGCCCGGCCAGCAGGGCGGCCCGGTCGTGGCCGTGCGGGTCGGAGAGGTAGCGCGGGTCGATGACCGGCTTGTCGAACGGATCCGGCGAGGCGAGGGTGACCGCACCGGTGCTCCGCGGGCGCAGCAGGACCGCGCCGACCGTCACCCCGTGCTCGGTCGCCTTGACCAGGCCCTGGCCGAGGAAGGGTACGGGGGCGAAGAGGATCTCCAGGTCGGGGAGTGCGAGGTCGGGCCTGCTGCGGACGAACCCGTACGCCTCGCCGACGTTGGAGGTGAGCATGCCGCGGCGGACGAGGTACTTCAGCAGCTCGCGGGGCCGTTCGGCGGAGAGCAGGGACCCGCCCGGGGTGTCGACGACGAGCCCGCCGATGAGGTGATCGGTCAGGTTGGAACCGACCTCGGGGGCGTCCACGAGGACCTCGATCCCCAGGTCCCGCAGCCGCCCGGCGTCACCGATGCCGGAGAGCATCAGCAGCTGCGGGGTGTTGACCGCCCCGCCGCTGAGGACGACCTCACGCCGCGCGAGCACCCGGCGTACGCCGCGGCCCGTACGGTACTCCACGCCCACGGCCCGGTGTCCCTCGAACAGCACGCGCGTGACCCGGGCGTCGGTGACGACGTGCAGGTTCGGGCGGCGGCGGGCGGGCCTGAGGTAGGCGTCTGCGGCGCTGAAGCGTGCGCCGCGGCGCTGGTTGACCAGGGCTCGGGAAAAGCCCGTGGGTGCGGCCGCGTTGGGCTCCTCCACGGCGTGGCCGAGTTCGCGGACGGCGTCGAGGAAGGCCGTCGTGTGGGGGTGGGGGCTGCGCTGCGGTCCGATGGTCAGGGGGCCGTGCCGGCCGTGGTCCGGGTCGGTGGCCCCCTCGATCCCTTCCGTACGCAGGAAGTAGGGCAGCAGTCCCTTCCAGGACCAGTCGGGGCCGCAGGCCTCGCCCCACGCGTCGTAGTCGGCGGCGAACCCGCGCACCCACATCATGGCGTTCATCGAGGAACAGCCGCCGAGCATCCGGCCGCGCGGCCAGTAGACGCTACGTCCGGCGAGTCCGGGCTGGGGGACCGTCGTGTAGTCCCAGTCGCTGGCGGTCCTGAAGTTCTGCGGGAAGGCGGCGGGGATGCGGACGGCCGGCCCCCTGGCCGGCCCGCCCGCCTCCAGCAGGACGACGGAGGCCGTGGTCGTCCCGGTGAGCCGGCCGGCGAGCGCGGCTCCGGCCGAGCCGGCGCCCACGACGACGTAGTCGGCGCTCTCGGGTGAGGTGGTCATCGGGCGCCTGTGCTTTCCGTCGGATCGGGGGCGGGGGCC
>NZ_RPRY01000568.1 GCF_003949795.1 Streptomyces sp. WAC06614
CCCTCACCCGCCCCCCGTCACCACCCTCACGACAAGGAGTCGACGACATGGACCTCACCCCCGACGTGCCCACTCCGCCCCCGCTGGGCGAGCACCTGGCGTCACCGCAGCTGCGGTCCGCGATGCTGGTGCAGCAGGAAGCCCTGTACGCGGCGCGGGAGTTCCTGCGCGGCGAGGGCTTCGTCGAGCTGCTGCCGCCGCTGGTCGGGCCGGTGACGGACCCCGGCGGGCGCGGCGCCAAGGCCCTCGACGTGGACTACTACGGGCAGCCGTACAAGCTGATGACGAGCGCGATCCTGTACAAGCAGGCCTCGCTGAAGGGCTTTCCGCGGCTGTTCTACATCGCGCCGAACGTGCGCGTGGAGCCGCCGGAGACCGCCGGCACCGGCCGGCACCTGGTGGAGTTCCACCAGATCGACGTGGAGCTGGCGGGCGGCACCCGGGAGGACGCCCAGGAGATCGCGGCGGGGCTGCTCACGCACGTGGTGGACCACGTGTGGACCGCCGTGCCCGAGGTCCTGCGCGAACTGGGCCGTGACGAGCTGGACTTCGCCGAGCTGCGGTCCGGGAAGTTCGACGCGCTCACCCACGAGGAGGCGGTGGCCCGGCTGATCGCGGGCGGTCATCCGCAGAGCCCGGACGCGGAGATCGACTGGGCCGGCGAGCGGGTGCTGTCCCTGGAGGCCGACCGGCCGTTCTTCGTGGACGACTACCCGAAGGGCTCGCGCGGGTTCTACGACCGTGAGGACCCCGAACGCCCGGGCGTGCTGCGCAACTTCGACCTGCTCGCGCACGGCGGGTACGGCGAGCTGGTCAGCGGCAGCGAGCGCGAGTCCGACTACGCGACGATCGTGACGCGGATGCGGGAGAGCGGGGAGAACCCGGCCAAGTACGCCTGGTACCTGCAACTGGCCCGCGAGGGCATTTCCCCGAGCGCCGGTTTCGGCATGGGGCTCCAGCGGCTGGTGCGCTTCCTGACCGGGCTGGACGCCCTCTGGCAGGTCAGCGCCTACCCGAAGCTGCCGGGGGTGATCGCGCCGTGAGCGGGCTGCACGCTCCCGGGTTCCCGGAGCAGGAGGTACGGGAGCGGGCCCGGGCGGGCTCGGCCACCGTGTTCCCGGCGGCGGGCACGTACGGCACCGGCCTGTTCGGTGCCGGCGCCCCCGCGGCGTCCGCCACCGCCCTCGCCGGGCCGGACGGATTGGACCGGCTGCGGATCGTGCCGCCGGTGTTCATGCCGCGCCGTCTGGAGAAGCTGATCGACCTGGGCCGGGAGCCCTCCTACGAGGACGTCGGCCTGACCGGCCGGATCGGCGGCTTCGCCTCCGAACTGCCGCTCTACCTCTCGGCGTTCGGCTCCACCCGGGTCGGCAGCGGTGACCTCGGGCTGGCCGCCTCCCGGCAGGCGGCCCGGCTGGGCGTCCCGATGGTGATCGGCGAGAACATGGTGCCGGTCCACGGCTACCACCGTGGCGGTGAGGCCGACGGGATGCGCTCCGCGCTCCTGGAGCGGATCGCCGCCTACGCCGACGCCGTGCCCGACAGGGTCGGCGGGGTCGTGGTCCAGCAGTCCACCGAGGACGCCGACTCCGAGGTGTGGAACCTCCTCTACAGCGATCCCGGTACCCGCGCCCTGCGCGACTCCGGCCGGCTGGGCTTCGAGCTGAAGGTGGGCCAGGGCGCCAAGCCGGGCCTGGGCGGGATGACCGTGGTCGGCACCACCGAGGCGGAGCGGCTGGCCGGGCAGTTCGCGGTCCGCGACCTGCTGGGCGACCGGGAGCGGTGGCTGCGCTGCGCCACCCCCGGCACCTTCACCGAGGAGATCGTCCGCCAGCAACTGCGGTTCATGCGGAACAACTTCCCGCTGGCCCGCACCTGGGTGAAGTTCCACCCGGGCCGTGACGTCGCCCGGGCCGCCGCCACGGCCTGGGCGGCGGGGGCCGACGCGGTCACCGTCGACGGCGCCGAGGGCGGCACCGGCTGGGCGCCGCGCGCCTTCCTCGACCAGGTGGGCCTGCCCCTCGGCGAGTGCCTGCGGCGGATCGGCCGGCCGGCCGGGGACCTGCTGGCCACCGGCCGGATCTGGGAGGGCGCCCGGGCCGTCCGCGCCCTCGCCCTGGGCGCGACCGCGGTCGGCCTCGGCCGGGCGGCCCTGCTCGCCGTGGACGAGGACCCCGAGGACGGCCTGGTCCGCCTGGTCGAGGCGCTGGCCCTGGAGCTGCGCCTGCTCACCAGCGCCCTGGGCAAGTACCACGTCACCGACCTGGACCCGGCCGACCTGTGGGACCCGGCCGCCCCGGACCCGACCGGCCCGGTGGGCGCGCTCGGGCCCGGCGCCGCCGGGTCCCACAGGTCGGCCGGGTCCAGGTCGGTGCCGCGGTGCTTGCCCAGGGCGCTCGTGAGCAGGCGCAGCTCCAGGGCCCGCGCCTCGCACCGGCGGACCAGGCAGGCCGGCGCGTC
>NZ_RPRY01000569.1 GCF_003949795.1 Streptomyces sp. WAC06614
CCTTCGAAGATGTCTCCCTCGAACGGTGCCACGATGCGTACGAGTTCCTCGAATGATCGCTTCTTCCCGGTGCGAAAGCGCCACCAGTAGTAAACGGGGAGCCGGGGGTGCGACTGCCCCGGGGACCAGGCCTGGGCAGTGGCGTCCGGTCGTGGTGTGTCGCCGGGCCCTGCAGCTATACTTTTTTTAATGACACGGCCACCACCGAGATCTACACTCTCTCCGTCGTCGGCAGCGTCAGCTGTGTATAAGTGACGTACCGCACCCTGCACGCCGGCCGCTCCGACAACCCCCGGAAACTGACCGTCGAGCCGCCGGACGGGCACTCCGTCTCCTACGCGATGCTGGGCCGCGACGGCTCGCGCGACATCGTGGCGATCAAGACCTCGTACAAGCACGGCCTGGACAAGGGCCGCGCGGAGCAGCACTACTACACCGCACTGACGCTCTACGACGACCTCACCGGGCTGCCGGTGGCGATGATGGACTGCTCGCGCATCGGGTCGCTGCGCACCCCCGCCGTCTCCGCCCTGCTCGCCCGGGAATGCGCCGCCCCCGGCGCCCGGTCCGCGCTGGTCGTCGGTACCGGGACCCAGGGCCGCCTCGCACTCCCCTTCCTGCTGACCACCCTGCCGGAGCTGGACCGCCTGATGCTGTTCGGCACCCACCCCGAGGGCCTCGCGGCCGTCCGCGCGCACCTGCACGCCCACGCCCCCGGCCGGGAGCTGGAGATCGTCACCGACCTGCGGGCGGCGGCCGCCGAGGCGGACGTCGTCGTCGCCACCGCCGGCGCGCACACCCCCGCCGCGGTCGAGGCGGACTGGCTGGGGCCCGGTGCGCTGTCCGTCCTCGTCGGCCACGGGCTGGCGCCCTCCACCCTGCACCGGGCCGACCGGGTCATCGCCACCAGCGCGGCGCAGATGCAGGTCACCGGCACCGACATGGCCGACGCCGCCGGGGAGCTCCGTTCGGTGGACGCGGAGTTCGCACCCGTCCTGGCCGGTGTCGTCCCCGGACGCGGCAGCGACACCGAACGCGTCTTCGCCTACAACAGCGGCCTGGTCGTCACCGACATCGCCCTGGGCCACCGCTTCGCCCAACTGGCCCTCGCCCAGGGCCTGGGCACCGAGGTGCCGCTGTGGCGGTGACCGCCGG
This sequence comes from Streptomyces sp. WAC06614, assembly GCF_003949795.1. Lineage (GTDB taxonomy): Bacteria > Actinomycetota > Actinomycetes > Streptomycetales > Streptomycetaceae > Streptomyces. The sequence goes on from NZ_RPRY01000569.1 coordinate 1,156, forward strand.
CTCCGGCCGCTGGCCCGCCGTCCCGCCGCTTCCCGACCCGGCGACGGACGCGGTGCTCGCCTGCGGTCTGCTGCCCGAGCTCGCCCACGCCTTCGGCGGCCCGTTCCACTTCCTGCTGCCCGACGCGTTCGACGCCAACCTGCGGGCCTTGCAGAACGCGCTCACCGCGGCCGGTGTCGACGGCTTCGTGTACTACGCGAAGAAGGCCAACAAGGCCGCCGTGTTCGTCGAGCGGGCGGCGGCGGGCGGCGCCGGAGTGGACGTCGCCTCCGTGGGCGAGCTCCGCGAGGCCCTCGGCCACGGCGTGCGCGGGGAGCACCTGGTGGTCACCGGCCCGGCGAAGGTCCCGGTGCTGCTCCGGCTCGCGGTCCGGCACGGCGCCCTCGTCGCGGTCGACGCCCTGGACGAGCTCGACACCGTGCTCGCCCTCGCGCGCGCCCTCGCTCCGGCCGGGGGGCCGGGTCCGGCCCGCATCCTGCTGCGCTGCCGTCCCCCGCAGCAGCCGCACAGCCGCTTCGGCATGACGGACGCCGAGCTGGGCACCGCCCTGGACCGCTGCGTGCGGGCCGGTGACGGGGTCCGGACGGAGGGATTCAGCTTCCACCTGTCCGGCTACGCCCTCCAGCCGCGGGCCGACCTCGCCGCCCAGCTCGTCGACCGGTGCCTCCAGGCCCGCGCGCAGGGCCTGGAGGCCGACCGGATCAGCATCGGCGGAGGCCTGCCCGTCAGCTACACCGACGCCGACAGCTGGCGTACGTTCCTCACCGGGCAGCACCGCCGGCACTACCATGCGGGCCGGACGTTCCGCACGGGCGACTTCTACCCCTACCACTCCCCCGAGGCGGGCGCCCACGCGCTGGCGGCCCTGCTCGCCACCCGGCCCGAGGGCCACGACCGGCCCCTCGCCGGCCTCCTGGCCGACGCCGGCGTGACGCTGCTGCTGGAGCCGGGCCGGGCCCTCCTCGACCGGGCGGGAGCCACCGTGTTCCGCGTCCAGGGCGTCAAGGACCGCGGGGACTACCTGCTCCTGACCGTCGACGGCACCAGCCTGAGCCTGTCCGAGCAGTGGTTCGACAGCGAGTTCCTCCCCGACCCCCGCCTGCTGCCCCAGGACGACCGCGCACCCGCCGGCCTGTACCCGGCGAGCATCGGGGCGGCCACCTGTCTGGAGTCCGACATGCTCACCTGGCGCAAGGTCGGCCTCACCCGCCGCCCCCGCACCGGCGACCTGCTCGTCTACCCCAACACCGCCGGCTACCAGATGGACTCCAACGAGTCGCCGTTCCACGACCTGCCCC
>NZ_RPRY01000570.1 GCF_003949795.1 Streptomyces sp. WAC06614
CCCGCCACCCCCGCGGCCGGCTACAACGCCTCCCCCGAACCCACCTTCACCCACGGCCTGAACGCCCTCCTCGACGGCCTCACGGCCGGGCGGGAGCACTGACCCCGCCGGCCCCGGTGGCCCCGCGGTCCCCGCGCACCAGCTCCTCGTCGTCCCACGGCACGGCGGTCACCGTCCCGGCCTCGCGGTCGCCGCGCAGCACGGCGTAGCCGACGGCGTCGTGCACGGTGCCGTCGGCGCCGGGCCACCCCTGCCGGTAGTGGGCCTCCTTGACGTACCCGCACCGCAGGAACGTGCGCCGCATCGCCACGTTGTCCTGCCGGGTGGTGCCCTCGATCCGCCGCACCCGCGGGAACTCCTCGAACAGGTACCGCGTCGCCCACTCCAGGGCCTGCCGGCCGATCCCGCGCCCCCGCCACGGCGTACGGATCCGCAGGTCCAGGACGGGCGTCGGGTCCCCGAGGTCCATCAGCCGGACCAGTCCGACGACGTCGTCCCCCACGAGCACCCAGAAGGTCCGGCTCTCCTCGCCCTCGTACACCCCGTCGGCGAGCCCTCGGCGGACCTGCTCGGGGTCGACGGTGCGCGAGCCGTGGAACGGCCACGTGTCCCCGCTGAGGAAGTCGACGAGGGCCTCGCCCTCCGCGCGGACGAACCGCCGGCACCGGATCTGCGTCATGCCCGCACCCTACGCAGGATCCGCATCGGCCGGGCCCGCCGCGACCGGCATGTGCAGGACCTCGCGGGCCTGTTCCGCGGCGCGCAGGATGCTCTCGGAGATGAAGTCGACGAAGCGGGCGATGTTCTCCAGGCGGGTGGCGGCCGGGGTACCGGGGCCGAGCACGTCGACCCCCTGCCGGGTGACGTCGGCGAGCTGCGCCGTGGCCCGGGCGCTGGCCATCGTGGACTGGTACATGACCTCGTCGTCGACGACGTAGCGCTCGCGGCGCCCCTCCTCGCGCTCCCGGCGGATCAGGCCCTGACCCTCCAGCATCGCCACCGACTTGGAGACGGTCGCCGGGCTGACCCGCAGCCGCTCGACGAGTTCGGCCGCGGTGAGGCTGCCGGTGTCGGTGGTGTAGAGGCAGACCATCAACCGGGCCGTCATCCGGGGCAGTCCGGACTGTACGAGCACGGTGGTGAACATCTCCTCGTACGCGCGCACCGCCTCGCTGTCGCGGCCGGGCGGCAGCGCGGCGGCGCCGGAGCCCCGGGGCGCGGCCTGCTTGCGGCGGTGGGCGCGGTGCCGGGTGGCCCGCTGGGCGAGTTCGGCGCGGTAGCCGGTGGGGCCGCCGTTGCGCATGACCTCGCGGGTGACGGTGGAGGTCGGGCGTTCCAGCCGCCGGGCGATCTCCGCGTACGCCAGGCCGTCGGCCAGGCCCAGGGCGATCTGCTGGCGTTCCTGCGGGGTGAGCCTGCCTCCCGGCATCACGGTCTCCTTCTGCTGCGCGGTACGTGAGGGCCCCAGCATAGCTTTCACTTCCATCTCATTGCAACGACAATCCCCGCCTGCGTTGCATTAGATTCACGCCCGTTGCAACGAAATCCCTGCAATGACCTGCGATTATTGCGATTTGACGCAACAACAATGTTGCCGACTCTGGAAAGGCAACGTAGCGTTCACGACATCAGAAACGCCGGGCCGCAAGGGTCCGGCCCTCCCGAGGAGCACACGATGCAGAAGTTCGACACCACCGCCCCGGTCACCGCCGTCCTGGACGTCCCCGCCGGACGCATCCAGCTGATCGCCGCCGACCGCACCGACACCACCGTCGAGGTCCGGCCCGCCGACGCCGCCGTGAACCGCGACGTGAAGGCCGCGTCGGAGATCGAGATCGCCTACGAGGACGGGGTCCTGCGCATCACCGCCCCCGAGCCGAAGAACCGGATCGTCGGCAACTCCGGCGCCGTCGAGGTCACCGTCCAACTGCCCGCCGGCTCCCGGGTCGAGGCGACCTCGGCCGCCGCCGAGTTCCGCGGCGTCGGACGGCTCGGCGACGTGGCCTTCACCGGCGGCTACCGCACGGTCAAGCTCGACGAGGCCGCGAGCGCCCGCCTCGCCGCCCACGACGGCGACATCACCGTCGGCCGCCTGACCGGCCCCGCCGAGATCAGCACCCAGCGGGGCGACATCCGCATCACCGAGGCCGCCCGCGGCACGGTGACCCTGAGCACCCAGAAGGGCGACATCACCGTCGGCGCCGCCCGCGGCACCTCCGCCGCCCTGGACGCGGGCACCAGCTACGGCCGCGTCCGCAACTCCCTCAAGAACACCGGCGGCACCCCGGACCTGACCGTCCGGGCCACCACGTCCTACGGCGACATCACCGCCCAGAGCCTGTGACCCCCCGGCCGGTCACCGCACGGGCCGTGGGGGCACGACCGGGGCCCCCGGCCCGTGCGGTGACCGGCCGGGGGGTCACAGGCTCTGGG
>NZ_RPRY01000058.1 GCF_003949795.1 Streptomyces sp. WAC06614
GCCGGGCCCACGCCCGTACGGCCCGCCCCGGGGCGGGGGCGGCCGCGTGGCCGGTCCGGGCGAGTTCCCCGGCGAGCCAGGTCGGCAGCGGGGCCGGGGTCCGGCAGGCGCCCTGGGCTGCGTAGACCCCGGCCCGGGTGACGGTGCCGGGCGCGACGATGTACCCGCCCTGGGCGCGTACGTCGACCTGCCAGGCCAGGGCCCGGCCGCGGCCGGATCCGGTGGAGCAGAGCCAGCCGGGGCCGGGCTCCGCCCGGTACCAGACGTGCAGCCCGCCGGAGGGGGTCCGTACCCGCAGGGTCCGTTCGTCGAGGGCGGGGCTGCGCTCGCCGTGCAGGGCGGCGAGCACGGCAAGGGTGTGGAAGCCGTCCGCCAGGCCGGTGAGGTCCACGTCGGCGGCGATGCCGATGCCGGGCAGCAGCCGGTCCCGGGGCGGGAGGGCGCCGCCGTGGGCGTCGATGTCGATGACCACGAGACCGGCCGGTCCGCAGGCCACGCCCACGCCGTAGCGGTCCCGGGACCACCAGCCGTCGATCCGTTCGGGGTCCGTGGTGGCGGCGTGGAACCCGTGGCACCAGCGGCCCTCGGCACGGCACGGGCAGGCCGCGGGCCGGTGCCCGCCGTCCCGGCAGTCCGGGCAGTTGCGGGCCGGGGTCTTCGCCCCTTCGGCCAGCGGGTGGACGGGCCAGCCCTGCGCGGCGCACCAGCGGGCCACGGCCCTGGGCGACGCCTCCCGGTCCCCGGCCTGTGCGACGCTCACCGGTACGCCGCCCTTCGGCCCGGGCGGGAGTCTCTCGCCCGGCCACAGCGTATTCGCAGCTCGCAGGCCATCCGGTTCTCTCCCCAGCGACTAAAGCGACCGACAGGTGGTAGACCCCCACTCTGGCCCATCGGGGGCTGTACCGGCCCCGGCGATCGGGGGGGCCCACGGACCTTCATCGGGGTCCGATCGTCCGATGCGGGAAGGGTCTTTCGACCCTGGCCCTCGGGGCGGGGAGCCCCCACCGCCCCGAGGAGTTCAGGCGGCCCGGCGGCGGCGGGCCGACATCGCCGCGCCACGCGGCAGGGCGCGGGCGGTCTCGGACTCGCCGCCCCAGAACCCCCACTCCCTCCCCTCGCGGGCGAAGGTCCGGCAGTCGAGGCGCACCGGGCAGCGTCGGCACATCACGAGTGCCATGTCCGCCGCGAAGGGGGCGCCGGACGGGTTGAAGAAGACCTCGTCGGGATCGACACCGGGCTCGGCACAGGGCAGCAGCCCGCCCTGGTCGGTGCGCGGGACGAACGAGGGGACGTGGGGGCGAACGGGCACGGGGGGCCTCCTCTTTTCTCCTTATGTGTCTGGTGTGCGGTGCCGTGCGGCAGGGCCACAGGGACGGGCGCCGTACGCGCAGCCGTCCGCCTCCAGCCTCGGCACTGGCCCCGTCTCCCGGGGACCTCCGACCGGACCCCCTGGCGGTTGAGATCGGGCGGGGCCCAACGGCCCGGGGCCGCCGCCGGGCGGGCAGGCGGCGGCCTGGCAGGGCGGCGGCAGGCAGCGACCGGGAGACGGCGCGGGGCGGGTGAGCCGCACCCGAAGAGTCGCTGCCCTGCGGGAGCGGTGCCCGGCCGGGGGGAGGACCGCCCCGAGCTGACGGGAGAGGCGTCGCTTTCGTACCTTTCCGCCACCTCTTGGACCCGGCAGCGCGGGGCCGCCCCCCGTCCGGAGCGACCGGAGCGACTCACGTTTCCATCTATGACGCAGGACGCCGGTCCCTCTTCTGCTCCCAGGTGTTGTTTCCGGGTCGCTCCGGTCGCTCCGAACGCTGCGCTCGCACGCCCCGGACCGTTCGAGGGCCCGCCGAGAGGCCTGGAACACAGCTGTTCCAGGCCTCTCGGCGGGCCCTCGAAAGAGAGTCGGGGGGCGAAGGGTGACGTGACTACCCCGGGCGGACCGCCCCGCTGTAGTTGCTGTTCGCCACGTCCCGCAGCACGACCCCGGTACTGGAGTTCTGCGCGCCGACGAACTTGCCGCCACCGACGTACACGGCCACGTGCCAGGCGGCGCCCTTGGCACCCCAGTAGAGGATGTCCCCCGGCTGGAGCGCGCCCTTGACCTCGGGGTACGCCCCCGATTGCTCCTGCGAGGTGCGGGGGATGGTGATGCCGGCGGCGCGGTACGCCGCCTGCACCAGGCTGGAGCAGTCGAAGGCATTGCCCGAGGACGCGCCGTAGACGTACGGGGAGCCGAGCTTCTTGCGGGCGAAGTCCACGACCTTCGAGAGGCCGCCCCCTGAGCCGCCCCACTGCGGCGCCTTCGGGGCTTTCTGCCGCCCGGCGGCCGCCTTGTCCTTGGCCGCCTTGTCCTTGGCCTGCTGCTGCGCCACGGCCTTGTCGGCCGCCGCCTTCTTCACGGCGGCCTCGTACGAGGCGACCTTGTCCCGTTCGGCCTGCTGGGCGGCGGCCTTGCCGGTCCTGGCGCGGACGGCCGCGTCGGCGGCCGCCTGGCCTTCCTGGCCGCGGAGTTCCATCCGCTGCGCCCAGTCGTTCAAGTGGTCGTAGGACTCCGAGGCGTCGAAGAGACCCAGGTCCGCCACGGGAAGCTCAAGGGTGTGGGTGTTCGACTCCGGCTGTTCGGCGGCGCTCGCCGGTGCCGCGGCCACGAGGGTGCCGAGCACTCCGGTGGCGATGCCGAGGTTGAGGGCGTTCCGGCCCTGGACCGTCCGGGACGGCTTGCGGTGACGGGGCGGCCCGGCACGGCGGGTGTGTGTCGGTGTCTGGAGGGTGTGGGCCGGTGTGTGGAGCGTGTGAGTGGACATGTTCCACCCCTATCCGCCCCCTCACACGGGCCACAACCCTCCTGGGGCGCCCCCGCCCCATGGGCGGCCCCTTGGGGCACCCATGGGGCGGGCAGACGGGCGCGGACGGGCGCAGACGTGTGCTCCGACGGCGTCTCGCCGCGGCGGCTCTCCGCGTCGTCAGGGCCGCTCGGTCTCCTCCGCCAGGAAGCGCAGCACATCGGTCATGTCCCCGCGCCGGGAGAACACCCCCCGCTGCCGGGCGGCCCAGGACCCCCCGCACAGCAGCCCGTCGAGGGCGTCCGCGGCGAAGTCGAGGTCGCCGGTGGCGTCGAGGGCGGGGGCCAACGCTTCCAGCAGCCGGGTGGCGAGCTGGATCGCGGGAACCTCGGTGCCGGTGCAGGGATCGACACCGGCACCTTCGAGGCCGTCGTGGGCGGCCCGCCACCGGGCGAGCCTGAGGACCTCGTCCTCGGCGGGCGGCAGGGGCAGTTCCTCCTCCTGCGCGCGCAGCGCGGTGGAGACCAGGGCCCGGCCCAGGACGGCGAGCAGGACGGCGTGTTCGGCGTCCGGAGTCACGTCGGGGGCCCGGAGTTCGAGGGTCGGCCACTTCCGGCTGGGGCGAAGGTCCCAGTACAGCATGTGGGGGTCGAGGACGGCCTGTACGTCGAGCAGCCGGCGTACGGTGCGCTCGTAGCCGGCCACCCCGTCGAAGTACGGGGTCGGGCCGGCCGTGGGCCACCCGGACCAGGCCACCGTGCGCCAGCTGGCGTGCCCGGAGTCCCGGCCGTACGCGTAGGGGGAGTTGGCGGAGAGGGTGATCAGGGTGGGCACCCAGGCGCGGATCCGGTTGCTGACCGCCACGGCCCCGGCGGTGTCGAGCGGGCCGACGTGGACGTGCCGGCCACAGCCGATCAGTGTCTGGTTCAGCGCTCCGAAGTGGTCCTGCATGGCCCGCTGGCGGTCCTGGTCGGCGGTGAGTTCCACCGCCCCGTCGGGGCCGAGGACCGGAACGGGACTGGCCACCAGGCGGCATCCGAGGTCCCGGGCCGCTCCCGCGAGGGCCGCGCGCAGCGAACCGAGCGAGACCCGCAGTTCCGCGGCGGTGGCGGCCACCGGGGTGGCCAGTTCCACCTGGTAAGGGGTGCCCTCGCCCTGGAGGTGCGGGCCCGGGCCACCGGCGGCGGCGAGTACCTCGGCCGCGAGGGGGGCCGGCCGCCACGTGGTGGCGTCGACCAGGAGGAGCTCCTCCTCGACCCCCAGGGTGAGGGGGGCGGCGGCGACCGCCGCGGGAGCGGGATGCGGCGCCGTCGCCGTCGTGTGCGTGTCCACTGTGTCTGCTCCCCGTCCGAGGCCGCGGCCGTCTGTGCCGCTCCCAGGCTGAGGGACGGGGCGCGGGCCGGGCATCCCCTGATGAGAGGGCGGGCAGGAGGAACGCCGGGCACGGATCAGGGGCCTTTCGCCTTCCCCTTCGTCGTTGTCCGGGTCAGGGCGGACCCACAGAATCGAGTGGTACCGCGCAAGGGTGCAGCGAGCCCACGGCGGGGCACTCCACCGCGCCGCTACCGCGCCGCCCTCCCTTCCGGTCCTCGTGCCGGACCTCGTACGAAGAGAAGACACCATGCACCCGACGTCCGCCGAGTACCCGGCCGCTCCCCAGAACCCGTACGCACAGCCCGACCCCTACGCCCAGCCGGGCCCGTACGGACAGGCGGGCCCCTCCGGACAGGCGGACCCCTACGCGTATCCGCATCCCTACGCCCCCTCCCCCCTCCGGCCCGTCCCCGCCACGGCGGCTCCGCGACCGGCGGAGGGCAGGCCTGCCACTCCGCTCTACGACACGCTGGTCCGTGAATGGCAGGGCCTGGACCGGTGCTCACCCGAGTGCTGCCGACCGGGCACGGCCCCGGTCGCCCATCTGGGCAGCCCGAGCCTCTGGCGGCACTGACCGCAGGTCACTCCAGCAGGCCGCGGCGCATCGCTTCGGCCACGGCCGCGGCCCGGTCCGAGACGCCCAGCTTGGTGTAGAGGCGCTGGGCATGGCTCTTGACCGTGCTCGGGGCGAGGAAGAGCCGATTGGCGACGGCCGGAATGCTCAGACCCTCCGCGAACAGCTTGAGCACCTGCCGTTCCCGGTCCGTCAGCAGCGGTCCCTCGTCCTTGAGCCGCCCCCGGATCTCTCCTGCCAGCCCGCCCGCCAGCTCGGGGGGAATGACCGTGCCGCCCGCCGCGACCTGGGCCACGGCCTCGACGAGCTGGGCGCGCGAGGCATCCTTCAGGATGTACCCCGCCGCGCCCTCCTGGATCGCCTGGAACACCAGGCTGCTGTCGTCGAACGCCGTGAGCAGCAGCACGCGCGTCGGCAACCGGTCGCGCACCACGGCACGGACGACGGCGATCCCGTCGAGATCCGGCATCCGCACGTCCACCACGGCCACCTGCGGCCGGTGCTCGGCAATGGCGTCGAGTGCCTGCCGGCCCGTGTCGGCCTCGGCCACTACCTCGATGCGCCCGCTGAGGGTCAGGGCCCGACGGACACCTTCCCGGAACATCGGATGGTCATCGGCCAGCACCACACTGATCATTTTGTTCAGACCAGCCATTTGCCACCGCCTTTATCGTCCCCTCAACAATCCGGGCCCCCACGGAAGACTAACCTCTACGGCGGGTAAACCCCGTTACCGCTTTTCACGGGTTGCCTTCGGGTGGTCACGGGCGGTACGGCCCCTGCCCGGGGTGGCGGTGGCGAGCGACCGAAGCGACGCCGGTGGCACGATGGCGGCGCGTGGAGCCACGGGATTCCTCAGGTGGCGAACTCCGGTCGCTCCGGTCGCTCCCGTCGCTCCGGTGGCTCCGGTGGCTCCGGTGGCTCCGGTCGCTCCCGTGGCTCAGCAGTGCAGTCGCTCAGGCTGCGAAGTCCTCGGTCCACCAAAAGCCGGTGCCGTTGAAATAGGCCCCGGTGCCCATGGTGCGGAATCCGCAGTTCAGAATGTTCGCACGGCTTCCGGGCCGGGCCATCCAGGCATTCAGCAGTGCCTGCGGGTCGGCGGGACCGCGTGCGATGTTCTCGGCGCTCACGTTCCGCGTGCCCGACCGGGCGGCCCTCTGCCACAAGGTGCTCCCGTCCGGCCCGCCGTGCCCGAAGTAGCCGTCCAGGGCCATGTCCTTGCTGTGCCCGACGGCCAGCGCCGTCAGCGCGGGGCTCACACTGAGGGGCTCACAACCGGCCTCCGCACGCGCCACGTTGACGAGCTCGGTCGCCTCGGTGGCAGCGGCGCCGGCGTTCGGGAGGGCCTGGTCGCGGTGTGCCGCCGCCGTGGCCGCGCCTGCCCGCACCGGAGACACCTGCTGCTTGTGCTCCTGCTTCTCCTGCTTCTGCTTCGACGGCTCAGGAGCCGGATTCCGCGCGGGGGGTGGCGACGTGGCCGGCGCGGTCGGCCTCACCTCGCCGGCCGCCGGCCGCATCGACGTACCGCCGGGGGCGTGTCCGGCGCCCGGCGGGCCCACCGCGACCGCGGCGATCCCGCCCGCCACCGCCAAGGCGGCGATCCCCAGCGCCGTGGGCCGCGCGAGCCGGCCGCGTCCGTGTGCCGCCCTGGGGGCGCCGTGCCGTCCCATGTCCTGTTCCTCCGCCTCTGCCTCCGTGTCCGCCTCCTCCTACGACCTCAGGCGGCCCACGTCTCCGCAGGCTCACTTCCGAGCCGGACGACCAGGATCAGCGGCCTGCGCGCACTGATCTCGGTGAAGGTGAAGTTCCAGGGGCCGCAGCCGTACACCTCTGCGGTGAAATCGCCGTGCTCCGGGCCCCGGGTGATGGCCAGCACGTTGGGATGGCCGCCGATGCGCAGGTCTATCGCCATGTCGGCGGGGGAGCCGGGCCACAGGGGGTCGGCCTTGCCCCGGACGACACCCTTTCCCCCGGGCCCGATCAACCGGGGCGCGTCACGGACCATGTCCGTGCCCATGTACCAGGGGGTGAGGGGCCGGGGGGTCATGTTCTGGACGAGCACCCGCCAGCCGTGCGCGTTCCTCCCCCAGTCGAAGGGCACCCGGCGCGGCAGCGGTACCGCAGGGCCGTCCGCAGGGCCGTCCGCAGGGCCTTCGGCGGGGTCGGGGTCGGGTGTAGGGGCGGGTGCAGGAGACGTGAGCTCCGTGTGGATGAGCTCTCCTACCGCCGCAAGCTTCGATCCGATCAACACACGCCACCTCTTCTGCCTTCTGCCCGACCGTCGCCCGCAAAGCGGACAATTGACACGTAAGGAGACCGTGGCACCGCACCCTGCCCTCACGGAAGCCCGCGGTGCTGCTCCGGGCGGTCTTTGGCCCTCGAAAGGGTCCGACCGGGGGAGCCGGGCGGTGCGGCACGGAAGCACACGTCGCGGACGGGCCCCGGCCACGACGGTGCGCGGAAGGGCCTAGCACCGTCGAGGGGCCGTAGAGGGGATCCCGGGTGGTTGCCCCGAGGGGAAGCATGGGTCGGCCGGGCGGGCAGGCCCCTCGGCGGCCGGTCCGCCGGCGACGCGTCCCACGGTTGAGAAGGTTCCATGGCGTCCACGCACCGGCCGAGCGACCGGCTGCTGTTCCGCATGCTCGTCCGTCCCTCCGGGTGGGCCATGTCGGCGGCTCTCGTCGCGACGATGGCCCTGCTGCTGCCCCTCATCTACATGGGCGGCATCCTCGATCCCCGCGGGGACATGAGGAGCCTCCCCATCGGCCTGGTCAGCGAGGATCGGGGGGCACCCGGCACGCCGGAGCCGCTCGGGGCCGGGATCGCCGCGTCCATCCGTTCCGCCGACCCGGACCGGCACGTGGACTGGAAGCTCCTCGACATGGCCGAGGCACGCCGGCAGCTCGCCTCCGGCCAGCTCTACGGTGTCCTCGCGATCCCCGCGGACTTCACCACGAAGGTCCAGGCCCTCGTCGCCTCCGCCCCGGTGTCCGCCCGGCCACGGATCGACGTGCTCACCAGCCCCGGTGCGGGCAGCCTCGGTTCCTCCCTGGCCAGTTCGGCGATGCAGCAGGCCGCGCACACGGCCTCCGTCCGGCTCGGGGAGTCCCTGACCGCCACCGGGGCCGGGACCGGGGCCACGGGATCCGGCTCCGGTGGCACCGCGGCTCCGGTGCGGCTGCTGCTGGCCGACCCGGTGAACGTGTCCGTCTCCGTGGGGCACCCCCTGGGGAGGCGCAGCGGCATGGGTCTGTCGGCTTTCTACTACGCGCTCCTGCTGGTGCTGATCGGCTTCCTGTGCGCGGGGATCGTCAGCAACGGCACCGACATCGCGCTCGGCTACTCCCCCACCGACTTCGGCCCGCTGCGCTCCCACCGGCCGCTCGTGCCGATCAGCCGCCGGCAGGCGTTCCTGGCCAACAGCACGCTCACGGTGGCCTTGTCGTTGGTGAGTTCCTTCCTCGTCATGGCCGTGACCGTCGGACTGCTCGACATGAACGCCCGGCACCTGCCCCTGCTGTGGGGCTTCTCGGTGGTCGCGATCTCCGCCGTCGGCGTGGGCGCTCAGGCGCTGACCTCGGCCCTGGGCGCCCTGGGACAGCCGGTGGGCATGCTGTTCTACATCGCCCTGGCCCTGCCGTCCTCGGGAGGCACGATCCCGGTCCAGGCGGTTCCCTCGGCCTACCGGTTCCTCGCCGAGTTCGAGCCGATGCGGCAGGTCATGGACGGGGTCCGGGCCATCCTCTACTTCGACGCACAGGGTGACGCGGGACTGACGCGGGCCTGGGCCGTGACCGGAGCGGGCCTGGTGGCGGCCCTGGTCCTGGGCCTGGCGATCACCTCGTTCTACGACCGGCGGGGCCTGCACCGGATCCCCCGCGCCGGCTCCCCTTCGTACGGTCCGGCGCCCCTGCCCTCGTCCTCGTCAGCCGGCGATTTCCCTCGGCAGGTGGCCCGATCGGTGGACCCCGCGCCGAGCCCCAGGCCATGAGGATGGCCCGACGGGGTCGTGTGCGGTGGCCGGGTGCGGGACCGAGTCCCCGGGGGGCCTGCCGTGGCTCCAGCTCTACAGTGAATCCTATATGCCCGAAAGGTCATGCAATGTAAGGGGCTGTCAATGAACGCAGCAAGGAAGGTCGCCATCGTCGTCGGCGGCACGGCGGCCGACGGCCGGGACTCGATCGGCGCGGCCCTGTGCCACTTCCTGCGGGACCAGGGAGCCCTCGTCCTGCCCGTCTCCAGCCGCGGGGCCAAGGTCGAGGCCACACTGCGGGCCCTCGGGGCGGACACCGCCCTGACCCCCGCCCTCACCGCCGACGCGAGCCGCCCCGAGGACCTGGAGAGGACCTTCGACGAGATCGTCTCGCGCTACGGCCGCATCGACATCCTCGTCAACGCCCAGGGCATCGCGGTCAAGAAGCCCACCCTCGACATGGGCGCGGCCGAATGGGAGGAGATCATCGCGGTCAACCTCCTCAGCGCCGTGACGGCCTGCCGCCTCGCCGCCGCCCGGATGATCCCGCGAGGGACGGGCCACATCGTCAACATCGCCAGCGGGACCGCCCTCCGGGGCTACGCCGAGGTGGCCGCCTACGGCACGACCAAGGGCGCTCTGGTCTCACTCACCCGGCACCTGGCGTGCGAATGGGCCCAGCACGGCCTGAGCGTCAACGCACTCGTCCCCGGCTACTTCGTCACCGCGATCAACCGCGAGATGCTGGAGCAGCACCCCGAGCGGCTCGACCGGATCATCGCCCGCACCCCCGCACGCCGGGTCGGGGACGCCGCCTTCGAGGACCTCCGGGCTCCCCTGACCTACCTGACGACCTGCACTCCTTTCGTCAACGGACAGACCGTCGTCGTCGACGGCGGGTACTGCATGGCGGGCTCCGGCTGAGCGGGGTGCTTACGCCGTAAGCACCCTTGAGGGGCTGCCACGTGCTGACGGGGTAAGCGCTTGGGGGGCCCGACGTGCTTACGGCGTAAGCACGTGGGGGGAGGCCCGACGTGCTTACGGCGTAAGCACTTCGAAGGAACTAACGTGGGAATCAGGCGAAACACGCCTTACGGGACGTCAAGAACCGCGCCCACGGCAGTATGCTGCCGTGCATGTCATCTCCTCTGCAGGGAGGTGAGCGGGAGAAGCTCGTCTCCAAGCTGCCCGCCAACCTCCAGTACGAACTGAAGATCCGGGCCGCTCAGCTCGACGTGGCCATGCAGGACGCCGTAGCCGCCGGCATCGAGACCTGGCGCGCCTGCACCGACCCCCTCCCCCAGATCAACACCGCCGGCGCGGAGTCGTTCGGCACCTACCTCCCCGAAGGCCTCTACGACGCCTTCAAGGACGACTGCCGCACCCGCGAGGTCTCCTACATCCAGGGCCTGGCCCAGGCCGTGGCGCTCTGGCTGAGCGAGCACCCCGCGGACGCATCCGTGACCCGGCGCCTGGTGGTGTGCAACCAGAAGGGCGGCGTCGGCAAGACCGCCATCTCCTCCAGCCTCGCCCAGGCCATGGCCGAGCACGCCCCGGTGAACCGCTCCCCCGCGCCCGCCAAGGGCGGCGCACCCGCAGACCTCGCCGCCGACGCGGCGGCAGCGGGTCAGCGGGTCCTGCTCGTGGACTTCGACCCGCAGGGCCACCTCTCGCACCAGCTCGGGTTCAAGGCGATCCCGGCGGGCGAGGAGAGCCTCATCACGCACATGCTCCACCGCGAGCAGGTCAAGCACGAGCTGATCGACCTGACCTCGCCGGTCGAGGGCGAACGGTTCGGCGGCCGGCTGCGGATACTGCCGGCGGCGTTCGACGCGTTCCTGCTCGACTCCGGGCTGACGATGTTCCGCGGACCCCGCCACGCCGCGCTGGAGCGCGCGCTGGCCCCGCTGGAGGAGCACTTCGACATCATCGTGATCGACTCCCCTCCGAGCCTGGGCCTCGCCATGGACTCGGCGCTCTACTACGCGCGCCAGCGGGAGGCCGAGCGGCCCGGCTCGTCCGGTCTCGTCATCCCCGTGGAGGCCGAGGACACCTCGGCGCAGGCCTACGGCATGCTCATCCAGCAGACCGAGGCGCTGGCCCGTGACTTCGACATCGTCATCGAGCAGCTGGGCCTGGTGGTCAACAAGTTCGACCCCCGCCGTGGCTTCATCGCGACCTCCTCCCGGGACAAGTGGATCGCGCTGGGCACTCCCCCGGTGCTGTCGGTCGTCCACGACCTGAAGGAGCAGCGCGAAGCCGTCCGCGTGCAGAAGCCGCTGTTCGTCTACGCGCCCGACTGCGAGCAGACGCACCAGATGCGGGCCATCGCCCGGAAGCTGAGGACCTCATGAGCAAGGCCGACAGGCTCGGCGGCTCCGCCACGTTCGACGCCGTGGCGCAGCCGATGAGCAGCCGCGCCGCCGCGTTCGCCCGGTTCAGCGGCCAGGACTCCCCCGCCGTCGCCGAGGTCCCGGGCCGGCCGGCCCAGGGGCTGCGGCTTCGGGTGTCCACGCTCGCGCACAACCCGTACAACCCGCGCGAGGAGCTCCAGGACATCGAGGAGCTCGCCGACAGCGTGACCGCGCGCGGCCTCATCCAGCCGGTCACCGTCGTCTCCCGGGCCGCCTTCCTGGCCGCGCACCCCGGGCACGAGCAGAGCATCGGCGAGGCCGAGTACGTCGTGGTCGACGGCAACCGGCGGCTGGCCGCCTCGAACATGGCCGGCCTGGACGACGTACCCGCGCACCTGGACGACTCGCTCGCGGAGGACGCGGACACCCTGCTGGAGACGGCGCTGGTCGCCGCCGTCCAGCACAAGGACCTGGAGCCCATCGAGCAGGCGAAGGCCCTTGAGCGGCTGGTGACGAAGTACGGCTCCCAGCGGCAGGTCGCCAAGGCCCTGCACAAGTCGAGCGGCTGGGTCACCCAGCGCCTGGCGCTGCTCAAGCTGACACCGGAGCTCCAGCAGGCCGTCGAGGACAAGTCGCTGCCGGTGGAGGTGGCCCGCCGCGTCGGCCAGCTTCCCCAGCAGCAACAGCACGACGCTGCCGAGCAGGCCCTCCGCGCCCGCAGCGAGGCCCCGCCGAGAAGGCAGCCCCAGCCGGACCCGGGTGCTTACGCCGTAAGCACCCGGCCTCCGGCACCTGCCGCGCCCGCCGTGCCGGAGGCGCAGGGCGCAGGGGAGGCCGCGGGGGAGTCCGCGGGTGCTTACGCCGTAAGCACTTCGCCGACCGCGACGCCAGGGCCGGGGGAGAGGGAGAAGGAGGCGGAGGGCCCGACCGAGAGTGCTTACGCCGTAAGCACCCCGACCGAGCCGGACCGGTCCCTCGGAGCCGAGGACGACAACGTGCTCGTCGACATCCGCAAGATCCCCCGGGTGCCCTGGCACGACGGCAACGGCGTGGCCGACCTCGTCTTCGAGAAGATGGACGACACCCAGCGCACCATCCTGCTGGAACGCCTGCTGGAGGCCCACGGCACGAACTGACGCGACGCACGGCGACGGCCCGCACGATCCCGATCCCCTCGGGAGGTGCGGGCCGTCGCCGTGCGTGCCTGCAGAGGGAGGCGAGGGGTCGCCCGGTCGACCAGCTGATCGGTGGATGCCCGGAGGTCGGTGGCGGCTGCCAAGATCAAGGGGTGCCGGGCGAGGTCCGGTACGTGGTCGAGCTCTGGGAGTCCTGCGGTGTGCATCGAAGCGTGTGTGAGCGTCATCGCCCGTGACGGGCTTTCGTTCCCCGCTTCGGTTTCCGGCGCCGTCCGGTGCGGCCGGGGCGGGCGTGCCAAGGACACGACTGAAATTGCACCGCCTGCTTCGTAACCTCACGTCTTCCGGCTCGCCCGCGAGCCCTCAGGCAGCGCTGTACGCGCTGTGCGTCAGCTTCTTCATGATCTGCCTGGACGCCACGGTCGTGAACGTGGCCGTCCCCGACATCCAAGCCTCGCTCGGGGCGTCCCTCAACGAGGCCGTGTGGGTCAACAGCGCCTACGCCCTCTGCTACGCCGTGCCCCTGATCCTCGCGGGCCGGCTCGGCGACCGCTACGGCCCCAAGCGGATCTTCCTGACCGGCCTGGCCGGCTTCACCGTGGCCTCGCTGGCCTGTGCCCTCGCCCCGAGCCCTGAGGTGCTGATCGCGGCACGGGCCGTCCAGGGTCTGGCCGCCGCGCTGATCGCACCCCAGACGATGTCCCTCATCGTCCACCTGTTCCCCGCCGAGCGCCGTGGCCGGGCGCTCGGGGTGTGGGGTGCTGTCGGCGGTGCGGCGATGGCCGCGGGCCCCGTGATCGGCGGGCTGCTGATCACGTGGACCGGATGGCGCGGCATCTTCCTGGTCAACATCCCCGTCGGGATCCTCGGCTGGATCGCGGCAGCCCGGCTGCTGCCCGACTGGCGGCCCGCCAAGGAGCACCGCCTCGACATGTGGGGTATCGCGCTCAGCAGTGTGGGGCTGACCGCGCTGGTCTTCGGGGTGCAGAGCGGTGAGGCGTACGACTGGGGCACGGTTGCCGGACCGGTGACGATCCCCTCGATCCTGGTCTTCGGCGTCCTGTCTCTGGCGGTGTTCGTGTGGTGGCAGCACCACAACACCCGCGAGCCGCTCCTGCCGCTGCGGCTCTTCCACAACCGGAACTTCTCCGCCGCCTCCGTCGCCGGCGGTGCCATGGGAGCCGCCATGGGCGGACTCTTCCTGCCGCTGATGATCTACTTGCAGAGCGACCTGGGCTACAGCCCGGTGGCGGCCGGCGCCGCCACCGTCCCAATGTTCGCCCTGTCCTCCCTGTGCGCGCGTCTGGCCGGGAAGTGGTCCGACACCATGAGTCCCCGGGCCCTCACGGCCCTGGGCTTCACCCTGCTGATCGTCGGCACTGCCACGCTCGCCTGGCTGCTGCACCCCGGGATCAGCATCTGGGTGCTGATGCCGTCGCTCCTCGTGGCCGGGATCGGGGTCGGCCTGGTCTCGGCCCCGCTCGCCGGGATCGCCACCCGGACCCTGGAGCCGTCCCTGGTCGGTGCCGCCTCCGGGGTCTTCAACACCACCCGCCAGCTCGGCGGAGCACTCGGCAGTGCCGCCACCGGCGTCCTCCTCCAGGCCGACTTCGGAGACACCCCCACCACCGCCACCCAGGCGGCCCTGGCCTTCCCCGTGGCCATGCTCCTGATCGGCCTCGCATGCTGCGCCTGCGTCCGACCGGCGCCGAGGGCGAAGGGCGCCTAGGGACCACGGGATTCGCCTAGGGACCACGGGATTCCCCCGGTCCGGCCGCCGATCGGGGGATGTCTGCCGGGGGAGGGGGCGGAGAGGCTGAGTCCCTGCACGGACCTCCGGGCCTGCCGCCGTCTTCGCCGGCGCACCCGGCTCCTGCGTGTCCGTCCAACCGTGCGGACGACCTTCGAACCAAGGCTCCCTCCGCATGCACCTTCCTCGGCCGGCCGGCGTCCGTCGCTGGGACGTCCGGGCGCTGGCAGCCAGCTCCCTGGCTTCCCTGGCCGTGGGGCTCGCTTCCGCCCCCAACACCTCGCAGCACCGCTGGGGGCTCGCCGCTGCCGTCGCCTACGCCTGCGCCGCCCTGGTGGCGCTGGTCTCCCGTACGCCGTGGTCGCGTGCGGCGGCCCTGACCGCTGCCGTCGGCGCGGTGGCGGTTCCGCTGGTCTGGCTGACCGCCGTCGGCCTGGAGCAGATGGAGGTCGGTGTCGTCGAACGCGCCGCCCGCCACCTCCTGGAGACCGGCACCCCCTATCTCGCGGATCCGGTCGCGGTCCGCGACTTCAACCCGTACCTGCCGGGCATGGCCCTCTTCGGGCTGCCGCACGCCTTGTTCGGCGCGGGCCCCGCCACCAGTGCCCGGCTGTGGTGTCTGGCCGGCTTCCTCGTCGTCCTCACCGCGGCGGTGGCCGTGCTGGTGAAGGGTGAGCGGCAGCCCCGGCGCAAGGCGGTGGCGGTGACGGGGGCCCTGTGGATCGCGGCCAGCCCCGTGGTGGCCCTGCCGCTGGCCATCGGGGGAGTCGACCCCGTGGTGGTGGCCTGCATCCTCCTGGCCCTGGCCTACGCGCACCGGGGCCGTGCCGGGGGAGCGGGCCTGGTCCTCGGGGCGGCAGCGGTGCTGAAGTGGACCGCCTGGCCTGCCGTCCCGGTCGTCGTGGCCCTCATGGCCGCGACCCGTGGCCCACGCGCTGCCCGGACCACCGCCGCCGTGTCCGTCGGCGTAGCAGCACTCGTGGTGGCGCCGCCCCTGCTGGCCGATCCTCGCGCATTCCTCGACAATGCGGTGCTCTACCCCTTCGGCCTGAGCCGTACCGCCTCGACGGCCGCGAGCCCGTTGCTGGGCCACCTCCTCGTCACCTGGGTGCCCCACGGCAGGACCCTCGCCGTGGCACTGATCGGGCTGAGTGCCGTCGCCGTGGCGGTGTCCCTGCTCGTCCGGCCCCCGATGAGCGTGCCTGCTGCCGCCCATCGCCTCGCCCTCGGCCTCACCCTGGCCATCCTCCTGTCCCCGGCGACACGCATCGGCTACGCCGTCTATCCCGTCGCCCTTCTCATCTGGGCCCGCTGCATCACCCTGGCCGCGCGTCCGCCCGTTGCGTCGACTGATCCGCCGGTCCCTTCGGTCCCTGGTCCCTCCCGGCCCACTCCGGCAGGGGCCTGTTCAGTCCCTCCCGCCGGTGCCAGGGACGGAAGGCGGCTTCAGTCCCTGGGCGAGCGGCGGGCCCTCCGCGGGGTCCGGAGTGGGTCGGGGACTGAAGTCGTTCAGTCCCTGTTGGTCCCTGGGTTTCAGTCCCTGTTGCGTTTGTGCAGGTCAGAGGCTTGAGTGGGCCGTTTGAGGGACTGAAGGGACTCAAGTTCAGTACTTCCAGCCTTTACGTGCGTGTGTGTATGTGCGCGCGTAGGACAAGCTCATGTGCATATGTGGCTCATAACTAGAAAGTTGAGTCCCTTGGGTCCCTGGGGTCCCTGGGGGGAGGCCGCTGACCTGCAGGTTTGGCAGGGACCGAAGGAACAGGGACCGAAAGGGACCGACGGACCCTTCGGCCCCTGTTCCGGGGGTGAGGGGGGACCCGGGGAGAGGAGGGACCCGCGGGCCGCCCGCGGTCGGTCCCTGGGGGAGATGCTCAGGGACCGAAGGCCCTGGAGGCGGGCGCCACGCCCGGGACCAACCCCCGCACATCAGGCTCATGGCCCTAAAACCCCCTGGTCATCAGGGACTCAGGGACTCAAGGGACTGGCATTCCGAAAAGACGTACCAAGGTGCGCTAGCCTGGGGCGCCTCTGCGCTAGGCTCCCGGCAATGTGAAATTTCAGTCCCTTCAGTCCCTCGGTCCAGAGGCAGGCCGCCTCCTCAACGACAGGGACCAGGGACCGAACTGACGCCATCGCACCACCGACCGAGGAAAGAACGTGCCAGCCCACCCCGCCAGTCCGCGAGGAGCCCTGCACACGGCAGCCGCGCGGCGTGACACGGCCCTCTGGCTCGCGGCACGCGGCTACCCCGTTCATCCCCTCGCGCCAGGGACCAAGACGCCCGCACCCAACTGCGCCCACTGCCACGCCGACCGTCACCCGGCCACCGAGTGCCCCTGCATCCCCCGGGGCCGCTGGTGCCACGGCTTCCACGCCGCGACCACCGATCCGGCCCGCGTCGGTCACTGGTGGCAGCAGGAGCCGGAGTTCGGGATCGGGGTCTCCTGCGGACCCGCCGGCCTCGTCGTCCTCGACATCGACCGCCACCCGGCGCCCCTGCCGGACCGGCAGCGCCTGCTGCCCGGCATCCCCATCGACGACCGTGTCGACCTCACGGGCCTGAGCAACGGCTTCCACACCCTCGCCCTGCTGGCCGCCCACCGAGGCCGGCCCGACCCGGCCGAGGACGACTCCACCCTGCGCGTCCGCACGCCTTCCGGCGGCCTGCACCTGTGGTACCGAGCCCCGCTCGGCGGACCCGCCTTCCGTTCCTCCAGCGGCTCCGGCTCCCGTACCGCGCTCGCCTGGCAGGTCGACGTACGAGCCACCGGCGGCTACATCGTGGCGCCCACGACCCGGACCGCCCAGGGCACCTACGAAGCCCTTCCCGGGGCCCGCACGCCCGCCCCGCTGCCCCTGTGGCTCGCCGCCGAACTCACCCGCACCGGCCACGCCCGGCTGCCGCGGCCCGCTTCGGGCCCCACGGCGCCGCAGGAGACCCCTACGGCCCCTCAGGCGGCCCCAGGAGCCCCCGGACCCACCAGAGCCCCCGGAGGCCGCCCTCGCCGCGGCAGCGACGCCCAGCGCATCCTGGCGCCGCTCCTGGACGCCGTCCGGGACTGCGCCCGTACCCCGTCGGGCGCAGCGTTCAGTGACAAGCTCAACCGTGCCGCGTTCACCGCGGGGGGCCTGGCCGCCGGCGGCCACCTCACCGAAGCCGAGTGCACCGGCCTGCTCACCGAAGCGGCCGACGCCGCCCGGCCCGCGCAGTCCCGCCGGAACCGGCTCATCATCGACTCCGCGCTCCGAGCCGGCAGCAACCGCCCGATCCACCCCGAGGGACGTTCATGAGCAGCGCAGGCAGCACCGGCTTCGACGCGCGCGCCGCCGCCGAGCAACTCGCCGCGTTCACCCCCGAACCACCGACCGGGTCGCCCGAACCGCCGGGCGCGGCCCAGCTCCCGGCGCAGCAGAACGCCCACCCGGTCGGATCGCGCCCCGGGGACTTCCTCCAGGCGGGGCTGCTGACCAACCTCACCGACCGCGGCAACGCCAAGCTCTTCGCGCACCTGCACAGCGACCGCTTCCGGCACGTCGAGGGCCTGGGCTGGTACGTGTGGGACGAGTACCGGTGGAAGCGCACCGGGGGGGAGAAGGCCGCGATCTGGGCCGCCGGCGACATGGCCGAGGACATGCCCCTGCACGACCCCCGCGGGCTGTTCACCGACCGGGAACTGGTCCAGCACCGCAAGCGGGCCATGTCCACCAGCGGGGTCAAGGCGATGCTGGCGCAGGCCAAGGCCTCGCCCGAACTCGCCCTCGACCCCGACATGCTCGACGGGGACAAGCACGCGCTGTGCACCCCGGCCGGCGTGGTGGACCTGCGCACGGGGGAGCTGCACAAGCCGGACCCCCGCCGGGACCTGCACTCCCGCGCCACCTTCCTGGCGCCGGAGGCCGTGCCCACCCCGCGCTTCGAACGCTTCCTCACGGAGACCTTCGGCGACGACGACAAGGGCAGGGAGATGATCCACTTCCTGCACCTGCTGCTCGGCTACTCCATCACCGGGGACGTCGGGGGCCAGGTCCTGCCGTTCCTCTACGGCATCGGCGCCAACGGCAAGTCCGCCCTGATGGACATGGTCATCAAGATCCTCGGTGACTACGCCGACGTGGCCCCGCCCGGCTTCCTGATGGAGCGCGGCAAGTTCAACGAGCACTCCACCGAACTGACCGAGCTCCACGGCCGCCGCCTGTTCGTGTGCAGCGAGCTCAAGCCGCACGACAAGTTCGACGAGGCCCGCGTCAAGCTGCTCACCGGCGGCGACCGGCTCAAGGCCCGCCGCATGCGGCAGGACTACTTCAGTTTCGAGCCCACCCACAAGCTCTGGCTGCTGGGCAACCACCGCCCCGAGGTGGGCACCGGCGGACACGCCTTCTGGCGCCGGATCCGGCTGATCCCCTTCGACCGTGTCGTCCCCGACGACCGGAAGATCGACAACCTGGCCGAGGAACTCGTCGAGGACGAGGGCTCCGGCATCCTGCACTGGATGATCCAGGGCGCCCGCGCCTACCTGGCCGCCAAGCCCGCCCTCTCCGGCCCCAGCGTCGTGCGTACCGCCACCCAGGCCTACGCCACCACCGAGGACCACATCGGCCGTTTCCTCGCCGAGTGCTGCACCGCCGCCGCCCCCGAGGGACAGGACCTCAAGGTGGAGCAGGGCGCGCTCTTCCGCGCGTACAGCAGCTGGTGCCAGGAGGGCGAGGGCCTGCGGCCGGCCACGCCGCGCGCCTTCGCCACCCGTATCCGTGCCGAGGTGGGCATCTCGTCCCCGAACGAGATGCTCCGCTCCAACGGCCAGAAGTACTACCCGGGTCTCGCCCTGCTCGCCGATGAGGCGAACGGGGCAGGCCGCGCCTGATCCATATCGGCGTACTGTTCGCAGCCCTGTCCGCCCCCTACGATGAACAGAGAAACAATGACCGCACCGCACGACGCCGCCCGGCCGGCCCGGATATCCGGCCACCGGCGCCCTGTAGCGTGGGGCGTCCGCAGCACGACGCAGCCGGCACACGACACCGAGGAGGGACGACGGCCATGAGCTCGCTACTCCAAGCAAGCGATCTCGCCCACGAGGACAAGGTGGTGTGGCTGGAGGACCCTTCGGAGCTGGACTACGTGCGCCAGGCCCACGACAAGACGCCCCGGCGCAAGGGCAAGCCCCGCTACTACCGTGACGGCCGCATGGTCGGGTTCACCGAGCTCAGCGAGACCGCCGAGGCCGATCCCGACAGCGGTCTGCACAAGCGGCGCGTGTTCTACCTGCTCCCGCACGACCGCGACGCCGAGCCCGAGGGGCTCTACCGCGAGGGCGCCCCGGGGGAGGCGGTGGACCCCCGCACGATCGAGCCCGGCAAGGTCGGGATGAAGACCGACCGCTCTCAGCGGGGCCTGTCCACCGTCGAGCGGACGGTTGCCTGACCCGGTCCCTCCAGTCCCTGCGGATGAGCCCGGCGGGCACGCAGCGCCCAGACCCGGGCGGGCGGTACGTTCGTCCACACCGTGCGCGAAACGGCGCCGTAGGTGTCGTGGTAGCGGGCGAGGACCCGGTCCACGTCGAGCTGACGTCGTAGGGCGGCCCGTCGACGCAGCAGGTACCGGGCGTGCCGGCTGCCGCGGTAGGCGAAGTAGACCAGGGTGCCGCCGGGGTGCAGGAGCCGGAAGTAGCGGTCCATCAGCGCGTCGACCTCCGCCGGGGCGAAGTTCGTGAAGGGCAGGCTGGAGACGATCACGTCGTAGCGGCGGGTGGTCTCCAGCTCCTCCACGGGTGTCTGGTGGACCGTCGTCCGGGCCCCCACCCCGGGTGCCGCGTGGGTGACCAGCCTGCGCAGGGCGCGGGTGAAACGCGGGTTCTGCTCCACCACGTCGAGCCGGCTGCCCGGGCCGAGGAGCGGCAGGAGCTCACGTGTCACGGCTCCCGTACCGGCCCCGACCTCCAGCACGGTCAGCGGCAGGTGCGTCCGCTCCCGCAGGGGAGCGGCCAGCACCGCGGCCAGGCGACGGCTGCTGGGCGCGACGGCTCCGGTCGTGGAGAAGTCACGCGCCGCCTCGGCGAGGAAGGTGCGGAAGGCGTCCATGGCCTCGACCGTAGGAGCCTGCGTGCCGCGGGGGAGTCCTCCGGTCGGAGGTCCGGGGGGATGAGAGCGGGCCGCCGAGGATCCGAGAGGTCCCCAGCTGCCCGAACGGGGCGCCGGGGCCTGCCCCTTGGGCCACCCGGCATGCCCATGGCGGGGAGATCGATCCTTGCGACCATGGACGCTCGGCCGAGCGGCCGTGGGCAATCCATGGGATCAGGACGGGTGGACGTGTCGGAGCACAGCATCTTCGAGTTCGACGAGGAGCAGGGGACGGGGTCGGGATCGGAGTCGGATTCGGAGTCGGAGTACGGCGGGCGTGACCGCGCCGAGCTGGAGGAACTCCTGGGCAGCATCTCGCTGGATTTCCTCCAGCTGCTCGCCGGCAACGACCGGGAGTCCCTGCGCTACGAGAACGTGGGCGCCGTCGCCGAGGGATGGTCGGCCGGCATGCTCGAACTGGCCATGACCGGGATCCTCGACGCCGCCGCCCGGCTGGGATGGATCACCGACGCCACCCTCGGCCCCGACGCCTGGGAAAGCTTCCTCGACGAGTGGCCCGACCCCGAAGCCTTCGAAGGCCGCTCGTCCTCCTACGGGGACGACGGTGCGGCGGCGGCCTACGCGCGCTCGGCCGCCGTGAGCATCCGCGGGCGGGTGCTGTTCCCGAGCGAGACCGGCGGGAGCCGCAGCTTCGAGGAGACCCTCGAAGCCGACCGGATCAGCAGGCACGGCAAGCAACTGGTCTCGCACGTGTACCTCACCGAAGTGGACCCCGTGGAGCGCGAGACGTTCCGGGGGCCGGTGGTCGACGGCCGGGTCCACACGCACGACCGGCGCTACCGGATCGACAGCGGCGGCCAGAAGATGCGGTACCTGATATCCGTCGAGGACGGGGGCGCCGTGCTGTACCTGGACCAGCGCATGAGCGAGCGCGATGCACGTCAGGTGGGGCCGGTGGGCATCGAGCGCTACCCCTCCCTCCAGTCGCACGCACAGATCGACGGGAGCATCGTGTGCGCCGGTGATGTGGTCATGGAGGACGGGAAGGTCGTCGCGATCGACAACCACAGCGGCTCCTACCAGCCGAGCGGCAGGAACCTGGCGGCCCTCCTGCGGCTCACCCACGAGCTGGGCATCCTCTCGGAGGGCACGGCGTTCTTCCAGTTCGTCAGCCACGGCAACGCCTACGACCCGGACGACGGCGAACTGGGCAGGCTGTGCTCCGCGGAGGTCTGGGCACGCTTGCAGAAGACCCTCCGGCGGGAGGCCTTCTAGAGGATCCAGGCGTTGCGGGGCTCACGGGGGACCTCGCCAGCGTGGATCAGGTCCGCCAGTTCGGCCAGGTGCTGCTGCTCCCGGGCGGCGCGGATGCCGGTGGACGAGTCCGTCGGACCTTCGTCGTAGAGGCGGCCGATCCTCTCCACGCTCGTGCTCAGTTCGTCGTCGGTCGCCACGAAGCGGAGGAAGCGCACCAGGTCCTGCGGCTCGTCCTGCCACCGGGCGTTGAGGCGCTCCAGCTCGCACCAGCGCTCGACCTCGTCCGTGATGTTCCGTACCCGGCGGTAGTGGGCGAGGGGTGCTTGCCAGTCGGCCAGCAGGATGGCGTCGACCTCCGGTCCCAGGCCCCATGTGGCGGCGTCGATCGGCTGTCCCTGCTCGTAGGCCTCCCGCAACTCCGCCGCGTCCGCCACGTGTGCGCACAGGTCGATGACGTCGCCCATGCGCAGGATCTGCTGTCCGCCCGCGCCGGCGAGTCCTTCGGCGGTCAGCTCGAAGTTCTGCGGGTCGAGCCCCTTCGCCCGCCGGACGTGGGTGAGGAAGTCGAGACCGGGGTCCACGTTGCGGATCTCGTCCAGGACGATCGCGTCGTCATGGGTGCGTGCGATGATCATCGAGGTGGGATCGCTCTTCTCGTAGACCGCGAACCACCGCAGATCTGCCTGCAGGAACTCCGGCTTGCCTTCATAGCTGAGGAAGAACGTGACGTTCCAGCGGTCCTCCGCCTCGGCCGGGGGCAACCCGAGCCCGGAGGCGAACGCCTGGCAGACGTACCCCTCCCCGTGGACCTCCGCGAACTCGTGGACGACCATGCCCTCGGCCACCTCCTGCCATTGCGCGAGCCGGCCGTTCAGCAGGAGGGCGAAGTGGGGGATGCGAGCGAAGTAGCTCTGATCGGGCGGCGTGAAACAGGGGTGGGGGTCGGCCTTCCCCCACCGCGACCAGCCGGCCAGCGCCGCGGTGAGGGCGTCGCGGCGGTCGTCCTGGTGGAAGCGGCCGTTCTCCAGGGTGCCGGCCTTGCCGTTCACCCGGATCCTCGCCCGGCCCCCCTTGGGATACTCGAGGACCGCGGCCCGGGGCCCGGGGGCCGGCGCCGTGCGGAGGCGCGTCGTCAGCTCGTGGAGCGCCACGAGCTTGTCGCGGTCCCCGGTGTCCCTGAGTTCCTTGTGCTCCATGGCCATCTTCAGGCCCCGGTTCACCAGCCCGGTGATCTTCCCGATCTGGCCCACGAACGGCGCCGCCTGGGCCGTCGGCCCGTAGGGCGAGCCGTCCTGCACCGCCTGCAGCTTCATCCCGGCCGAGGCGATCGGGCTCCCCAGTCCGGCGAGGCGGTCGATCACGTCGACCGCAGTGCCGAGCCTTTCGGTGTCGGGGGCGTCGGGAGCCTGCTCGTACGTCCTGCCGAGGTGGCGGCGGACGGTTGCGGGGTTCGCCGCGTCGGCAGCGGAGACCGCCATGACGGTGAGCTGCTTGACGGCCTCCAGCGCAGCTGTCAGCCCGGCCGACGCCGTCAGCATGACGGCCGTGACCTGGGGGGCCACGGGGGCGGCCAGGTAGCCGAGTGTCTGGACCAGACCCATGAGGACGACCACGATGAGCTCGATCGCCCACAGCGTCCAGGACAGGGCCGGGTACGCGCTGTCGAAGTCCTCCCGGAGCTTTTTGGAGGTGTCCTCGACGGCCCAGGCGTCGAAGTCCTTGGCGGTCCTGCGCAAGGCCCTTCCCGCCTTTTCGCACGCCTGGGTGTACGTCACCCAGACCGCGATCACATGCTTCTCCGCCTTCGGTTTCGAGGCGCTGTCGGCCTGCCGTAGGCGGTCGCACGCCTCCCGCAGGAGTGCCTCTGCCGTGGACAGCGCCCCGAAGGCCTTCCCGAGCTGCTCGTGAGCGGCGGCGAGTGTGCGCCTGTCCAGCTTCTCCAGGCCCGTGAGGAGCTGATCGAGCCGGGGTTTGACCGTGTGGGTGTAGGCGACCAGGGCCATCTCCACGTGGGTCAGGGTCGCGTCGCTGTCGTCGGGGGGCGCCGGTACCGGTGCGGGTACCGCGGCCGGGGCCCTGGCAGGGAGCCCGACCCGGGCCCTGCGCGCCGCCCGTGCCTCGGCCCGTGCCCTGGCCTGTTCCTCGGCCCGCCGCCGCGCCTCGGTCCGCCTCCGCACCTTGGCCTCGGCCTGCGCCAGTGCCCGCGCCCGCGTCCTCGCCTCGGCCTCGGTCCACCCCTGCACCGTGGTCCGCGGCTTCGCCGGTACCTGCACAGGTGCCTTCGCCTCGGCCCGCGCCCTTTCCTCGGCCTTCGCCTCTTCCCTGGCCTTCGCCTCTTCCTTGGCCTTCGCCTCTTCCCTGGCCTTCGCCTCTTCCTTGGCCTTCGCCTCCGCTTCGGCCCGTGCCTTTTCCTCGGCCCGCGCCCTGGCCATGCTCTGCCGCTGTTCGTCGGCCCACGCCGCGGCGAGAGCGGCGTTCATGTTCTCCTTCTGCCTCGCCTTGATGTCCTTGTCGGACACGCCCCGCTGGTACCAGGCGACGGGACCGCGGGCCTGCTCCAGTTGCTGCCTGGCCCTCTTCCGCTCCTCCTCCAGCCAGACCCGGAGCGTCCCGCACGCCTCGAAGAACTCACCGCCGACCAGCCGGTTCCAGTCGTTCATCCGGTCCTTGGCGCCGGTCACCTTCTCCAGGGTCTTCGTGAGGCTTCCCGTCGCCCCGTGGAGCAGGACCACCTTGTCCCACAGCGCGTGGTCGGCCTCCGGCTTCGGGTGCGCGTGCCTGTGCCACACCGTGTAGAGGTGGATCCAGCGCTTGCCCTGCTTCAGGACGTCGCGCACGTCCCGGGGCCGCCGGTCCAGGACGAAGTCGAGATCGATGTGCATCGGTACCCATGACTGAACGGGCATGTCGATGTCTCCTGTCCGGACGACCTTTGCCAGCGTTAGTCATGGTGTCGGGCCCCTCGCACACCTCTCCAGCCCGATGAGGTAGACCTTCGCCTCACCCTCGGGCACACTCCCGGATGCCCGACCGGGCGGTCACGGACGAATGCCGGAGCAGGCCACGGGAAGGCTGCGCGGCCCGCGCAGGACGGCGTTGCGCCGGTAGGGCGGCGGGTCGGCGAGCAGGCGCGGTCCTTCGAGCCGGGCGGCCAGCCTGCTCAGTGCCAGCTGCGCCTCCAGCCGGGCCAGCGGGGCCCCGAAACAGCCGTGGATGCCGCTGCCCAGCCCCAGGTGGCGCAGGCCCTTGCGGTCGGGGTCGAACCGGTCCGGGTCGGCGAACTGCTCCGGGTCGCGGTTCCCTGCGGCCAGCACCAGCCACATCGAGGAGCCGCGCGGGACGACCGTCCCGTGGACCTCGATGTCCGTGAGCGGGGTGCGCTGGGGGAGCAGCTGGACCGGAGGTTCGTAGCGCAGGAGTTCTTCCACCAGCGGGACGGCGAACGCCGGGTCCTGGCGGAGACGGTCCAGTGCCCAGGGGTGGCGGAGCAGGGTGAGCATGCCGTTGGTGATCAGGTTGACGGTGGTCTCGTGCCCGGCGACGAGCAGCAGCGCCGTGGTGGCGAGGAGCTCCATCGTGCTCATCGTGCCGTCGGGGCCGTCACCGGCGGCGAGCTGGGAGATCATGTCGTCGCCGGGGTGCCTGCGGCGTTCCTCGATCAGTTCGGCCAGGTAGCCGCCGAGGGCGAGCCGGGCGTCGTGCGAGGCCCGCAGCCGCGCCCGGGGGTCGGGCGCGTCGGGGTCGGGGTCCAGGCTCGCGGCGAGGACGTCCGCCCACGCGTGGAAGCGTGCCTCGTCCTCGCGGGGGACGCCCAGCACCCGGCAGATGACGGTGACCGGGAAGGGGTAGGCGAACGCGCCGACCAGGTCGATGTTCCCGGGGTCCCCGTCGCGGGCGATCCCGTCGATGAGGCCGTCCACGACGGTGAGCAGTTCGCCCCGCAGGTCCTCGATCCGATGGGGGGAGTGCGGCGGGCCGAACGGCCGGTTGGTGATCCGGCGGAGCCGGTCGTGGTCGGGCGGGTCCAGCCGGAGGAAGGCAGGGGGCAGCATGCCGGCGCCGTCGGTGCCGTCCCCGCCGTCGGCACCCGCCTCGGGCCCGCCTTCGGCGGCCTCGACGAGCGGGCCGTCCGAGGCGGGCCCTACGGCGAGGTTGCGGACGTCCGAGCTGATCCGCGGGTCGTTCAGCAGTCGTTCGATGTCCTGGAAGCCGCCGATGACGTACGGGCCGCCGTCCTCCTGGAGCACCGGGGTGCGGTGCAGTTCCGCGTAGAGCGGGTAGGGGTCGGCGCGGTTGTCGTGGTCGAGGATCCGGTGCAGCAGGCTCGGGCTCATGGCGACCTCCTTGCGGTGCGGGGGAGTGGCCGCCGCCTCCGGGGTCCGGTGGGGGCGGCCTCCTCCACGCTAGGGACGCCGGACCGCCCGTCCTGTCCTCCGAGCGGTCCGTCCTCGGACGACCCCGTCCTCGGACGACCCCGTCCTCGGACGACGCCGGCACCGGACGGCGGTGCGTACAGGTGGGCGGTGGGCCGGTCACCGCGGGCCGCGGCGCCGCAGCGGTGACCGGCCTAAAATGGGGCGGTGCGGCACGACGCCGGAGGGCCGGGCGGACAAGCCCCGGCCGGGCAGTGGCCGCCGGTGGACCCCGGGAGCCCCGGCGGGAAGGCGGTCGCGGCCATCTTCCTGGACTTCGACCGGCGGGCGCAGCGGCTGCGCAGCGCCTTCCGGCTGGTCCTGGTGGCCGTGATGGGCCTGGTCGCCTGGACCGGCACCCCGTCCGACGAGTGGCCCGCCCAGTTCGCCCTGGTGGGCGCGTACGGGCTGCTGTCCCTGGTGACCCTGGGGAGGGCGTGGGCCCGGCCCGAGGTGGCCCGGAGCATCCCGGGGGCGGCTCCGTCGGCCTTCGTCGTCGTCGACGTGGCTGCGGTGACCGTCATCCAGTTCCTGTCGGTCGGCAGCTATCTGTCGCTGGGCCTACTGGCCTTCCTGCCGTTCCTCACCGCGACCCAGCCCGGCCGGCAGGCGCTGCTGCTGTCGGTGGCGGCCATCGCGGCGAGCGGGGCGGTGCTGTCGGACCCGGCGTTCAGGGAACAGCTCGGCCCGGGGGAGGCCGCGGCGATCGTGGCCATGCTGGGCCTGCTGTGCGTGGTGGCGGTGGTGGTGTCGCAGGTGCAGCAACGGCGGCTGGCGAAGGTGGCCGCCCTGACGGTCAGCCGGTCCCTCCTGCTGGAGGACGTGGTCTCGGCCGAGGCCCGGGAGCGGCGGGCGGTCTCCGAGTCGGTGCACGACGGGCCGCTGCAGACCGTGCTCGCGGCCCGCCAGGACCTCGGACAGGCCCGCAAGGCCCCCGACGGCGGCCCGCAGCTCGTGGAACGGGCCTACGGCCTGCTCGGCGACGTGGCCCGCGACCTGCGGCAGGTCAGCGTCACCCTGCACCCCGAGGTGCTGGAGGAGGCCGGGCTCGCGGCGGCGGTACGGTCCCTGGCCCGGACCACCGCGGAGCGGGCCGGGCTCACGCTGGAGTGCACGGCGGAGCTCCCGCACCGGTACGCGTTCGACCCGATGCTGTTCGCGACGGCCCGGGAGCTGCTGGGCAATGTGGCGCGGCACGCGCGCGCCACCCGCCTGCGGGTCGCGCTGCGGGACACCGGCACTGCGGTGATCCTGGAAGTGCAGGACGACGGCGTCGGCCTGGACCCGGGCCTGCTCTCCGGCCGGCTGGCGGAGGGCCACATCGGACTGGCCTCCCAGCGCACCCGGGTCGAGGCCCTGGGAGGAACCATGGAGCTGCTGCCCGTGGAACGCGGCACCCGGGTACGGGTCACCGTACCGGTGACGGACCGGCCCGCCTCCTCGGACCGCGCGGCCGGGGCGCCCGCCACGGAGGCACCATGAGCTACGAACAGACCAAGGTCCGGGTCGTGGTCGGGGACGACCACCCGGTGTACCGCGACGGGATCGTCTCGGCGCTGAACGGGACCGGCCGCGTCGAGGTGGTGGCGGCGGTCGCCGACGGCCGGGCGGCGCTCGACGCGATCCGCGAGCACGCCCCGGCGGTGGCCCTGCTCGACTACCGCATGCCGGAGCTGGACGGCCTGAAGGTGGCGCACGCGGTGTCCCGCGACGAGCTCCCGACCCGGGTGCTGCTGCTGTCCGCGTCGACGGAGAGCGACCTCGTCTACCGGGCGATCCAGGAGGGCGTGGCCGGGTACCTGTCCAAGGAGTCCGACCGGGACGACATCGTCGCCGCCGTGATGGCCTGCGCCAAGGGGGAGAGCGTCCTGCCGCCGGCGCTGGTGACCGGGCTGGCCTCGGAGGTGCGGTCCCGGGCCCGCTCGGAGGAGCCGATGCTCAGCGCCCGCGAGCGCGAGGTCCTCCAGATGATCGCGCAGGGGATGTCGGTGCCCGACATGGCCAAGGAGCTCTACCTCGCGCCGACCACGGTCAAGACGCACCTGCGGCGGCTCTACGAGAAGCTGGGCGTCTCCGACCGGGGCGCGGCGGTGGCCAAGGCGATGCGCACGCACATGCTGGAGTGAAGAACCGCCTCCGCGAAATCCGGAAGGCGCCGGAAAGAGCCTCAACGGGAATGCGGTAATGCCTTTGTACGTGCCTCGTCGGACTGGAACCCGCGGGCAGTCATGGGCAGCCTGAAAAGATCCCTGGAGGACAACTCCAGGGAGGGCAGCTGCTCGCCGTGACGCCTGGCGCTCCGTGTCGCCGACCAAGGATACAGGCATGCAGCGGCGACGAAATACGCGTCCGTAAGAGAGGTTTCGATGACCGAATACGTCCTGCTGGGATATGGCGACCTGCACGGCGACCCCACCGTCACCCGACCGGACATGGAGGTCGTCAGGATGCCGGAGGGCCTCACGATCCACCTCTATTCCTCCGGAGGCCGGCCGATGACGTACGGACGTTACGTGGATCTTTGGCAGGGCGCTCACCTCATGCAATCCCTCACCGACAAGGAGGGGGCGGTCGTGAACCAGGTTCTTCACGGAGGAGAAGGCCTCGACACAGCGGAGAACATGGACGCACTCCAGCAGGCCTTCGAGCGACAAGGAATGTGGCTCATTCTGCCCGGCGTCGACGGCTGGCCGGATCCGCTCGTCCTCTGTGACGGTGACACGGATACGTGCCCGGCACCGTCCAACGAGATCGCGCAGGGTGAAGGCCACACATGCACGGGAGTTCTCGGCAGCGGCAGGATCGACCCCGGGGCACATCTCCACTGGAGGCCGTATCCCCGCTTCGCAATACATTGCTCCGTCGAAGAACCGTGGAGCGGTGAGCCGGACCTCGCGCCGGGCCGTTCGGCAGGCTTCGACGCCGATACGGCAAGCAGGGAAAGCGCGCCCGGACCTGACGTCCAGCAGGCGCTCCAGGCCATCGAAAAACAGAACCGGAAGGTCATGAGGACGGCGAAGGAGGGGGCCCGTCTTCAGTACCTCACCTACGCTTCCGTGCTCGTTGTCGCCAGCGATTCACGGTTTGCAGGGTACTCCCGTGAGCGGGTGGCGCGGATGCGGCAGCGCGAGGACTGTTCCGAGGGCGAGTTTTATGTCAGCCATAAGGGCAAGGTCATCCGTGTCCACAGCGGGTCCGACTGGGACAGGGTTTCTGCGGGCCTGCGGAAGATCACCACATATGCGCTGCTCCGGGAGGAGGTGCCCCCGCAGGGGCGTCGAGGAGCGGACGAAAACGCCGCCCGGCGGGTGAACGGTCGGCTCCTGGGGAGGGATACGGACGTCTTGAAGAAGAAGCGGAAGGAAAGCCCGCCCGGAGAGAAGGAGCGCACGCGACGCGAGCGAGCGCTGCCCGATCCCTTGGAAGCGGAGATGCACTACGCACTCGGGGGAGGCATCCTCCTCTTGAGCGATACGGTGGAATTTTCGGAACACGAAGCGGGAAACAGGGAGTATGTTCGCGCAAAGGAATGTGTCACGGGTGTCCTCCTGGTGAGTAACAGCAAGTACAGCCGCGCGAGCGAAAAGGGTCCCTTCATCAGTGTGCCCTCGGGAAATGATCTGAGCAGTGCTCAACGGTGCCTCATGAGGGAGAAGATCGGCGAGGTCTGCAACTTTGAAGTGATCTTCGGAGAGGTTGATCGTCACGGCAGCGGCAAGACGCCGTTCAGGACTGCACCGCGCGTCACCGAGGCCCAGCGGAGGTCGATCCAGCGGGCACCGCAGCACACCGAAGTAGACGGCGAACCGTTCGTGAGCGAGTGCCGCCGCTCGACGGCTACGGTCGAGCAGGACAGCCACATCCAGGTCGGTGGCGCCCGCTACTCGGTGTCCTGGCGGCTGATCGGCAAGCAGGTCGACGTCGAGGAGGGCACCAACGTGGTCCGGGTGTACTACAGGGGGAGACTGGTCCAGAAGCACCAGGCCCTCACGACGGGGACCCAGACCGACCGCTTCGACTTGGGGCTCTGAACGGCGGCCGTCCGCGGGTGTCCGGGCCCGTCTCAGTGCAGCCGCTTGCGGGTCCACCACCAGGCGAAGGCCAGTAGCGCCAGGGCCGTGCCGAGGCAGATCGCGGTCTCCGTGTACTGGAGGGGCCACAGGTGCGACGAGGGGTGGTACGTGGCCCACTGGCCGGTGAGGCCCTGCTCCTTCAGGCAGCCGACGTAGCGGTCGGTGGAATCGGCGGACATGCCGTTGGAGGCCGAGCACTGCTGCTGGACGGAGGCCGGATCACCGGTGCCCCGCAGGCCGTTGGCCAGGGTCCAGGCGTCGGCCGGGATCTGCGGCGGCCGGCCGATCGGGTACTCCAGCGTGAGCGCCGGGCGGAAGGAGCCGCGGTAGCGCTCCAGGGCCATGAGGAGGGCGCCGCCGACGACGACCGTGGCGCCCATCGCGGTGACGGTACGGCGCAGGACCACGCCACAGACGATGCCGAGGCAGACCATCAGGACGGTACGGGCCACCGGTACCGGGCCGATGGCGTCGTACGGCACCGAGGACGCCCAGCCGAAGTACCCGCCGGCGCGGTCGCGGATCACGGACCACCAGCCGGTGGCCGCGTGCGAGACGGCGGCAGTGGCGGCCACGGCCAGCAGGATCGGTACGGAGGCCTTCGTCAGGAACCAGCGGCTGCGCGTGACGGACTGGGACAGGACCGCGCCACAGACGATGCCGAGGCAGACCATCAGGACGGTACGGGCCACCGGTACCGGGCCGATGGCGTCGTACGGCACCGAGGACGCCCAGCCGAAGTACCCGCCGGCGCGGTCGCGGATCACGGACCA
>NZ_RPRY01000571.1 GCF_003949795.1 Streptomyces sp. WAC06614
CCTGCATCGCCTCGCTGGTCTCGGCCCGGGGCCTGGGGCTGGGCGACGTACGGAGCCGGCCCGAACGCCGGGACCGGCACGGACGGCGCTGACGCGGCCTGCTGCCGGAACGCCTTGGCCGCGTCCCGGGTCTGCCGCTCGTGCACCACGCCCGCCAGATAGGCCGCGGGCGGCACCCCCGGCGGCGGAGGCGTACCCGTCCGCGCGACCAGGTCCTCCGCCAGCCGCACCGCCATCGAGGCGCTCACCTGCGGATCCAGGTGCCCCATCCGCGTCAGGTACTGCCGGATCGCCAGCCACAGCGCGTCCGGTACGCCGGACAGGTCGAGCCCGGTGAACCGGCCCGCCAGCCACGGCGGCGGGGGCGGCACCGCCGTCACGGGTGTACTCGGCACCCGCTCCCGTACGACCAGCGTCCCGGCGAACACATCACCCAGCCGCCGGCCCCGGGCCGAGACCAGCGAGGCGATGCAGGCCACCGACCCGAAGGTCATCAGCAGCTCCACGACCCCCAGCGCCCCGCGCACCAGCGCGTGCCGGAACCGGATCGGACCGCCGTCGTCCCGCACCACCCGCAGCCCGCAGGCGAGCTTCCCCAGCGAGCGCCCGTGCGACAGGGTCTCCACCGCGATCGGCACCCCGACCAGCACGAGCACGAACGACGCCACCGACACCGCCGCGAAGGCGGCGTCGTCCAGCCGGGCGGTGGCGAAGGTCAGAGCGACCGAGACGAGCACGTACCCCGTGAGGTACACGAGCATGTCGAGCGAGATCGCCAGCGCACGGCTCGGCAGCCGCGCCGGCCTCAGCCCCAGGACGACCGCGTCCCCCGTCACCAGATCGCTCACCGATGCACACCTTTCCCGTGGCCCGTCCCGCCCTCGGCCATGCCCCTCGGTCATCAAGTCTGCCAAGCTGACCACAGCAGGAGTAAGGGACCTGGGGCAGGGGAGCGGCAAACCGGATGGATCTCGACGTCTTCGTGACCGCGCACCGGGCGGAGTGGGACCGGTTGGAACAGCTCCTCGGCCGTGGCCGGCGCCTCACCGGCGCCGAGGCGGACGAGCTCGTCGCCCTCTACCAGCGCACGGCCACCCACCTGTCCCTGATCCAGTCCGTCGCCCCCGACCCGATGCTCACCGGCCGGCTGACCCAGCTCGTCGCCCGCGCCCGCGCGACGGTGACGGGCGTCCGCCGGGCGGGCTGGCGCGACGTGGCCCGGTTCTTCACCGCCGGTTTCCCGGCCGCCGTCTACCGCAGCCGCCGCTGGTGGATCCCGACGGCACTGGTGTCGGTGGCCGTGGGCGTCCTGATCGGCTGGTGGATAGCCGCCCACCCCGAGGTCCAGGCCGCGATCGGGGCGCCGGAGGAGCTGCGCGAGATGACCAAGCCCGGGGGCGAGTACGAGACGTACTACTCCAGTCACCCGGCGACGTCGTTCGCGGCCCAGGTCTGGACGAACAACGCCCGGGCCGCCGCCATGTGCCTGGTCCTGGGGGCGTTCCTCGGCATCCCGGTGCTGTGGATCCTCTTCACCAACATGGTCAACCTCGGCGCGGGCCTCGGCCTGATGGCCGCCGCCGGCCGCCTGGACACCTTCCTCGGCCTGATCCTCCCGCACGGCCTCCTCGAACTGACCGCGGTCTTCGTCGCGGCCGGCACGGGCCTGCGCCTGGGCTGGACCGTCATCGACCCGGGCCCCCGCAGCCGCCGCGAGGCCCTCGCCGAACAGGGCCGCGCCGCCCTCGGCATGGCCGTCGGCCTGGCCGTGGTCCTGTTCGTCTCGGGGGTCATCGAGGGCTTCGTGACCCCGTCCGGCCTGCCGACCTGGGCCCGCATCACCATCGGCGTCGTGGCCGAGGCCGCCTTCCTGGCCTACGTCTACGTCCTCGGCGGCCGGGCCGCCCGGGCCGGCGAGGTGGGCGACGTGGAGGCCGCCGACCGCACCGCGGTGCAGCCCACGGCCGCCTGATGTGCGCAGCGCCCCGCCGAGCTGCTAGTCTCCTCAGGTCCCGCAAAGACCGTTGACACGGTCGGCGTGGGGAGGTAGATTCGAACGGTTGCCTCGGACTGGACAGTTCGACCGCGACGCTCTAAAATCTCTCTCGTCTCCCGAACCGGAATGCGTAGCGCATTTCCGAACCGAGGAGCGCAGCCGATTCCTCATCAGGATGTGAACGCCGGAAAAACCGGTGGAAAACTTCTGATAGAGTCGGAAACGCCGGAAGGGAAAAGCGCGAAAGCGCCGGAACCGGAAAGCACCGAGGAAATCGGGTCCGGAAAGATCTGATAGAGTCGGAAACGCGAGAACGAAGGAAGCGCCCGGAGGGCCCGGAAACGGGAACGAAGGAAGCGTCCGCACCTTGAGAACTCAACAGCGTGCCAAAAATCAACGCCAGATATGTTGATACCCCGTCTCTCTGGAGACGAGGT
>NZ_RPRY01000572.1 GCF_003949795.1 Streptomyces sp. WAC06614
GGGCCGGGCCCGGCCGGGGCCGAGGGCGCTCCGGCGCCCGCCGCGGCCGGCGGCGGGTAGCCGGCGCCCGCGGAGGCGTCGGGGCGGGTGCCCGGCGCCGACCGGGTCGGCAGGCCGGGACGCGCCGCGGCGGGCGCCGGGGACGACTTGCGCGGGGCGAACCAGTTGCTGGCCGCCTGCTCCGCACCCGGCGCCCCGCCCTCCGCCCCGTCGGGCGCGCCGGCCGGCGCACCGGCGGCCGGGCCGGGCCGGGCGGGGGCCTCGGACTCCTTGGCCCCGGCCTGGCCCACCGGCTTGCGGACGACCACGGGCGGGATCGGACGCGAGCCGGGGATGTTGATCCGGATCCGCGTCGTCAGCGTGGTCTCGGTCTTCGGTCCGTCGATGTCCCCGTCGGGGGTGGACGGCTTCGAGGTCACAGCGTTCCCCTCCGGTGCGTTCGACTGGCCGGTTCCGTACGGCGGCGTACCCGAGGGGTATGCGGCTCCCCCGCGGCCCTGGGGCCCGGAGGACGAACTGTCAGTTTCACGACTCAAGGCAGGTTCTCCCGGTTGGCTCCGCCGCCCGTCGTACCGTGCGCGGGCAGCTCGGCGGCCCGTCCACCATACTGGCCGCCGCCCGGGCGCAACTGTCCCCCGGAGGTCAGGGGTTCCCGCCGGCGCCCGCGGCGGGGCGCGCGCCGGGCGCTCACAACCCCGCGCGCAGTTCCAGGCTTAGCTCCGAACGGCACGTCACCTGCCGGACCGGGTGGCCGAAACCGGCCGGTCCGGCGGAAGCTGGAGGGTGGCACACATCACAGCGAGGGCCGTTCCCCCCAAAAGGTAGACATACATACTGATTGCGGCCGGGCTCAGCAGGAAGTCGCCCTCGCTCCGCGGCAGGCTCAGCACCACGTACGCGAGGAACCAGCCGAGCACCGCCGCGCCCACGCCGAGCGCGGTCCCGGTCAGCAGCCGGCCCGCCAGGAAGACGCCCCACAGGGCCAGCAGCGCCAGCACCAGCCCGCCGGGGAACCACACGTCCACCACGAGCCAGCCGGCGGTCCCCGCCAGCCAGCCCGCGACCAGCAGGCCCAGGCAGACGAGGATCCGCGCCGGGGTCCAGGGCGTGCTCACGCGTCCACCCCCGCGAACAGGTCGTGCTCCCGCTCCCCCGCGGGCGCCCCGGAGCGGCCGGCCACCAACTCGTAGTACTCCCGGGCGAACAGCGGCTGGGCGAGGTCGTTGGAGAGCGCGAAGAAGGGCCCGTCCACGGCGATCTGGGTGGCGTGGGCGCGCATCGCGGCGGCCTTCGCCGCCACGTACTTCTCGCCCTCGTCACCGATCTCGGCGGTCACCTGCTCGTCCGGGACCACGCCCGGTACGTCCTCGGGCCGGGCGACACCGGGGAAGTCCACCGAGGCGCCGGCCGCCCGCAGCCGGGCGAAGCCCTCATCGACCACCGAGCGCGGCACCCGGTTCCAGTAGATCTTGGCGATCCGGTGGGCCTCGCCGAGGTCGCGCCGGTACGCCGGCTCGGCGGCGAGTTCGGCCGCCCGCACGGCGACCCGGTGGGCCTGGATGTGGTCGGGGTGCCCGTAGCCGCCGTCGGGGTCGTACGTCACCAGCACCTGCGGGCGCAGCTCGCGGATCACCTCGACGAGGTGCGCGGCGGCGTCGTCCACGTCGGCGGCCCAGAAGGCGCCGGGGCGGTGGTTCTGCTCCGTGCCCATCATCCCGGAGTCGCGGTAGCGGCCCGGGCCGCCGAGGAAGCGGTGGTCGCTCACCCCGAGCTCGGCCATGGCGGCGGCGAGTTCGCCGATCCGGTGGCTGCCCAGGGTGTCGTCGCGGTCCGCCGCCAGGTGGGCGAGCTCGGGCGGGATGACCTCGCCCTCCTCGCCGAGCGTGCAGGTCACCAGGGCGACATGGGCACCCTCGGCCGCGTACTTGGCCATGGTGACGCCGTTGTTGATCGACTCGTCGTCCGGGTGCGCGTGCACCAGGAGCAGCCGACGGGCGGGAAGACCGTTCATGACGGCCAAGCGTACGGTGCCGCTGCTACAACTTCAGGCCACTGACCATGCCGGCCACGCTGTTGGTCACCTGGCTGAGCGTGGGCGCGATCGACGAGCTGGAGAGGTAGAAGCCCAGCAGGATGCAGACCACGGCATGCCCCGCCTTGAGCCCCGCCTTGCGCACCAGCAGGAAGACGACGATCGCCAGCAGCACCACGGCCGAGATCGAGAGTGCCACGGCGGTTCACCTCCACGTCGGAACGGACATCGCTATCGCGGGTATCGCGCACACGACGGAGTCATACCCACCGTGCGCTACGGATCATAACTATCCGTACCAGCACATCCATCGATATCCGGAAGCGTCGGGGGGAGCACGCCGCGCACGAAGGGGGGCACGCGGGGCCGGGTGGGGAGGGCGCGCGCCCTCCCCACC
>NZ_RPRY01000573.1 GCF_003949795.1 Streptomyces sp. WAC06614
CGCCCCGGCTGCCCCCCACTCCTCGACGACCCAGGAGTAAGGGGAACCAGGGGGGCCAAGGGGAGCCGGGCCGGCGCCCACGGCCCTACGGACGGCCCCCTGCCCCTACGGCCCTACGGCCGCCCCTGCACCGCGGACCGGGGAACCACCCACAGGGCCTCGGCCATGGCGCGGAGCTCCCCGTCGGCGTCGGCCACGGCCGTGCCGACCGTGTACTTCCGCTCCGCCGAGGACAGCAGCCAGGAGTAGGAGACGAGCCGCTCACCGGCCCGGACCGGCCGCAGCACCGCGGCGCGGAGCGAGGCGGTGACGGCCCCGGCCGGGCGGCCGTCGAGCAGCCGGCCGGCGGCGTTGCCAGGGCAGTCCAGCGCGCCCCACAGCAGCTCGGGCGGCAGCAGCCCGTCCCGGGCCGCGAGCTCGGCCCCCGGGACCCAGGCGGTGGCGACCAGCTCCCGCCCGGGCACCGGTCCGCAGTGCTGGCGCAGCCCGGTCGCGGGGGTCCGGTCCAGACCGCACCCGAAGCAGTCCGTCTGCCCGTCCGGCGGAGCCGCCCGACAGGCCTCGGCCGCCGCCTCGGCCTCCGCCCAGGACGGCGCCTCCGGCAGCCCCGCCACCGCCCCCGTGGAACCGACGGGCACGGCGACGGCCAGCAGCGTCTCGTCGGCGGTGAGGGCGCAGCCGCCGTCAGGTGTGCCGGCCAGCCGCAGCGGCAGCTCGGTCGGCGCGGGCCGCCGGAAGTCCACCCGTACGTGCTCCGCGGCGGCCTGCCCGGCCAGCACACCGGCCACGTAGCCGCCGAAGGCCACCCCGGGATAGCCCTGGAGGTGTGCCGGGATCCTGATCATCTCGCTGTCGCTCATGCCGCCACCTCATCACACGGCCGGAACCCATGTCGGGAATTGTTCGCTCTACGTCGTTCCGGACACTCACGGCGCCGCCCAGGCCCCGGCCAGGATGGGTCCCGCCACAGCACGCGCAGGACACGCGGACACGCAGCACACACCCAGGGGAGCGGATTTCGTGAACGGCACGGCGGCGACGCACAGCACGGTGACGGTCTACGGCGCGTACGGACACACGGGCAGGTTCGTGGTGGCCGAGCTGGCCGCCCGCGGGTACCGGCCGGTCCTCGCCGGCCGCGACGCCGCCCGGCTGGCCGCCTCGACCGAGGCGACGGGGCACGAGGCCCGTCCCGCTCCGGTGGACGACCCGGCCGCGCTCGACCGGGCGCTGGCCGCTACGGCCGCCGTGATCAACTGCGCGGGCCCGTTCGCCGCCACCACCGGCCCGGTCATCGAGGCGGCCCTGCGGGCCGGGATCCCGTACCTGGACGTGGCAGCCGAGCTCGAGGCCAACCTCGACACCTTCGCCCACTACGCCGACCGGGCCCGGCGGGAGAAGGCGATCGTCGTCCCGGCGATGGCGTTCTTCGGCGGCCTGGGCGACCTGCTGGTCACCACGGCGATGGGGGACTGGACCCACGCCGACGAGGCCCATATCGCCTACGGCCTCAGCTACTGGCATCCCACCGCAGGAACCCGCCTGTCCGGCGCGGTCTCCCGCGAACGGCGCGGCGCACACCGCCTGCGCTACAGCGGCGGTGCCTGGCAGCGCCGCACCGACGCTCCGCCCACCGCCGAGTGGCTCTTCCCCGCCCCGATGGGGCCCCGCCAGGTCGTCACCGAGTTCACCATGGCCGACGTCGTGACCGTCACCGACCACCTGCCGATCAGCGACGTGCACACCCACATGGCCCTCGACGCCGCCCGGGACATCGCCTCGTCCGCCACACCCGCCCCCACCGCCACCGACGAGCTCGGCCGCTCCGACCAGACCTTCCTCGTCGACGTGATCGTCCGCGCCGACGGAGTCGAACGCCGCGCCGTCGCCTCGGGCCGCGACATCTACGCCGTCACCGCGCCACTGGTCGTCGAAGCCCTGGACCGGGTCCTGACCGGACGCATCCGCACCACGGGCGTCGCCTCCGCCGGCCGCATCTTCGACGCCCCCGACTTCCTCACCGCCCTCGCCCCCCACATCGAACTCACCACCGACGCCTGACGGCCGCCCTGCGAAGGGGGCCTCCGCTGCCCCCCGTGGCCTTCGATTCAGGGGGCGAAGTGGCCCCCACCACACCCGATAAACGGGTACAAGTCCTCACAGAAAGCGACATTCCGGCTCGCTGCCGGTGAGGCGCCCCACAGGACCCACGTCACATTCGGCCCCGCCTAGTAGACCTCCGCCCCATCCTGGGACGGCCCGCTGGGCGGTTCCGTGGTCCCCGCCGCCCGCTGCTGCTACGGCCGCTAGTAGGTGGGGGGCGTTGCCAGGCGGTCCGGGGGCTGGCTAACTGGTGTTGTCGCCGAGGCGGCCGGGGCGAAAGGCCCCCCGCCGGGACGAACCCCT
>NZ_RPRY01000574.1 GCF_003949795.1 Streptomyces sp. WAC06614
CCCCGGACGACCGCTGGGACTCCTGCCTGGCCTTCACCACCGCCCTGCGCCGCGCGAGCACCCCGCCGGGCGGCGGCGGGGTGCTCGCGCGGCGCAGGGCGGTGGTGAAGGCCAGGCAGGAGTCCCAGCGGTCGTCCGGGGACTTGGCCAGTGCCTTGGCGACCACCTCGTCCAGGCCGGCCAACTCCGGCCGCCGGGAGGAGAGCGCGGGCGGCGGGTCGTACTGGTGGGCCCACAGCAGGGCCATCTCGTCGTCCCGCCGGAACGGCGGGGCCCCGGTCAGGGTCTCGTGGACCACGCAGCCCAGGCTGTAGACGTCGCAGCGCCCGTCCACCGGCTTGCCGGAGATCTGCTCGGGCGCCACGTAGTCGAGCGTGCCCACGAACTGGCCGACGCTGGTGAACCCGGTCAGCGACAGGGACTTCTTGGTCAGCCCGAAGTCGGTCAGGTAGCAGTGCTCGGGGTGGTCGCTGTCGGGGCCCTCGGCGACCAGGACGTTCCCGGGCTTGACGTCCCGGTGGACGAGGTCGTGGGCGTGGGCCGCGTCGAGGGCGGAGGCCACCTGGCCGGCGATCCGGACCGCCTGGTCCACCGGCAGCGGCCCCTGCCGGTCCAGCAGGGCGCGCAGGTCCCGGCCGGGGACGTAGAGCATGGCGATGTAGAGCAGGCCCTCGGCCTCGTCGGCCGCGTAGACCGGGACGACGTGCGGGTGCTCGATCGCGGCGGCGATCCGGGACTCGTGGACGAACCGCTGCCGGAAGGTGTCGTTGCGGGCCAGTTCCGGAGCGAGCAGCTTCAGGGCCACCCGCCGGCCCAGCCGCAGGTCGCGGGCCAGGTACACCACGGCCATGCCGCCGCGGCCGAGCTCGCTGTCGATCTCGTACCCGGCGATCCGCCGGCCCCGCAGGTCGGACGGCGTGCCGCCGGGCGGCGCGGAGGTCATCGGTCCGCACCGCCGCCGAAGTCGGCACCGCTGCCGACGACCCGGGTGGGCGGGTGCGGTACGTCGGTCACGGGAGCCGGTGCGGCGTAGACCGCGAGCCGGGTCCCGTCCCCGTACATCCACCGGGCGGAGGACTCGTCGTAGAGCCAGGCCGACTCGCCGTCGAGGACCACGCCGACCCGCAGGCCCCGGGTGGCCCGGCGGAAGGCCTCGCCGTCCGCGCGGCCGGCCGCGAGCTCGTCGGCCGCGCTCCGGTAGCGGGCCAGCGCCTCGGCGCACCGGTCGAGCAGGGGGCGCGGGTCCTCGGTGCGGGCCACCGGCCCCCGGCCGGCCGGCGGCGGCTGCGGTACGGCGACCAGCATCCGGCCGTCGACCCACGCGGACCAGCCGTTGGAGCACAGCACCTGGGCCCATTCGCCGCGGCGGGACAGCAGCTGGACGGGGAGGAAGGGGTCGAGGGGGTCCGTGGCCGGCCCCGAGCCGGGGCCCTCCCGGGCGGGCAGGCCCTCCGGCGGGACCACGTGCGTGGGCCGGAAGCCGGTGCGGGGCGCATCGGCCCCGGCGGACGGGGAAGGGGTCATCGGGCGGCTACCTCCTCATCACGGCGGGCTCCTGGCGTCGCAGCAGCAGGGCCACCAGCGCCCCGAAGAGGACGGACAGGCCGACGAGCATGCCGACGTCGAGCAGCCAGACCCCGGTGGCGTGCCGGAACAGCGGGTCGGCGGTGAGCGCGCCGGGCACGATCGCGGGCAGGTCGACGGTGCCCGCCATGGCCCCCATCGCCCACCGGGACGGTACGAACCAGCCGAGCTGTTCCAGCACCGGTACGCCGTCCAGCCGGAGCAGGGCGCCGCAGAAGACGACCTGGACGATGGCGAGGAGGACCAGCAGCGGCATGGTGACCTCCTCCTTGGGGACCAGGGCGGA
This sequence comes from Streptomyces sp. WAC06614, assembly GCF_003949795.1. GTDB lineage: Bacteria > Actinomycetota > Actinomycetes > Streptomycetales > Streptomycetaceae > Streptomyces. The sequence continues at coordinate 1,871 of NZ_RPRY01000574.1, forward strand.
GACCAGCAGGCCGAGCATCATCGCGGTGAAGGACAGCAGGGCGACGGCCAGGGTGATCTCGGCCAGCGACGGCATGAGCACGCCCCGGCCGCCGGGGGCGTGGTGGTCGACGCCGGCGAGTCCGACGAGGGTGAGCACGACGGCCTGGGCGACGGTCACCGTGCCGAGCACGACGACCTTCGACATCAGGTACGCCGACCGGGACAGGCCGACGGCCCGTTCCCGCCGGTAGATGACGCGTTCCTTGACCAGTTCGCGCACCGCGTTGGCGGCCCCCGTCAGGACGCCGCCGACGCACAGGATCAGCAGGGCGTTGACGGCGGTCTCGGGGGTCAGTTCCGGTCCGGCCAGAGCCCGGGCCATGGCGCCCATGAGGAACGGCAGGACGGTCATGATGACGAGGAAGGTCCGGTCGGCGGCGAGCACCGCCGCGTACCGGCGCACCAGGGTGCGCAGCTGGGAGCCCCAGCTCTGCGCCTTGGGCGGCGGGGCGACGGGCGCGGCCGGGGCGGCCGGGGCGGCCGCCCCGGC
>NZ_RPRY01000575.1 GCF_003949795.1 Streptomyces sp. WAC06614
GTCCTGGAGGCGCCCCCCGGACGGGGTCCAGGCGTAGGGTGCCCGCTCCGGAGGCCCTCCACACCCTCACGGCGGTTTGCCGGCACGGACCAACCGGCGGATCCGGGCGCGCCCCGGCTCAGCGCCCCGGCCCCGCGACCTCCCCGCTCAGCCAGCCCAGGGCCTGCGGGTACATCCCGCGCCAGGTACCGAAGTTGTGCCCGCCGGTGGGCACCACGACGGTCCTGACGCGGACCCCGGTACCCGCCGCGGCCGCGGCGAACTCCGCGAGCTGGCGCGGCGGGCTGTCCCGGTCCTGCTCCGAGGTGGCCAGGAAGATCCCCACGCCCGGCTTCCTCGCGTGCCGCACCAGCCACAGCGGGCTGTTGCGCTCGCGCAGGGCCGGGTCGGCCAGCACGCTGGGGTCCCCGGCCAGCGGGTCGGGGTCCAGGGCCACCCCCGCGCGGAACGCCTTCGGGTACTGCAACGGCAGCTTCGCCGCACAGAACCCCCCGGTCGAGTAGCCCATCAGCCCCCACCCGCGCGGCTCGGGCAGGGTCCGGAAGTGCCGCGAGACCAGCTCCGGCACGTCCTCGGCGAGCCAGGTGGCGATCCGCCGGTCCGGGGTGTCGCTGCAGTCGGTGTTGATCCCGCCGGGGTAGATCTCCGGCATCACCAGGATGAACGGGTGCGCCGTGCCCTGCCGCGCCAGCTCCTCCAGGGCCTGCGGCATCCCGCCCTGGTCGAGCCACGCCTCCGGCGTCCCCGGGTAGCCGTGCAGCAGCATCAGCACCGGGAAACGGGTCCGGTCCGCGCCCGGCGCGTCGTACTCCGGCGGTGTCCAGACCACCACCTCACCGGCGAGCTGCGACTTCGGCCCCCGGAAGTACGTGGTCCGGGTCCCCTGGGCGCTCGCGGTGAACTTCGCCCGTCCCGGCGGCGGCCCGGTCATCGTGGAGGCGTCCGCGCCCGGCGTGCCGAGCAGGTCGTCCCAGGAGGCGTACAGCCCGTAGCTGCCGTTGATCCAGATGGCCACCACACAGATCGCGGTCAGCTGGCACAGCGCGAGGAACGCCACCCGCACCGGCCACCGCACCCAGCCGGGCCCCGGCACCCGGTTCCACAGCAGCAGCGTCGCCAGCATGGCGAGGCCGGTGAGGACGATCAGCGTCACGAGCAACGCCGTACTGGTCAGCCCCATCCCACAAATGTACGGTCGGCCTACCCCCGGACGTCGACCTCGACACGGTGCCACCCGGTCGCCCCGTCCGGGGCCGGCGGAGTGCGGCGTTCGGGCTGGACGGCGCCCGTACGGTCCGTGGCACGGACCTCCAGGACATGGTGCCCCGGCGCCGCCTCCCACACCTGGACCCACTGCCGCCAGGTGTCGACCCCGTCCTCGGCGGCGAGCCGCGCCTCCTGCCACGGGCCGCCGTCGACCCGGAGCTCCACCCGGGCGATGCCCCGGTGCTGCGCCCAGGCCACCCCGGCCACCGGCACCCGCCCCGCGGGCAGCGCGGCGAAGGCCCGGGGGGTGTCGATCCGGGACTGGGTCTTCACCGGGGCCCGCGCGGCCCAGCCCCGCCGCACCCAGTACGCGTCGTAGGCGTCGAAGGTGGTCAGCCGCAGCTCGGTCAGCCACTTGCAGGCGGAGACGTACCCGTACAGGCCCGGGACGACCATCCGCACCGGGAAACCGTGCGCGAAGGGCAGCGGCTCGCCGTTCATCCCGACGGCCAGCAGCGCCTCCCGCCCGTCCATCACGGTCTCCACCGGGGTCCCGATCGTCATCCCGTCCACCGAACGGGCCACGAGCTGGTCCGCCGGACCGCCCTCGGACGGCGGCCGCACCCCGGCCTCCCGCAGCAGGGCGTCCAGCCGTACGCCGAGCCAGCGGGCATTGCCCGCCAGGTCACCGCCGACCTCGTTGGACACACAGGTCAAGGTGATGTCGTGCTCGACCAGCGGGCGGTCCAGCAGGTCCCGCAAGGTCAGGGTGCGCGGCGTACGGACCCCCTCCCCGTGCAGCCTCAGCGACCAGCCGTCCGCGTCCACCCGGGGCACCACGAGGGCGGTGTCGATGCGGTAGAAGTCCCGGTTCGGGGTGACGAACGGGACCGCCCCGGGCACCGCCACCCCCGCCCCGGCCGGGACCGGCGGGGCCGGCACGGCGGGCGGCGGCAGCCTGAGCTCCGCCCGGGAGGCCGTGGCCCCGGCCGAGCCGAACGCGCCCAGCCGCCGCCCCAGCAGCCAGGCCCCCGCCGACACCGCGAGGGTGCCGCCCACCAGCCGGCCGAAACCGCGCCGGTCCATGGCCCAGGCCCCGCCCGGCGGCGCCCCGGCCGGCCGCGGCCGGCCCAGCACCCGCACCAGCACCAGCAGCACCGCCACCGCCACGGCCCCGCCCACCAGCGAGGGC
>NZ_RPRY01000576.1 GCF_003949795.1 Streptomyces sp. WAC06614
GGACCGGGGACGGGGCGCAGGCCGGGGCAGGGGCCCAGGTGCGGCCCGGCGGCGCCGAGTTCGCCTGCGCCGCCGTGGCGTACTTCCCCTGGCAGGGCGTCACCCTCGCCGGCGTCGACGGCCTCGACGCCTGCCGCGCCGCCCCGGGCGTGGTCGACGTGGAGCTCCAGGCCGGGCCCGGGGACCGGATCCCCGTCTGGCGCTACAGCCACGAACGGCCCGGCCACGTGGTGGTCGGCGCCGCCGACCGCACGATGCTGCACCACCGGATCGCCGAGGCCCTCGGCCGGGTCCGTCCGCACTTCCACCCCTGAGAGCCAGGAGGCTCCATGACCGCCGAAGGGCGACCGCGCACCGCACGCCTGACCATCGGATCGGCCGTCCCCCTCGACCGGCGCGGCCTGCTCACCACCCGCCCCGCCCCCGGCAGCGGCGGCCTGCTGAAGATCGTCGAACCGCAGGGCGACGCCCGGCTCGATGCCGCCGGAATCGTCCGGCAGCGGCGCGAGGAGCTGGCCGCCGACCTGTACCGGCACGGCGCCCTGCTGCTGCGCGGCTTCGGCACCGCCGACACCGACGCGTTCGACGAGGTCGTCCGGGCCTTCTCCGACGCCCTGCTCGCGTACGAGCACCGCTCCACGCCCCGCACCCGGATCAAGGGCGGCATCTACACCTCCACCGAGTACCCGCCGGACCAGGTGATCCCGCTCCACAACGAGCTGACCCACACCGCCCCCCGCCACCTGTGGTTCTGCTGCCTGACCCCGGCCCCCGTCGGCGGCGCGACCCCGATCGCCGACACCCGCGCCCTGCTCCGGCTGCTGCCCACGGACCTCGCCGCCCGGTTCGCCCGCCACGGCATCCTCTACGTGCGCAACTACCACCCCGACATCGACCTGCCCTGGCAGGAGGTCTTCGGCACCGACAGCAAGCAGGACGTCGAGGCCTACTGCACCGAGCAGGACATGGAATGGGAGTGGGTCGACGCCGACCACCTGCGCACCCGCCAGCTCTGCCACGCCGTGGTCACCCACCCCGTCACCGGGACGGCGTCCTGGTTCAACCAGGCCCACCTCTTCCACCACACCCGGGTCGGCGCCGAGGGCGCGGCCTCGCTGCTGAAGATGTTCGGCAAGGAGAACCTGCCCCGCAACACCTACCTCGGCAACGGCCAGGACATCACCGACGACGAGCTCGCCACCATCCGCGCCGCCTACGACCAGGTGCTCCACCGCTTCCCGTGGCAGGCCGGCGACATGCTGCTCGTCGACAACCTGTCCTGCGCCCACGGCCGCGACACCTACCAGGGCGACCGCAGGGTCGTCGTCGCGATGACCGACTCCGTCGACTGCAGAACCCTCACCACCCGGGAGATCTGATGAAGCTCCGGATCGGCAAGGCCACCGCCACCCCGGTCGGCGAGGCCGACCTGGTCGACACCGGCACCACCGCCGGCGGCCGGCTGCCCGTGGTCACCGCCCGGGCCGCCGCCGACCTCGCCGAATGGATCGCCGCCCACCGCGCCCGGGTGGATGCGCTCCAGGACCGGACCGGGGCCGTGCTCTTCCGCGGCTTCGACGTCCGTGACCCGGCCCGCTTCGAGCAGGTCGTCCGCGTGTTCAGCGGCGGCACCGGACACCTGGTGGAGGACCAGAACACCCACAACCAGTTCGTCACCGACGGCGAGGACGTCTGGTACCACAACGACTACTGCGACCGCGTCCGCTGGCCCCGCCACCTGGTCTTCTGGTGCGAGCAGACCCGGGCCTCCGGCGGGCAGACCCCGTTCGTGGACACCCTCCTCGTCCACGAGCAGCTCCCCGACCGCATCCGCGAACGCTTCGAGGCGGACGGCTGGATCCTGCGCCGCCGCTTCCACCCCGGCATCGGCGTCGACGCCCGCGGCTGGTTCAAGACCGACGACCCCGAGGAGATCCGGCGCCACCTGGCCCTCCTCGACGCCTTCGACGTCCGGTGGGACGGCGACCTCCCGGCCGGCTTCTCGGTCCGCTTCGCCCCCTCCGTCACCCACCCCGTCTCCGGACGGCGGGTCTGGGCCAACAACATCACCTTCAGCAACATCGCCCGGGTCGAACCGGCCATCCGCGCCCGGCTCCTGGACGACTACCGCCTCGACGAGCTCCCCGTGAACACCTACTGGGGCGACGGCTCACCCATCGACACCGCCGACATCGACACCCTGTGCGCCCTCTACCGGGCCCACGAGACCTGCTTCGACTGGCAGCAGGGCGACGTCCTGCTCGTCGACAACATCCGCTGCGTGCACGGCCGCCGTCCCATCCTCGCGCCGCAGCGCGTGAACGTCGGCGTGTGCGAGTTCCACGAGCGGCTCAACGCCGCGCACTGACGCGCCGCCCGCCCGTCCCCTCGTACAC
>NZ_RPRY01000577.1 GCF_003949795.1 Streptomyces sp. WAC06614
GGTCGGACCCCCGCCACACCCCCTACCGGCGGGGGTCCGACCAGCCACTCTCCCCGGCCGCCTATCCTGGTGCCGTCGGACAGCGCGGTCCGCCCCAGTAGCGTTCGCACAACACTGCAAGGAGCCGCACCCGTGAGCAGTGCTGACCAGTCCACCACCAACGCGGAGCTGCGCGCGGACATCCGCCGCCTCGGTGACCTGCTCGGCGAGACCCTCGTCCGCCAGGAGGGCCGAGAACTCCTCGACCTCGTCGAACAGGTCCGCGCACTCACCCGCACCGACGGCGAGGCCGCCGCGCAGCTGCTGGGCGAGACCGATCTGGAGACCGCCGCCAAGCTCGTCCGGGCCTTCTCCACCTACTTCCACCTCGCCAACGTCACCGAACAGGTCCACCGCGGCCGCGAGCTCCGCGCCCTGCGCGCCGCCGAAGGCGGCCTCCTCGCCCGCACCGCCGACATGCTCAAGGACGCCGACCCCGCCCACCTGCGCGAAACGGTCCAGCACCTCAACGTCCGGCCCGTCTTCACCGCCCACCCCACCGAAGCCGCCCGCCGCTCCGTCCTCAACAAGCTGCGCCGCATCGCCGCACTCCTCGAAGAGCCCGTCACCGGCGCCGGCGACCGCCGCCGCCACGACCTGCGCCTCGCCGAGAACATCGACCTCGTCTGGCAGACCGACGAGCTCCGCGTCGTCCGCCCCGAACCCGCCGACGAGGCCCGCAACGCCATCTACTACCTCGACGAACTCCACGCCGGCGCCGTCGGCGACGTCCTGGAGGACCTCGCCGCCGAACTCCAGCGGGTCGGGGTCACCCTCCCCGCCGGCACCCGCCCCCTCACCTTCGGCACCTGGATCGGCGGCGACCGCGACGGCAACCCCAACGTCACCCCCGAGGTCACCCGCGAAGTCCTGATCCTCCAGCACGAACACGGCATCACCGACGCCCTCGAACTCGTCGACTTCCTGCGCGGCCTGCTCTCCAACTCCATCCGCTACGCCGGCGCCACCGAGGAACTCCTCGCCTCCCTCCAGGCCGACCTCGAACGCCTCCCGGAGATCAGCCCCCGCTACAAGCGCCTCAACGCCGAAGAGCCCTACCGGCTCAAGGCCACCTGCATCCGCCAAAAGCTCCTCAACACCCGCGAACGCCTCGCCAAGGGCACCCCCCACGAAGCCGGCCGGGACTACCTCGGCACCGCCGAACTCCTCGCCGACCTCACCCTCATCCAGACCTCACTGCGCGAGCACCGCGGCGGCCTCTTCGCCGACGGCCGGATGGACCGCACCATCCGCACCCTCGCCGCCTTCGGCCTCCAGCTCGCCACCATGGACGTCCGCGAACACGCCGACGCCCACCACCACGCCCTCGGCCAGCTCTTCGACCGCCTCGGCGAAGAATCCTGGCGCTACGCCGACATGCCCCGCGACTACCGGCAGAAGCTCCTCGCCAAGGAACTCCGCTCCCGCCGCCGCCGTCCTCGCCCGCGAAGCCGGCCTCGTCGACCTCCACGCCGGCTGGGCCAAGATCGGCATCGTGCCGCTGCTCGAGACCACCGACGAACTGCGCGCCGCCGACGTCATCCTCGACGACATGCTCGCCGACCCCTCCTACCGACGCCTGGTCTCCCTCCGCGGCGACGTCCAGGAAGTCATGCTCGGCTACTCCGACTCCTCCAAGTTCGGCGGCATCACCACCAGCCAGTGGGAGATCCACCGCGCCCAGCGCCGCCTGCGCGACGTCGCCCACCGCTACGGCGTCCGCCTGCGCCTCTTCCACGGCCGCGGCGGCACCGTCGGCCGCGGCGGCGGCCCCTCCCACGACGCCATCCTCGCCCAGCCCTGGGGCACCCTCGAAGGCGAGATCAAGGTCACCGAACAGGGCGAGGTCATCTCCGACAAGTACCTCGTCCCCTCCCTCGCCCGCGAGAACCTGGAACTGACGGTCGCCGCCACCCTCCAGGCCTCCGCCCTCCACACCGCCCCCCGCCAGTCCAGCGACGCCCTCGCCCGCTGGGACGCCGCCATGGACATCGTCTCCGACGCCGCCCACGCCGCCTACCGCCGCTTGGTCGAGGACCCCGACCTCCCCGCCTACTTCTTCGCCTCCACCCCCGTCGACCAGCTCGCCGACCTCCACCTCGGCTCCCGGCCCTCCCGCCGCCCCGACTCCGGCGCCGGCCTCGACGGCCTGCGCGCCATCCCCTGGGTCTTCGGCTGGACCCAGTCCCGCCAGATCGTCCCCGGCTGGTACGGCGTCGGCTCCGGCCTGAAGGCGCTGCGCGAAGCCGGCCAGGACGACGTCCTCACCGAAATGGGCGACCGCTGGCACTTCTTCCGCAACTTCCTGTCCAACGTCGAAATGACCCTGGCCAAGACCGACCTG
>NZ_RPRY01000578.1 GCF_003949795.1 Streptomyces sp. WAC06614
ACCAGGCCCCCCGTGACCAACCCCCTCACCGGCGGGACCCCGCCCCTGTCCGGGTCCCCGACCCCGTCCCGGAGCACGCCTCCGACGGCGGCTGCGGTACCTGTGTTCCGGAGCCCGGCTCCGACGGGTCCGGGGAGCCCCCCGGCCACGGCACGCCCCGTCGGCACCGGGCACCCCGACGCGGCCGCGCGGCCGCCTGCGCCGGCCGACACCGGAGCCCCGGTCCAGCGGAGCACCGCCGCGTCGGCACGGCGGGGTGGTCCGGCATCCCCGGGTTCGCCGTCGCCTGCGTCGGCGCACCCCGTACAGCCGAACACGCCTGCTGCCGCCCGGCGCTCGGCGTCGCCAGACGCACTGCCACCTGTGCCGTCGGCACCGGCCCAGCGGAGCACCCCCGCCGCCGCACGGCGGCTGGAGCAGCCCGCCGACGGCACGGCGTCCCCGCGTACGCCGCGGCCGTCGTGGGACGGCTCGGTTCAGCGGAGCCCTGCCGTGCCTGCCCGGCGGGCCGAGCCCTCGGCCGGGGGCCTGGCGTCGCCGGGCGCGCCTGTGCCTTCGGCGGCGGCCTCCCCTGCCGCCGCCGGGCGGCTGGAGCAACCAGTAGGTGACCCGGCGTCCCCGGGCACGCCGCTGCCCCCGGCGACGCCCGTTCAGCGGAGCACCGCCGCCCCTTCCCGGCGGACGAAGCCGCCGACGGGTGGCGCGGTGCGCCCGAGCACGCCGCTGCCTCCATCGGCAACCTCGGCTCAGCATGCCGCCGCTGCACGGCGGCTGGAGCAGCCGACCGACGGCACGGCGTCCCCGCGTACCCCGCTGCCGTCGTCGGACGGATCGGTTCAGCGGAGCCCTGCCGTGCCTGCCCGTCGGGCCGAGCCTTCGGCCGGGGGCCTGGCGTCGCCGGGCCGGCCTGTGCCTTCGGCGGCGGCCTCCCCTGCCGCCGCCGGGCGGCTGGAGCAACCAGTAGGTGGCCCGGCGTACGCGGGCACGCCGCTGCCTCCATCGGCAACCTCGGCTCAGCATGCCGCCGCTGCACGGCGGCTGGAGCAGCCGACCGACGGCACGGCGTCCGCGCGTACGCCGCGGCCGTCGTCGGGCGGCTCGGTTCAGCGGAGCCTTGCCGTGCCTGCCCGGCGGGCCGAGTCCTCGGCCGGGGGCCTGGCGTCGCCGGGCCGGCCTGTGCCCCCGCCGGACACCTCCCCTGCCGCCGTGGCGCGGCCGGAGCAGCCGGCGGGTGGCCCGGCGACGCCGGTTCAGCTGAGTCCTGCCGCGCCTGCACGGCTGCCCGAGCCATCGGCCGGCGGCCTGCCGTCGCCGGGTGCCTCGGCGCGGCTGGTGCCGCCGGCCGAGGGCACGGCGTCCCCGACTACGCCTCTGCCTCTGGCGACGCCGGTGCAGCGGAGCACGCCCGCCCCCGCCCGGCGCCCCGAACCGGCCGCCGGCGGCCTCCTGCCTCCAGGTACGCCGCTCGCTCCGCCGGCTCCCTCGGCCCAGCGGAGCACGGTGGCCGCCGAGCCGGGGATGCCCTTGGCCCCCGCCCGGCCGACCGGCCTGGGTGCGCCCGTCCGTTCGGCGTCCGCTGCTGAGCTGCCGCGTTCCGACGCCCCGCGGGCCGCGACCCCGGCCCGGCCGTCGGGTCTGGGCGCGCCCATGCAGCGGAGCGTCGCCGCAGACCCCGCCTCGTACGGCCCGGCCGGTGCCCACAGCCCGCGCCGGCCGGTACAGCGCAGCACGCCGATGCGAACCCAGTACGGTTCCTCGGCCGGCTCTCGCCCACCGCAGCAGCGGGGCACGGCACCGGGCGAACCCGCCCCCGGCGCGGTCCGCCCGGTCCCGGGCGCCGGATCGACCCCGTCCCCGGCGGTACCGGGGAGCGGTGGTGCCGCCCCGCTGCAGCGGAGCACGCTGCCCGCCGGCTCCACGGGAGCCGGCGCGACCGCGCCGGGGCGTGCCCAGGTCGCCCCTGCCGTTCCTCCGGCATCCGCCATCGCCCCGTCCCCATCCGCGCCGGGCCGTGCCGCCCCGGTGCAGCGGACCGCCGCGCCCGCTGCCACCCGGCGGCCGACGCCCCCGAGCAAGCCACTGACGGGGTACGCGGCTCCGGTGGCGGTCCAGCGGAGCGCGACCAGCGTCAGCGGTGGCGGCGCGGCACCGCGCCGGGGGCTCGGCGCGCCCGTCGCCGCCGTGCCGTCGGCCCCGGCCCCGAGCGGTCCCCGCGCGGGAGGCACCGCCACGCCGCGCGGTAGCGGCGCCGTCCCTACGACCAAGGCCGCAACGGGCACCGGTCCCGGCGGCGCAGCCTCGGCTCCAACCCCCGTGCAAAAGCCGGCACTTCCCACCCCCGGGCAGGCCGTTCAGCGTTCCACCGTACGCAGGGGGCCGGGG
>NZ_RPRY01000579.1 GCF_003949795.1 Streptomyces sp. WAC06614
CTCCGTCTCCGGCAGCGTCCGATGTTTATAAGGGACAGCCCCTGAAGATCCGGCTCCGCCGGGGGGGGGCGCCGGCGGCCTGGGGGTGGCTTCGGTCCGGCCGGAGCGTGGCCTCTGGGGGCGCGGGGAACTGCGCGATCAGCCGCCCGGGGTTCGCGGTCCGCGGACGGTCGGTGTTTCGCGGTGGGGCCGCGCCGGGGAGGCACCGGGCCGGGTGGCGCATGGCGAGCCCGGTCCGGAGCTCGGCCTCTGGGGGCGCGGGGAACTGCGCGATCAGCCACCAGGGGTCCGCACTCCGCGGACGGTCGGTGTTTCGCGGCGGCGCCGTGCCCGGGCGGCCCGGGGCAAGCCGGTCCGGAGCCCTGCCTCCAGGGGGCGGGGAACTGCGCGGCCGGCCCCCACGGCCCCGCACTCCGCGTGCGGTCGGTGGTCCGCGGTGGAGCCGGTAGGCGTCGGGCCCGGTGGCGCAGGACGGGGGCCGGGCCGGAGCTCGGCCTCCAGGGGCGCGGGGAACTGCGCGGCCGGCCCGCCCCGGGCCCGCAAACGGCGGCGGCGACGGCACCCGCGGCGGAGTCGCATGTGGCAAGGCTCCGCCGGGTAGGCCTGGTCAGCCGTTGCGGGGGCCGGGGAAGGCCGCTGTGCGGGCGGCCGGCTCCTCGCGGAGGGGCTGGGGCGGTACGGCGCGGGCCGCCGGCACGGTGGGCATGCCCAGCGTCCGGGTGGTCGTGCCCTCGGCCATCGGCTCCGCCGCCTCGGCGGCCTGCGCCCGGCGGGCCCCGTAACGCCGGTGCACGGCCTGCTTGGTGACTCCCAGCGCGGAACCCACCGCGTCCCACGAGAAACCGAGCGAACGGTCGAAGTCGACGGCGGCGGTCACCAACGTCTCGACGCTGTCGCGCAGTTCCTGCGCGAGGCGTACGGTGGGTGCCGGGGCGCGGCCGTAGACGACGAACCCCGTGGAGGGACCGGAGCGGCGCGGGCGGTACACGTTCCCGAGCTGGGCGGTGAGCGTACGCAGGGCATCCACCTGTCGGCGGACCCGCTCGATGTCCCGCACCAGCAGGTGCAGGCTGGCTCGCGCTTGGGCGTCGTGGGTGGCGTGGTCGGCCATGAACAAGCCTCTCGAACCGGTGCTGAGGAGCGGACCGGGCCGCAAGTGACGTGCGATCGCGGCGGCCCGTTTGGGGTCAATCTCTCTTGACCCAACGCGCCATGGGGCGAGGAGTCACGCTCCCGGGGCGTGTCGGCATATGCGAGAGGCGCGCAGATGTGCGTACGCCCCCTGCGCGCCGACCTCATAGACTGGTGCGCTGCTGACAGCCGAGAGAGCGAGGTAGGACCCCAGTGAAGCTGGTCTTCGCAGGCACCCCCGAGGTGGCCGTCCCCGCCCTGGACGCCCTCATCGCCTCCGGGCGGCACGAGGTCGCCGCCGTGGTCACCCGGCCCGACGCCCCCGCCGGGCGCGGCCGGCGGATGGTCGCCAGCCCCGTCGCCCAGCGGGCGGAGGAGGCCGGGATCGAGGTGCTCAAGCCGGTCCGGCCGCGCGACGAGGACTTCCAGGCACGGCTGCGCGAGATCGCCCCGGACTGCTGTCCGGTGGTCGCCTACGGTGCCCTGCTCCCGAAGAACGCGCTCGACATCCCGGCGCACGGCTGGGTCAACCTGCACTTCTCGCTGCTGCCGGCCTGGCGCGGCGCCGCGCCCGTGCAGCACTCGATCATGGCGGGCGACGAGGTCACCGGCGCCTCGACCTTCCGGATCGAGGAGGGCCTCGACTCCGGCCCGGTGTTCGGCGTGCTGACCGAGGAGATCCGCCCCACCGACACCAGCGGTGACCTGCTGACCCGGCTGGCCTTCGCGGGCGCCGGCCTGCTGGCCGCCACCATGGACGGCATCGAGGACGGCAGCCTGCGCGCCGTCGAGCAGCCGGCCGAGGGCATCACCCTGGCCCCGAAGATCACCGTCGAGGACGCCCGGGTGGACTGGACCGCGCCGGCCCTGCGGGCCGACCGCGTGGTGCGCGGCTGCACCCCGGCCCCGGGCGCCTGGACGGTCTTCCGCGGCGAGCGCCTGAAGCTGATCGCGCTGGGCCTGGTGGGTGACCGGACCGACCTCGCCCCGGGCGAGCTGTCCGTGGCCAAGAACAACGTGTACGTCGGCACCGGCTCGCACGCGGTGGAGCTGCTGTGGGTGCAGCCGCAGGGCAAGAAGCCGATGCGGGGCGCGGACTGGGCCCGCGGGGTGCGGATCGCTCCTGGTGAGCGGGTCGGCGCCCCCGACGTAGGCTGAGGGGGACCGTTCCCCGACCACCGGGGCCTCCGGGCCCCGACCCCCGCTTCCGGGCCTTCGGGCCCCGACCCCCGCTTCCGGGC
>NZ_RPRY01000580.1 GCF_003949795.1 Streptomyces sp. WAC06614
CGTCGTCGGCAGCGTCAGATGTGTATACGCGGCGGGGGTGCGCGGGGCCCTGGGCCGCGGCCGTCTGCGGGCCGAGCAGCAGGACCGCTGCGAGGGCGACCAGGGGCGCCCTGCCATACCTGAGTGAGGTCATGACGGGCACGCAAGAACGCCTGGGCGGCTGGACGGGCGGGTTCCGGGCCGTCACCGCCGAACGGGGCCGGAACGCGACGGTTCGGGGTCGCACGCGTGCCTTCGCAAGGACGTCCCCGACCGCAGGCCGTCCCGGAATTCCCGGGACGGCCCGCCCGGCGTCCGGCCGGGGCGGGGCCGCCTCCTGGCGAGGGATCAGAAGCCGCACCACCGGTCGGATCCGTTGTTCGGCAGCAGGTGGTCGCTCACCCAGCCGTACCTTCCGTCGCTGACGTTGCGGAGGTAGGTCCAGGTGGCGCCGTTGGAGTTCTGGGTCCAGCAGTAGTAGACGAGCTGGTCCTGGTTGTCGGCCCAGCCGGTGACGCCGCAGCTCGTGGTGGAACCGGAGCGCATGTTCGCCGCCACCCCGGCGGTCATGCGGAACGAGTCGCCGTCCAGGTTGGGGCCGGACGTCCCGCAGGCGGCCGTCGCGGCCGCCGGGCCGGCCGTGCCGACCAGGACCGCGGGGACGGCCAGGGCGGTCAATGCGGTCGCGATCAGGGCGTACTTCGAAGTTTCGGACCTGAGGTTCCTCATCACTCCTCCTCCTTGGTGAGGGCCCGCCGTGCGGGCGCAGAGGCCGGCCCGGGCGGGGCGTGGGGGCGGGGTCCGCCCGTTGCGCGCCCCGCCCCCCGTGTGCCGGCCGGCTTCGTGCCCCCTCATCCTCGGGCGGCGGACTCCCCGGCCGCTTGGACATTTCTGCTCAGCTGGCGGCGGAGCATCGAGGGGGTTTCGCCCAGGAAGCGGCGGACGGTGCGGACGAGGTGGGAGTGGTCGGCGAAGCCGTGGCGGGTGGCGAGGTCGGCCAGGCTGTCGGCGCCGGCGGCCAGGTCTTCGAGGACCGCGCGGACCCGGAGCTCGTTGCGGTAGGCGGTGATGGTCCGGCCGGTGATCCTGCGGAAGACCCGGCTCAGGTGGTGGGGGGAGGAGCCGACGGCACGTGCGAGGTCGTCCAGCCCCGCGGCCGCAAGTGCGTCCGGGCTGTTGAGGAGCTCGCGGACCTGGGTGGCCAGGCGCCAGTGCGCGACCGCGGTGGACACCCGGGGGCCCGGTCCGCCGTCGCCGGGGTGCGGGGGCAGGGCGTCGAAGAGGTCGAGGAGGCGCTCCTCCCGTTCCAGCCGGTCGGCGGTGCGGCAGGCGGCCAGCAGGCGGCGGTGGCGCAGGTCGAGCTCGGGGCCGATGCTCAGCCGCCAGCCCTGCCAGCGGTCGGACCCTGCGACGTGGAGGGCGTACGCCTCCTCGCTCATCGCCAGGAAGGTGAAGCGCACCCTCCCGCTGCCGGGGAAGGCGGACCGCTCCTCCAGCCCCGTGTGCGAGAACGTGCCGCTCGTGGCGTCGACCAGTTCGCACTGGCCCATCGACTCGCGCAGCAGGTAGCCGGAACGCATCAGGTGCACCCCGGTCGCGACGCCGGGCTCGGCGGGCGACCAGGTCGGGCGCCCGACGGCGGTCACGTCGTGCAGCGAGATGGCGTCCGTGACCGGCCAGGCGCGGTGGCCGAGGATGGTCAGGTGCTGGCCGGCCTGCGGGACGTCCCGCCGTCCTGCCTGCGGTACATCCCGCCGTCCGGCCTGCGGGACGTCCCGCCGTCCGGCCTGCGGTACGTCCCGCCGTCCTGCCTTCCCTCCGGCCTTCGGTCCGTCCCGTCGGCCGTCCTGATCAAGTCTGCCGTGCGCGAGGCTCTGTGACATGTTCAGAGCAAACCACGGGGCTGCTCGGCGCCCATGCCGTTGCTGCCGTTCGGAACGTCAAGGACCCGAGCAGACCGTGCCGTGATCGCGGCCCTGGGCGCTCTCGGCCTCGTCCTCGAAAGCACCGAACACTCCAGCACCGCCGACGTCCACGGGGCCCGTACCAACATCTCGCTTCCTGGCGAATCCGTGGGGGAACCCTCGCGCTGGACGTCGCCTCCCTGGCCCTGGCCCTGCTTGCCGAGGGACGTATGCCGCCCACCACGTACCGCCGGGCGCTGGACGCTCTTCGCGGTCTCCACGCACCCCTGGTCACCCGGATGACAGGCTGGGTCCGCGACGGCGACTCCAACGCCGCGATCAGGCTGCTTCGCGAGTAGACGGATAGGGACCCTAGGTCGTCAGGTGCCGGGGGTGGTGGGCGACGTCTGCGGTACGGGCGTGCGGCGGTTCAGGCGGAGGT
>NZ_RPRY01000059.1 GCF_003949795.1 Streptomyces sp. WAC06614
GCTCCGGAACCGGTCGCAGCCCCGGTCTCTGCCCCCGCTCCCCCATCGGCCCCGGGAAACGCAGAACGCGACCGCTCCGCCCCCTCGTCGGGGGAAGAGTGGTCGCGCTGCGGGTGAGGTGCTTCGGTGTCCATCGGAGGCGAGCCTATCCGGCCACCCCCGGGACCCGAAGGGGACCTCAGTTGTCGCGCTTCTCCTTGATCTTCGCGGCCTTGCCACGGAGCTCACGGAGGTAGTACAGCTTGGCGCGGCGGACGTCACCACGGGTGACGAGCTCGATCTTCTCGAAGATCGGGGAGTGGACCGGGAAGGTACGCTCCACGCCCACCGAGAAGGAGACCTTGCGGACGGTGAAGGTCTCGGAGACGCCCGAGCCCTGGCGGCGGATGACGACGCCCTTGAACTGCTGGATACGGGAGCGGTTGCCCTCGATCACGCGGACGTGCACGTTGACCGTGTCACCCGGGCGGAAGGCCGGGACGTCCGAGCGCAGGGAGGCGGCGTTCACGCCGTCGAGGAGAGAAGCCATGATCTTCTTCTGCTTTCTTCGCACGACGCCACAGGTCGCCGTACGGGTTTTCGTAGAGAAATCGGGTGCTGTGCCACCCTGCGGGCGACGGTCCCCCTGTGGCAGGGGCGCACGCGGGCGTACAGCAGCCGCCTATTCTTCCACGGCCGGGGGCCTGCGCCAAAATCGGCCGTCGGGCTGCGGGGACCAGCCGAGGATGCTGAGCATCTCGCGGTCCTTCTTGTCGAAGGACGACGCCTCGGCCCGCTCCAGCAGGTCCGGCCGGTGGGCCGCGGTGCGCCGCAGGGCCTCGTCGCGGCGCCAGCGGGCGATCTTCCCGTGGTGGCCGCTGAGCAGCACCTCCGGGATGCCGCGCCCGCGCCACTGCGGGGGCTTGGTGTAGACGGGGCCTTCGAGCAGGTTGGCCATCTCGCCGGGGGCGAAGGAGTCGTCGCGGTGCGACTCGGCGTTGCCGAGCACGCCCGGCAGCAGCCGGGCCACGGCCTCGGTGATCACCAGCACGGCGGCCTCGCCGCCGGCCAGCACGTAGTCGCCGATGGACACCTCGTACACCGGTATCCGGGTGGCGTACTCGTCCATGACCCGGCGGTCGATGCCCTCGTAGCGGGCCGGGGTGAAGAGCAGCCAGGGCTTCTCGGACAGCTCGACGGCGAGTTCCTGGGTGAACGGGCGGCCGCTGGGGGTGGGGACCACCATGACCGGCCCGTGCGCCCCGGCCTCGTAGCCGGCGGCGAGGGCGTCGTCGACGCAGTCGCCCCACGGGTCGGGCTTCATGACCATGCCGGGGCCGCCGCCGTACGGGGTGTCGTCGACGGTGTTGTGCCGGTCGTACGTCCACTGCCGCAGGTCGTGGACGTGCACGTCGAGCCGGCCGCGGGCCCGGGCCTTGCCGACGAGGGAGACGTTCAGGGGTTCGAGGTACTCGGGGAAGATCGTGACGACGTCGAGCCGCATCAGGACCCGTCCTCCTGGGCCCCGGCGGCCTCGTCGCGCGCCGAGGCGATCACCGCGCGGTCGTCGATCAGCCCGGGCGGCGGGTCGATGACGGCCCGCTGGTTCTCCAGGTCGATCTCGGTGACGATCTCCTCCACGAACGGGACCATCACCTCGCTGCCGTCCGGCCGCTCCACGATGAACAGGTCCTGCGAGGGCAGGTGGGAGATCTCGGTGATCCGGCCGATCTCGGTGCCGTCGGCGAGCACCACGTCCAGGTCGATCAGCTGGTGGTCGTAGTACTCGTCCTCCTCCTCGGGCAGTTCGGAGGGGTCGACGTCGGCGATCAGTAGGGTGTTGCGCAGCGCCTCGGCGCCGTTGCGGTCCTTGACGCCCTCGAAGCGCAGCAGCAGCCGGCCACTGTGCACCCGGCCGGTCTCGACGGTCAGCGGACCGGCCGACGCCGGCTCGGTGTGGAGGACGGCACCGGGGCCGAGCCGCAGCTCCGGCTCGTCGGTCCGCACCTCGACGGTGACCTCGCCCTTGATCCCGTGGGCGCGCCCGACACGCCCGACTACCAGCTGCACTTCTCTCTCCTGTCCCTACGACGACGGGCCGGGGCGGGCCTGTATGCCCTCCCCGGCCCGTGCCGGTGATTCACCTGCTCAGCGGACCTGGTCCACGTCGACGAGGTCGACGCGGATCCCGCGGCCGCCGATGGCGCCCACGACGGTGCGCAGTGCCCGCGCGGTGCGGCCGTTGCGGCCGATCACCTTGCCGAGGTCGTCGGGGTGCACCCGGACCTCCAGCACGCGCCCGCGGCGCAGGTTGCGGGACGCGACCTGCACCTCGTCGGGGTTGTCCACGATGCCCTTTACGAGGTGCTCAAGAGCCTCCTCGAGCATGCTCAGGCCTCGGTCGACTCGGCGGCGGCCTCGGCCTCGTCCGCCTTCTTCTCAGCCTTCTTCTTCTGGGTGATGGCCTCGCCCTTGGCGTCGCCACCCTCCAGGGTCTTGGCGAACTCCTCGAAGGTCGCCCGCTTCTGCTCCTTGGTGGCCGGAGCCAGCAGCGGCTTCTCGGGGGCCGGCAGACCCTTGTGCTTCTGCCAGTCGCCGGTGAGCTTCAGGAGGGCGAGGACCGGCTCGGTCGGCTGGGCGCCGACGGACAGCCAGTACTGCGCGCGCTCCGAGTCGATCTCGATGCGCGACGGGTTGTACGTCGGGTGGTACAGACCGATCTCCTCGATGGCCCGGCCGTCACGGCGGGTGCGGGAGTCGGCGATGACGACGCGGTAGTGCGGCTGGCGAATCTTACCGAGGCGCTTCAGCTTGATCTTGACTGCCACTGGAGTGGTGTCTCCTGGTCTTGACGTGGTGGGGCACAACGAGATGCCACGTGGGGTTGCGGTACTCGGGGCCCCGATGGACGCGTCAGCCGGAGGAGAGAGGGGTCCTGTGCGACTGTCGAGTACAGCTGACCATTGTGCCACATGGCCCGGCCGCGTCAGGACGCGGCCGCGACCACCGCCACCTCGGGGATCCGGAACGGCTTGCCGCAGCCCCCGCACACGATCGGGGCCTGGGCCAGCACGGACGGCACCACCCGGACGTTGCGCCCGCAGTCGCACACGGCCTTGACCCGCACCCCGCCCCCGGAGGAGCCGTGCCGGGCGGCCGGACCGCGGAAGCTGCGCTTGGTGTCGGCGGCCGTGGCGGCGGTGTGCGCCTTCAGGGCCCGCTGGAGCCGCTCCATGGTCGGCCGGTAACGCTTCTTGGCCTCGGGGTTGAGGGAGACCAGCGAGAAGCCGCTGCTGGCGTGCGGCTCGTCGGAGTGGTCCAGCCCCATCTCCTCGGCGATCGCCAGGAACCGGCGGTTGTGGTAGCGGCCGGCGCGCGAGGTGTCGCGGACGCCGCGGGCCGCGGCGATGCCGTGGACTGCCTCGTGCAGCAGTCGCTCGAAGGAGAGCTCCGCGCCGCATGCGGACGAGGACTCTCCGATCAGGGACTCGGGCGCGGCAAGGTCAGGCAGCTCGGGGTGGTACCGCTGAATGTCGGCCCACGCCGCCGCCAGCTCTGCGGCGAGAACAGGTGGTGTCGTGCTCACGTCGTGACAACGAGCCGAGGGGCCAGGGTGTTCCGATTCCGGGCCATTCCAAATTTTTTGCACGTACCAGTCAGTTCAGTCTCATGCGACCCGACGAGGGCGGGTGCGCAGAACTCAGGAGGAGTCGGTACGTATGGGTGTCCCCCGGGCGTGGTCACCCACGCCCGGGGGACCCGGGTCACTGCTCGTGCACGGCCGTCGGCACAGGCGTCCGTACGACTGCACGTGCGGCCGTCCGTACGACCGTCAGTACGACCGCGCCACGATCGCCAGGTTGCCCGGGGCGTCGTCGGTGTCCGGCACCGAGCCGTCCTCGGTGACCAGGCAGCGCACGGTGACGGCCTGCTCGGCCAGCTTGGCCTCGCCCTCGGGGCCGAGCACGGCCCACGGGATCCGCGCCCAGCCGCCGGCCAGCGCGGCCTCGGCGGCGGCCTCGACGGTGGCCACGTCGGTCGTACGGGACTCGCGGCGCTCGCGGGACTCGCGCAGCAGCTGCGCCTGGTCCTCGTCGAGCACCTTGGGCAGCAGGTCGGCGAGCGCCTCGATCTGCACCGGCTCCTTGCCGCCGGGGATGCGGCGGGCCAGCATGGCGGTGCCGTTCTCCAGGTCGCGCGGGCCGATCTCGACGCGCACCGGGACGCCCTTGAGCTCCCAGTCCACGGCGCGGCGGCCGAACGGCGTGTCCACGCGGTCGTCCACGTGCACGCGGATGCCCGCGGCCTTCAGCCGGTCGCCCAGCTCGCGGACCTTGGCCACGGCCTCGTCGCCCTTGATCGCCATGACGACGACCTGGACGTGCGCCAGGCGCGGCGGCACCCGCAGACCGTTGTCGTCGCCGTGGGACATGATCAGACCGCCGACCATCCGGGTGGAGACGCCCCAGGACGTCTGCCAGACCAGCTCCTGCTGGCCCTCCTTGGACAGGTAGGAGGTGTTGAAGGCCTTGGCGAAGTTGGTGCCGAGCTCGTGGCTGGTGCCCATCTGGAGGGCCTTGCCGTCGCCCATCATGCCCTCCAGGGTGAGGGTGTTGATGGCGCCGGCGAAGCGCTCCTTGGCCGTCTTGCGGCCGAGCACGACGTCGATGCCGAGCACGTTGGTCATGAAGTCGCCGTACACGTTCCGGTGGATGTGCGCGGCGTAGTCGCGGGCGTCCTCGTAGGTGGCGTGGGCGGTGTGGCCCTCCTGCCAGAGGAACTCACTCGTGCGGAGGAAGACGCGCGGACGCATCTCCCAGCGGACGACGTTGGCCCACTGGTTGATCAGCAGGGGCAGGTCGCGGTAGCTCTGCACCCACTTGGAGAAGTAGTCGTTGATGATCGTCTCGGACGTGGGCCGGACGACCACCGGCTCCTCGAGCTCCTTGCCGCCGCCGTGCGTGACGACCGCGAGCTCGGGGGCGAAGCCCTCGACGTGCTCGGCCTCCCGCGTCAGGTAGGACTGCGGGATGAACAGCGGGAAGTAGGCGTTCTGGGCGCCCGCCTCCTTGATGCGCGCGTCCATCTCCTGCTGCATCCGCTCCCACAGCCCGTAGCCGTACGGTCGGATGACCATCGTGCCGCGCACCGGGCCGTTGTCGGCCAGCTCGGCCTTGTTGATCAGATCCTGGTACCAGCGGGGGAAGTCGTCCGCCTGGGGGGTGAGAACGGGAGCCTTTGCCATGGCGCGAATGGTACGGCGCCCGGTCCGCCGAGTGTGAATCGGGGCCTTCGCTCCTCTGGACGCGGGGGCGAATGGGGAGTTCTCTGGCAACGGGGGCAAGGGGGCGAGAGGAATCAGGAGCGCTCTTTCTATGACACCGACGACGCCGACGGCGGCACTCGTCGCCCGGGACTGGGCGGAGATCCAGGAACGGATGCTGGTCCCGCTGTACGAAGCGGTCTACGACCGGCTGGAGCTCGGCCCGGGCGATCGGCTGCTCGGCCTGGACTGCGGAGCCGGGCTGGCCCTGCTGCTGGCCGCGGGCCGGGGCGCCCGGGTGACCGGGGTGGAACCGCGCCCGGAGCTGCGGGCGCTGGCCCGGGAACGGGTGCTGGAGGTGGCCACGGCGCCGCCGCGGCCGGCGGGAGACCCGTACGACGTGCTCACGGCCTTCGCCCCCGAACCGGACGCCCTGGCGGCGGCCCTGCCGGTGGTGGGCCGCGGCGCGGCGGTGGTGCTGGCCGACTGGGGGCCGCCGGAGCGCTGCACGGTGCCGGCCCTGCCGGGCGGCGGACCGGTGCCGCGGGACCTGGACGCACTGGTGGAACGGGCCGGGCTGGTGCCGGACGGGTCGGGCCGGGTGTTCTGCCCGTTCGGCTACGCGGACACCGAGAGCGCGGTGCGCGGGCTGCTCAGCTCGGGGCTCTACGACCTGGCCGACCCGGCGCAGACGGAGAAGGAACTGACCGAGGCGCTGCACCCGTACGAGCGGGCGGACGGCTCGGTCTGGCTGCCCAACATCTTCCGGTACGTGATCGCCCGGACGGAGTAACCGGCCCCGGCCGTTCCGGCCGGGCCGCGCATCACCCCGCCGTGCCGGTCCCTTTCGTCAGGCGCGGGATGCCGGCGGCCGCGTACGCCGCGTCCTCGTCCAGGGTCTCGGCGGCGAGCAGCGCCTCGGCGAGGGCGTCGAGCCGGTCGCGGTGCTCGCGCAGCAGCCGGCAGGCGTTCTCGTAGCACTCGTCGACGATCCGGCGCATTTCGCCGTCCACCACGTCGAGGGTGGCGGGTGCGGCGGAGAGGCCGTAGGCGCCCTGGGCGTCGGAGGGGATGGCGGTGAGCCGGCCGACGCGCTCGCTCATGCCCCAGCGGCCGACCATGCCGCGGGCGATACCGGTCACCTGTTCGAGGTCGTTCTCGGCGCCGGTCGTGACGACCCCGTAGACCACGTGTTCGGCGGCCATGCCGCCGAGCGCGCCGATGATCCGCCCGCGCAGGTACTCCTCGGTGTACGCGTAGCGGTCGGTCTCGGGGGTGGACAGGGTCACGCCCAGGGCCCGGCCGCGCGGCACGATCGTCACCTTGCGGACCGGGTCGGCGCCGGGCTGGAGCATGCCCAGCAGGGCGTGGCCGCTCTCGTGGTACGCGGTCCTGCGGCGCTCCTCCTCGGGCATGACCAGCGGCCGCTCGGCCCCGAGCTGGACCTTCTCCAGCGCGTCGGACAGGTCGGCCTGGGTGACGGCGTCCTGCTGCCGCTTGACCGCGAGCAGGGCGGCCTCGTTGGCGAGGTTGGCCAGCTCCGCCCCGGTCATGCCGGGGGTGGTGCGGGCCACCTGGGCGAGGTCGACACCGGGGGCGAGCGGGATGTCGCGGGTGTGGATGCGCAGGATGGCCTCACGCCCGCCGCGGTCGGGCGGGGAGACCTGCACGGTGCGGTCGAAGCGGCCGGGGCGGGTGAGGGCCGGGTCCAGGACGTCGGCGCGGTTGGTGGCGGCGATGACGACCACGCCCTCGGAGCCGGAGAAGCCGTCCATCTCGGTGAGGATCTGGTTGAGGGTCTGCTCGCGTTCGTCGTGGCCGCCGATGCCGCTGCCACCGCCGCGGGCCCGGCCGATGGTGTCGATCTCGTCGATGAAGATGATCGACGGGGCCACCTTGCGGGCCTCGGCGAACAGCTCGCGGACCCGGGAGGCTCCGACGCCGACGATCATCTCGATGAACTCGGAGGCGGAGGCCGAGAAGAACGGCACCCCGGCCTCGCCCGCGACGGCCCGGGCGAGCAGGGTCTTGCCGGTGCCCGGCGGGCCTGACAGCAGGACCCCGCCGGGCATCCGGGCGCCCATCCGCCGGTAGGCCTGCGGGTTCTTCAGGAAGTCCACGACCTCGCTGAGCTCGCCCTCGACCTCGTCGATGCCGGCCACGTCGGCGAAGGTGGTGCGGGTGGTCCCTTCGAGCTCGACCGGTTTGGGGGGCACCTTCCGGCCGAGTCCGCCGGCCCCGCCCAGGGCTCCGCCCATCCGGCGGGCGACGAGCACCCACAGGCCGATCAGGAGCAGCATCGGGGCCAGGGAGATCAGCAGGTTGGCCAGGAAGCTGCGGTGCTCGACGACCGGCGAGGCGGTGACGGTCACACCCTTGGCGGTGAGGTTCGCCCACAGCTGGTCGTCGGCGAAGGCCGGGCGCTGGGTGACGAACTTGGTGTAGTCGCCCTCACCGTCGGGGACCGGCTGCTTGTTCTTGAGCTGGCCCTCGATGGCGTCGCCCTTGGAGTAGATCTTCGAGACGTTGCCGTCGGCGACCTGCTTGCTGAACTCGGTGTACGAGATGGTCGGCTCGTCGCCCTCGCCGAAGAAGGACAGCACCAGGTTGGTCAGGAGGTAGACCACGAGGGCGGTCAGGACGAGCCCCCGCCAGCCGCCCGGCATCTTCTTCCTCGGCGGCGGGGAGGGCGGCGCGCCCTCGGAGCGCCACGGGGTGTCGGCACGGTCCCGCGGGGGCACGGGGGTCGGGTTGGGCACGGGGCCTCCTTCTTCGCCGTCCGCCCGGCTCCTTCCGGCGTCCTCCCCGCCGACCCTACGGGACAAATGCGACGATTGCGCACGGACTGCCGCTACTGTCGGCACCGTGCGCGGCCTCGACGACCAGCTCGCCCTGCGGATCCGGCTGTTCCGCGACAGCGGGCGGGTGCGCCCGGACGTCGCCGACTTCGTGGCCGCCGAGCTGGCCGCGCTGGCCGCCGACGGCCGCACGGTCACCGAGGAGACGGCCGGGATGCTCACCAGCCATCTGCTGATGGCCCTGACCCGTTCGCTGGACGGCGTACCGGCCGAACGCTCGCCCTCCCCCGGCCCGCCGCCCGCCGAAGAGCTGCGCGCGCACCCCGAGGCGGTCCACCGGGCGCACGCCATCGCCGCCCGCGCCGCCGCCGCGCTCGGTACGCCCCCGCTCCCGCCCGACGAGATCGACTTCCTGGGCCTGCACCTGGCCGTGCTCGCCCGCACCGCAACGGACAAGGCAGGAACCGCCATGGCGAAGATCCTCACGGGCGGCGTCGGCCGGACCGAGGTCGCCCGCACGGTCGGCGGCCTCGGCATCGCCGGGCTCGACGTCGCCGTCTGCAACGACATGGACGCGGCCGTGCTGCTGCGTTCCGGGCAGGCCGACTTCTTCCTCGGCACCTGCCACACCGGAGCCGGCGCCTCCCTCGGGGTGCTGGTGGGGCTGCTGGGCCGGCCCGCCTGCCACACCTTCGGCCGGGGCGAGCCCACCGAGGAGGAGGTGGCGGGGCTGCTGGCGCAGGGCAAGACCGTGTTCGGCTTCAGCCTGGACCGGATCGACACCGTCGCCCCGCGGCTGGCCCGCGCCATCGCCGCCGCCCGCGCGTGACGCCGCCGACCGCCGCCGCGGAGGCGGTCCGGCTGGACCTGTCCCCCCTCCAGGCGCTGACCGTCGTCGGGCTGTGCGCGCTGACCGCCCTGGCCGCGCACCTGGCGCTGGCCGTGTTCAACGACGGGGTGCGGCCCTTCCTGCTCGACTTCGTCCACGGGCGCACCACCCGCGGGGCCACCACCGCCGTCGCCTTCGGCCTCTCCGCCGGATTCGTCTTCGGGCTGGGCGCGCCGCTGGCGCTGAGCACCGGGGTGCTCAACCCCTGGCTGCTGTTCCTGCCCACCGACGTGCTGGGCATCCTGGCGCCCCGCCGCCGGCTGGCGGCGCTGCTGGGCGGCGGCTGGGGCGCGGTCGTCGTGTACGGGCTGAACGGGGCCAACGAGCTGGCGCACCGGCTGCCGGTGGACTTCCTGACGGCGATGCAGCAGCTGGCCACCCCGATCCTGTTCCTGTTCACGCTGTTCCCGGTGCTGGCGGTCACCCGCCAGTTCGGGCGGCTGCGCGGGGCCCTGACCGGGCTCGTGGAACTGGCCCTGGTGGTGGCGACGATGCGGCTGTGGCCGCACATGTTCGCCGGTGCGGTGGCGATGGCGGCCGGGGTGCTGCTGCTGATCGGCTTCGCGCTCGCCGCCGACCTGCGCGGGCCCCGTACGCCCCCCGGCCCGGGGCCGGCGGACCCGGCAGCGGGCCCGGCGGACCCGGCGCCGGACCCGGGCGGGACGGCGGAGGCGGCGGCCTCCCTGTTCGGCGCGGGTGCCGCCCGGCTGCGCCGGTGGCTGCCGCTGTTCATGCTGCTGGGCGCGGGGGTGTGCGTGCTGGCGCAGACGAAGGTGTTCGGCGGCGGCGAGGCCACCAGCTTCCTCATCGCCAAGGGCCACTACACCGAGGCCGCCCAGGTCGACTTCTACCGGACCTTCGGCTTCGTGCCGCTGATCGCGACCACCGCGCTCGCCTCCGGCGCGTACGGCATCGCCGGTTTCACCCTGGTCTACCCGGTCGGCTACCTGGCGCCGAACCCGTACCTGGCCGCCGTCGCCGGGGCCGTGCTGTTCGCCGTCGAGGTGCTGGCCCTGTCCGCCGTCGGGCGGGTGCTGGGGCGGCTGCCGAGCCTGCGGGACTCCTCCGAGCACCTGCGGGCCGCCATCGGGGACGCGCTGGGGCTGGCGGTCCTGTTCGGCTCGCTGATGGCGGCGAACGCGATGGGCGGCGGGCTCGGCATCCTCGTCTGCGGCGGGCTCTACCTGCTCAACGAGGCCATGGGCCGGCCCGTCGTCCGGACGGCCGCCGCACCCGCCGCGGTGGTCGCCGGCGGGCTGCTGCTCAACGTCCTGTACTGGCTCGGGCT
This sequence comes from Streptomyces sp. WAC06614, assembly GCF_003949795.1. Lineage (GTDB taxonomy): Bacteria > Actinomycetota > Actinomycetes > Streptomycetales > Streptomycetaceae > Streptomyces. Next base: position 10,218 of record NZ_RPRY01000059.1, read on the forward strand.
GTTCGCCCCCGCCGCGGCGACGGCCTCATGAGCACCCTGCACACGGTCCTCGGCCCCCTCGCCCCCTGGCTGGTACGCGAGGGACCCGTCCTCGCCCACGAACACCTGGTCCTGGACCTGCGCCGGCCCGAGGACCCCGCCGCCGTGCTCGACGCGGAGGCGGACGGGCCCGCCGTGGTGCGCGAGCTGACCTCGCTGCGCGAGGAGTTCGGCCTCGCCCTGGTCGTCGAGCTGACCTGCCGCGGCATGGGCCGCGACCTGGCGGCGCTGGCCCGGATCTCCCGGGCCAGCGGGGTCCCGGTGGTCGCCGCCACCGGCTGGTACCACCAGGCGTTCCACCCGCCCGAGCCGGCCGGGGCCACGGTCGAGGAGCTCACCGCGGTCCTGGTCGAGGAGCTCACCGGGGGCGCCGACGGCACCGCCGTCCGCCCGGGCGTCATCGGCGAGATCGGCACCGGTGGTACGGAACCCACCCCGGCCGAGGCCCGGGTGCTGCGCGCCGCTGCCGGGGCGGCCCTGGCCACCGGCCTGTCGGTGGTCACCCACGCCCGGCTCGGCCGCGGCGGCCGGGCCCAGCTCGACCTGCTGACGGGGGCCGGGCTGCCGCCGTACCGGGTGTGCCTGGGCCACCAGGACCTGCTGGACGACCCGGCCGAGCACCGTGCGCTCGCCGCCGAGGGCGCGTACGTGGCCTTCGACACCGTCGGCAAGGCGGCCTACCGTGCCGACGAGGACCGGCTGCGCCTGCTGCTGGCGCTGGTGGAGGCCGGGCACGCCGACCGGGTGCTGCTCAGCGGGGACGTCTCCCGCCGCGGCTACCTCCGGTCCGCGGGCGGACCCGGCTACGGGTACCTGCTGCGCGGCTTCCTGGACCGGCTCCGGGCGGCCGGCGTGGACGCACCGCTGATCGACCTGATGACCCGGCGCAACCCGCTGCGCTTCCTGGCCGGTGCCGGAGCGGAGCCGCCGGCATGACCGACGCACTGCCGGAGACGTTCCCGCTGCCGACCGTCGGGCTCGACGAGGCCGTGGCCCGGCAGTTCCGGCTGCTGGAGTGCACCGCCGCCCACTTCGAGGGGCCCCAGCTGTTCGAGGCCGACGCGGGCTGCGTCCCCGGGCTCGGCCGGTCCCGGACCACCGCCAGGGTCGAGGCCGTGCTCGCCGCGTTCCTCGGCGCCGAGGACGCCGCCCTGGTCCAGGGGGCCGGCACCGGGGCGATCCGCGCCGCCCTGGCCGCCGCCGTGTCCCCGGGCGAGCCCCTGCTGATCCACCGGGCCCCGGTCTACCCGACCACGGCCGTCACCTTCCGCACCCTCGGCATCGCCTGCACCGAGGCCGACTTCAACGACCCGGCGGAACCGGCCCGGGCCCTGGCCGGCGGGCGGTTCCGGTTCGCGTACGTGCAGCACACCCGGCAGCGGCTCCAGGACGGCTACGACCTCGGCGAGGTACTGGCCGCGTGCCGCCGGGCCGGGGTGCGCACGCTCGTCGACGACAACTACGCCGTACTGCGGGTCCCGGCCTGCGGGGTGGAGCTCGGCGCCGACGCGTGCTGCTTCTCGCTGTTCAAACTGCACGGCCCGGAGGGCGTCGGGGTGGTCGCGGGCGCCGGCGACCTGGTGGCCCGGGTCCGCGCGGACAACTACTCGGGCGGCGGCCAGGTCCAGGGCCAGCAGGCCCTGGACGCCCTGCGCGCCCTCACCCACGTCCCCGTCATGTGGGCCCTGCAGTCCCGGGTCGCCGCGGAGGTGGCCGAACGGCTCACCGCCGGGGAGGTCCCCGGGGTGGCCGAGGCGCGCCTGGCCAACGTCCAGGACCGCTGCGTGCTGGTCCGGCTGGAGCGGCCGGTGGCCCGTGAGCTGCCCGCCGTGGCCGCCCGCTTCGGGGCCGCCCCGTACCCGGTGGGCTCGGCGAGCCGCTACGAGATCGCCCCGCTCGTCCACCGGCTGTCGGCCTCCTGTCTGGCGGACTCCCCCGGGCTCGCCGACCGCACCCTGCGCGTCAACCCGATGCGGGCCGGGGCCGACCTCGTCCTCGACGTCCTGCGCCGCTCGCTGGCCGAGCTGCGCTGACCGGCCGTGTTCCTCGACACCGTCCTGGCCCGCAACCCCGAGCTGGTCGACACCGCCGCCGCCCTGCACCGGTCGGGGGCCGTGCCCCCGGACACCTACGTCCTGGACCTGGACACGGTCGAGGACAACGCGCGGCGGCTGGCCGCCGGGGCGGAGCGGCTGGGGCTGACGCTGTGGTGCGTGACCAAGCAGTTCGGCCGCAACCCGGCCCTGATCCGGGCCGTCGCCCGGCACCTGCCGGCGTTCGCCGCCATCGACGCGCGCGAGGCGGCCGCCCTGCACGCGGCCGGGGCCCGCTGCGGCAACCTCGGCCACCTGGTGCAGGTCCCGCGCCGGGAGCTGCCCGCGCTGCTGGCCCGCCGGCCCGACGCGGTCACCGTCTTCGACGCCGACAACGCCCGGCACGTCGGTCAGGCCGCCGTCGCCCTGGGCCACGTCCAGGACGTGCTGGTCCGGCTGGAGCCGGCCCCGGGCACCGGCTACCCCGGGCAGGAGGGCGGGGTGCCGCCGGCGCGGCTGGCGGGGTTCGCCGCGCACCTGGAACGGCTGCCGGGCGTGCGGATCGCCGGGGTCACCGCGTTCCCCTGCGTGGCCTGCGACCCCGCGACCGGCTGGCCCGCGCCGACCGCGAACCTCGCCCGCGCGGCCCGGGCCGTCGCCCTGCTGCGGGCGCGCGGGCACGGGCCGCTGCTGCTGAGCGCCCCCGGGGCCACCTCGCTGGCCGTGCTGCCGCTGCTCGCCGCCGCGGGCGCGACCCACGGCGAACCCGGCCACGCCCTGACCGGCACCACCCCGCTGCACGCGGCCGACCCGACCCAGCCCGAGCGGCCGGCCTCGGTGTACGTCACCGAGGTCGCGCACACCCTCGCCGACGGCCGGCCGGCCCTGCACGGCGGCGGCTTCTACCCGCGCTCGGGGGTCCGGCGGGCGCTGCTGGCACGCACCGGGCTGCTGCTGGAGGTGGCACGGATGCCCGCGGAGTACATCGACTACTACCGGCTGCTGGCCGCGCCGCCGAGGCGGATCCGCGTGCGGGCCGGGGACACCGCCGTGCTGGCCTTCCGCAGCCAGGTCTTCGTCACCCGCAGCCGGGTCGCGGTGGTGGCGGGCCTGGCCTCCGGCGCGCCCCGGCTGCTGGGCCTCTACGACGCCCTGGGCCGCGCCCTGTGACCCGGCCCGAGCGGCGCCCGGGACGGCGAAGGGCCCCGCCGGTGACCGGCGGGGCCCTTCGGACCGCGCGTGCGCGGGCCGCTGCTACTGCATGAACTTCTTGAACTCGTCCGGGAGCTCGAAGTCCTGGCCGGGCTGTCCGGCGGGCAGCCCGAACGGGTTGGCGCCCGGCTCGCCGCCCTGCGGGCCCTGCTCGCGGCGGGCGGCGGCGGCCGCCTCCTCCGCCTTGCGCTTCATCGGGTTGCCGCTCTTGCGCTTGCCCTTGGCCTGCTTGACCTGCTTCTTCTGCCGGCCGGGGCCGCCGCCCATGCCCGGGATGCCCGGCATCCCCGGCATGCCGCCGCCCTGGGCCATGCGCGACATCATCTTCCGGGCCTCGAAGAACCGCTCGACCAGGTTCTTGACCGCGCTGACCTCGACGCCGGAACCCTTGGCGATACGGGCGCGGCGGGAGCCGTTGATGATCGTCGGGTCCTGGCGCTCGGCCGGGGTCATCGACTTGATGATGGCGGCCGTGCGGTCGACGTCGCGCTCGTCGATGTTGTTGATCTGCTCCTTGATCTGCCCCATGCCGGGCAGCATGCCGAGCAGCTTGGAGATGGAGCCCATCTTGCGGACCTGCTCCATCTGGGCCAGGAAGTCGTCGAGCGTGAACTCCTTGGGGCCCTTGGCGAGCTTGGCCGCCATCTTCTCGGCCTCGGCCTGCGAGAAGGTCTTCTCCGCCTGCTCGATCAGGGTGAGCATGTCACCCATGTCGAGGATCCGGCCCGCCATGCGGTCCGGGTGGAAGGCGTCGAAGTCCTCCAGCTTCTCGCCGTTGGAGGCGAACATGATCTGCTTGCCGGTGACGTGCGCGATGGAGAGCGCGGCACCACCGCGGGCGTCGCCGTCGAGCTTGGAGAGGACGACGCCGTCGAAGCCGACGCCGTCGCGGAAGGCCTCGGCGGTGTTGACCGCGTCCTGACCGATCATGGCGTCGACGACGAAGAGGATCTCGTCGGGGCTGATCGCGTCCCGGATGTCCGCGGCCTGCTGCATCAGTTCGGCGTCGATGCCGAGGCGGCCGGCGGTGTCGACGATCACGATGTCGTGCATCTTGGTGCGGGCGTACTCGACGGAGTCCTTGGCGACCTGGACCGGGTCGCCCACGCCGTTGCCCGGCTGGGGGCCGTAGAAGCCGACACCGGCGCGCTCGGCGACGATGCCGAGCTGGTTGACGGCGTTGGGCCGCTGGAGGTCGCAGGCGACCAGCAGCGGGGTGTGGCCCTGGCCCTTGAGCCAGAGGCCGAGCTTGCCGGCGAGGGTGGTCTTACCGGCACCCTGGAGACCGGCGAGCATGATCACGGTGGGCGCGGTCTTGGCGAACCGCAGCCGGCGGGTCTCCCCGCCGAGGATGCCGACGAGCTCGTCGTTGACGATCTTCAGCACCTGCTGCGAGGGGTTGAGCGCCTTGGAGACCTCGGCCCCCATGGCCCTTTCCTTGACGTTCTTGATGAACGCGCGGACGACCGGAAGGGCGACGTCGGCCTCGAGAAGGGCGATACGGATCTCGCGCGCCGCCGCGTCGATGTCCTGCTCGGACAGGCGGCCCTTGCCGCGAAGGCTCTTGAACGTCGAGGCAAGGCGGTCGGAAAGCGTATCGAACACGATGGTCGCGATTCCTCAGGTCGGGGGCGTGTGGTCGTCCTCCAGAGTATCCGGCCCGGCACCCCGGTAGGCCACGGCCGTGGGTCCCGCCCCCCGGACGGGACCCACGGGCCGCTCAGCGCAGTGCCGCCTCGACCGAGGAGGCCAGGTCGGCGGCCTCGGACGGGGTCAGGGGTTTGCCCTCGACGGTGGTGACGTAGAGGGAGTCCACGGCGTTGGCGCCGAGGGTGGAGACATGGGCGCTGCGCACCCGGAAGCCGCCGCCCTCCAGGGCCCGGCCGATGCGGTGCAGCAGGCCGACGGCGTCGGGGGCGCGCACCTCCAGGACGGTGGCCAGCGAGGAGACGTCCGGGACGACCGTGACCCGGGGCGGCGGCGGGACGACCCCGCGCCGGCGCGGGTACGCCGCCTCGCGGTCGGCCAGCTTCGCCGGGACGTCCAGAGAACCGTCCAGGGCCCGGACCAGGTCCGCCCGCAGCCGGGTGGCCTGCGGCAGCGAGCCGTACTCGGCGGCCACCCGCCAGCGCAGCACCAGCACCTCGCCGAGCCGGTCCGGCAGCTCCAGCGAGCGCAGGTCCGCCGCCCGGACGGTGAGCCGGTGCAGGGCCAGGACCCCGGCCACGGCGGGCAGCACGCCCGGCTGGTCGGGGACGGCCACGACCAGTTCCACCCCGACCGCGTCCTCCTCGTGCCGGGCGTGCAGGGAGAGCACCGGCTCACGGGTGCGCAGCGCCTCCACCGCCAGCCGTTCCTGCTCGGTGGTGGGCACCAGCGGCGGGTCGGCGGGCGGGGCCGCCGACCCGCCCAGGACGGCGGCGACCCGGCCGACGAGGTCGGCGACCAGCGAGCCGCGCCACGCCGACCAGGCGGCGGGCCCGGTGGCGCGGGCGTCGGCCTCGGTGAGGGCGTGCAGCAGTTCCAGGGTGCCGGGCGAGCCCACCGCGTCGGCGACCATGCGGACGGTGGCCGGGTCGTCCAGGTCACGGCGGGTGGCGGTGTCGATGAGCAGCAGGTGGTGGCGGACCAGGGTGGCCAGGACCGCCACGTCCTCGGACCCGAAGCCGAGCCGGACGGCGATGTCGCGGGCGACGGGCTCGCCCGCCACCGAGTGGTCGCCCGGCAGGCCCTTGCCGATGTCGTGCAGCAGCGCGGCCATCAGCAGCAGGTCGGGCCGGCCGACCCGGCGGGTCAGCGCGGAGGCGCGTACGGCGGTCTCCACCAGGTGCCGGTCCACGGTCCAGGTGTGCACGGGATTGCGCTGGGGCCGGCACCGGACCCGTTCCCACTCCGGCAGCAGCCTGCTGACCAGGCCCTCGGCCTCCAGCGCCTCCCACACGTCCACGGTGGGCTCCCCGGCGCCCAGCAAGGTCAGCAGCTGTTCGCGCGCCTCGGCCGGCCAGGGCACCGGCAGTGGTTTCGCCTGCGCGGCCAGCCGGCGTACGGCGTGCAGCGAGACCGGCAGTCCGGCCTGGGCGGCGGCCGCGGCCAGCCGCAGCGCCAGGACCGGGTCCCGGTCGGGCCGGGCGGCGAGGGCGAGCACCGCCTCGCCGTCCTGCTCGACCACGCCGTCGGCCAGCGGGGCCCGCTCCACCGCGGGTGCGCCCCGGCCGCCCAGCAGGCCGCGCAGCCGCGGCCGGGCGGCGCGGGCCCGCAGCACCCGGCCGACCTCGCGCCAGGTCACGTCACCGGCGTACGCGACCACGCCCGCGGCCTCGTACACCTCGCGCAGCAGGGTGTCGGCGTCGGGGAGCCCGAGGTGCGCGGCGACCGCGTCGTGCTCCTGGAGGCTGAGGCGGTCCGAGGCCCGGCCGGTGACCAGGTGGAGGGCGTCGCGGGCGTCCAGCAGCCGGCGCCGGGCCCGGTCCAGGCCCTCGCGGGGGGCGTCGGCCAGCCAGGAGGCGGCCACGGCCCGCAGGGCGGTGATGTCGCGCAGGCCGCCGCGGGCCTCCTTGAGGTCGGGTTCGAGGAGGAAGCGCAGCTCCCCGCAGCGTTCGGCCCGCTCCCGGCACATGGCGTGCAGTTCCGGCAGCCGCTTCGCGGACTGGTTGCGCCAGTCGGCCAGGACGGTGGTGCGCAGTCCGGCGAGCAGCCCGAGGTCGCCGGCGACCGGCCGGGCGTCCAGCAGGCCGAGCTGCACCTTGAGGTCCTCGGCGGCGGTGCGGCGGGCCTCGGCGGCGGTGCGCACGGAGTGGTCCAGGGCCAGGCCCAGGTCCCACACCGGGTACCAGACGCGGTCGGCGAGGGTGGCCAGGGCCTTGGGTCCGGCCTTGCCGTCGTGCAGGAGCAGCAGGTCCAGATCGCTGCGCGGGGAGAGTTCGGCGCGCCCGTAGCCGCCGACGGCGACCAGGGCGGCGCCGCGGACCCCGGTCTCGGCGACGGCCGCGGTGAACAGCGCGGACAGCCAGTCGTCGGTGAGGCGGGCCAGGCCGGAACGCCGGGCGGGCCCGGACCGCGCCTCCTCCTGGAGGAGGCGCAGCCGGGCCGCGGCGTATCCGCTGGGTCCCGCGTCGGGGGGGCCGGCCGGTCCGTCGGGGCCGTCCGGTTGCGTGGTGGTGCGGTCGACGCTCGTCACCCAGGGGCTCCCGTCCGACTAGAGCGCGTCGGCGCCGCGCTCGCCGGTGCGGACCCGGACGACCGAGTCCACGGGGACGCTCCACACCTTGCCGTCACCGATCTTGCCGGTGCGGGCGGCGGAGACCACGACGTCCATGACGTCCTCCGCCGCTTCGTCGTCGACGACGACCTCGATGCGGATCTTGGGCACCAGGTCCACGGTGTACTCGGCGCCCCGGTAGACCTCGGTGTGGCCGCGCTGGCGTCCGTAGCCGCTGGCCTCGGAGACGGTCAGGCCCTGGACCCCGAAGGTCTGCAGCGCCTCCTTGATCTCGTCCAGGCGGTGCGGCTTGACGATCGCGGTGATGAGCTTCATGCGTCCACCTTCTTGCTGGCAGCGGCGACGGGGGCGGGGGCGGCGGTACTGCGCGGGAGGGCCCCGCCGCCGGCGCCGCTGAAGTCGTAGGCGGTCTCGGCGTGCTCGACCTGGTCGATGCCGGAGACCTCGTCGTCCTCGGGGACCCGCATGCCGATCGTCCGGTCCAGGACGAAGGCCAGCAGTGCCGACGCCACCAGAGAGTAGGCCAGGACGGAGAAGACGCCGATCGCCTGCTTGCCGAGCTGCTCCAGGCCGCCGCCGTAGAACAGGCCCTTGGCCTCGGACTGGACGCCGCCGGTGGCGAAGAGGCCGACGAGGAGGGAGCCGAGGATGCCGCCGACGAGGTGGACGCCGACCACGTCGAGGGAGTCGTCGTAGCCGAACTTGTACTTCAGGCCCACCGCCATGGCGCAGGCCACACCCGCGATCGCGCCGATGGCGATGGCGCCGAGCGGGGAGCAGGAGCCGCCGGAGGGGGTGATGGCGACGAGGCCGGCGACCGCGCCGGAGGCGGCGCCCAGGGTGGTGAAGGAGCCGTGGCGCAGCTTCTCGTACGCGAGCCAGGCGAGCATGGCGGCGGCGGTGGCGACCTGGGTGTTGACGAACATGACCGCGCCGACGCCGTCGTCGTTGCCGAGCCAGGAGCCGGCGTTGAAGCCGAACCAGCCGAACCACAGCAGGCCGGCGCCGAGCATGACCAGCGGGAGGCTGTGCGGGCGCATCGGGTCCTTCTTGAAGCCGACGCGCTTGCCGATGACGAGGATGACGCCGAGGGCGGCGGCGCCGGCGTTGATGTGGACGGCGGTGCCGCCGGCGAAGTCGATGACGCCCAGCTCGAACAGCCAGCCGCCGGCGCCCCAGACCCAGTGCGCGACGGGGAAGTAGACGACGGTGACCCACAGGGCGGTGAACAGCACCCAGGCGGTGAACTTGACGCGGTCCGCGAGGGCGCCGCTGATCAGGGCCGGGGTGATGATCGCGAACATGAGCTGGAAGACGGCGAAGACGTACACCGGGATGGTGTAGCCGTCCCAGAGCTCGGTCAGACCGATGCCGCTGAGGCCGACGTAGTCGGAGTTCCAGCCGATGACCGAGCCGGAATCGGTGCCGAAGGCGAGGCTGAAGCCGTAGAGCACCCACAGGATCGTGACGATCCCGAGGCTGATGAAACTCATCATGAGCATGTTGAGGCTGCTCTTGACGCGGACCATGCCCCCGTAGAAGAAGGCCAGGCCCGGGGTCATCAGCATGACCAGGGCGGAGCAGATGAGCATGAACCCGGTGTTCGCGGCAGACAGTTCGGGGGCGTCTGCGGCAAGGGTCGTGATGGCTGATGCCATCGGCGTCTCCTCGTCGTCGGTACGTTCGCGTGCGGGCGACCGTGGGAAACCTTCAGCGGCGACTGGCCCGGAGGCTGGCCGGTTATGGGCCATGAGACTCGCCGAGGCCGGTTTCCGGCGGTGCCGCCCGATGTTTCACGGGGGTGACGAAGAGGTCGGGGCTGTTACGTGACGGTGAACGGGCCGGGGCCGGGGTGGTCCGGCCGCGGCAGCGCCCGGGAGACCTGGCATGGGGGAGCCTGATCGGGGTTCACGGGGCGGCTGCCGCGGCCGGGGTCCTAGACGGCCTCCGCGGACTCGGGGAGGCGGGCGGCGAGGTGATCGGTGAGGCGGACCACCTCGGCAACGTCGCCGTACTCACGCGCGGCGGAGTCGACGGTCTTGCGCAGCCGGGTGTTCACCCGCTCGGACCGCACCTTTTGCGCCACGTCGAGGGCGCGGTCGATGAGGACGGTGGCCTGTTCCGGCTCGCGCTGGAGCAGGTGGACGGTGGCCATGCCGACCAGGTTGAGCGCGTAGCTGCGCTGGTGCTCCTGGTCCTTCTCGAACAGGGCGACGGCCCGCTCCATGACGGGCTCGGCGAGGGAGGCGTACATGGGGCTGCGCCCGGCCACGTAGGCCAGGTCACGGAAGGAGTGGGAGTTCTCGCCGTTGAGCTCGGCCTCGGAGAAGAAGCGGATCCAGTCGGGCTCGGGCTCCCCTCCCAGGCCCACGTCGCCGAAGGTGTCCTCGGCCATCCGCACGGCCCGCTTGCAGCGGCTGGGCTGGCCCATGTTGGCGTAGGCGCGGGCCTCCATCGCATACAGCATGGCCTGGGTGCGGGGGCCGGCGCAGTCGCGGCTGCCGTACTGGGCGAGGTGGACGAGCTCCAGGGCGTCCTCGGGGCGGCCCAGGTGGATCATCTGGCGGCTCATGTTCGAGAGGATGTACGAACCGAGCGGCTTGTCCCCGGCCTCCTTGGCCGCGTGCAGGGCGAGGACGAAGTACTTCTGCGCGGTGGGGTGCAGGCCGATGTCGTAGCTCATCCAGCCGGCCAGCTCGGCGAGCTCGGCGGCGACCTTGAACAGCCGCTTCATGACCGGGGCCGGGTGGTTCTCCTGGAGCAGGTCGGTGACCTCGTGGAGCTGCCCGACCACGGCCTTGCGGCGCAGTCCGCCGCCGCACTGGGCGTCCCACTGGCGGAACATCACCGTGGTGGCCTCCAGCAGGTCCAGCTCCGGCTCCGACAGCCGGGGCGGGCGCCCGCCGTGGTCCGCCGGCCCGGACCCGTCGCGCGGCACGGGGTCGGTGGCCGGCACCGGGACGAGCCAGCGCTGCATGGGCTCGATGAGGGCGGGGCCGGCGGACAGCGCCAGCGAGGTCCCGAGGAACCCGCGGCGGGCCAGCATCAGGTCGCTGCGCGAGAACTCGCTCAGTAACGCCACGGTCTGCGGGCCCGCCCACGGCAGGTCGACGCCGGAGACCGACGGGGTCTGGTGGGCGGTGCGCAGCCCGAGCTGCTCGACGGCGACGACGGCGCCGAAGCGTTCGGAGAACAGCTCGGACAGGATCCGCGGCACCGGTTCACGGGGCTGCTCGCCGTCGAGCCAGCGGCGCACCCGGGAGGTGTCGGTGCTGATGTGGTGCGCGCCCATCTGCCGGGCGCGCCGGTTGACCTGGCGGGCGAGTTCGCCCTTGGACCAGCCGCTGCGCACGAACCAGGAGGTGAGCTGCTCGTTGGGACGCGGACCGTCCACCGCCACCGCACCGCTCCGCCCGGCGGAGTCGTCGGTCCCGGCGAGGTCGGCGGATTCCGCGTCCGGTCCGCTTGCGCCGTTGCCGCTCACTGGAACGCCCCCATCCCGGAACACTTCCTTTGCCTCCGGCATACCCACGGATGCGGAAGCTATCGGGTTTCGTGCAACTGAAAGTAATCCTACGATCACCCCTTCGGCGAGGCCGTTCCCGGAATCGCCACCATTCGCCACCCCTTCGGATGAACGCGCCACCCGCCAGGCGCGATTCACTTGACACAGGACAGCGGAAAGCAAATGGCGGACGGGTGTACGGCGGGGCGTGCGCGGCGAGGAGCGCGCCGGGCGGCCCCCGGGATCGCCACGTAACCACCGGCGCGTCCGACCCGTTGGAGGGGGCATGGGCATGGGCTTCACGATCGGCGGCAGCATCGGCGGCCGGAGCACCAAGGAGTTCCGTTCCGCCACCCGGCGGCGCGGCAACCGGATGTCGGAGTGCACGGCGGTGGCGGAGTACACCGGGCTGTGGGGCTGGGACGTGGTGCCCGGCGCGCGTGCGGCGGGACCGGCCCGGGACTGTTCCTGCGGGGATCCGCAGTGCGCGGCGCCGGGCGCGCATCCGCTGGCCTTCGAGGCGACGGTGCCCGCGGGGGCGACGCTGGACGAGGTCACGGCGGCCTGGTCGGAGTTCCCCGGGGCGGCCGTGCTGCTGCCGGTGGGCCGGACCTTCGACGTGATCGAGGTGTCGGCGGAGGCGGGCCGGCGGGCGCTGGTCCGGCTGGAGCGGATGGGCCTGCCGCTGGGCCCGGTGACCGCGACCCCGACCGGGCGGGCCCAGTTCTTCGTGGCCCCGGGCGCGGCGCAGGAGCTGCCGCAGCTGCTGTACCGGATGGGCTGGGACGACGCCGGGCTGGACCTGCACGCCCGGGGCGCGGGCTCGTTCCTGACCGCGCCGCCCTCGGACCTGGCGGGCCTGGGCCCGGTGAGCTGGCTGCGGCCGCCGGCCCTGGACTCGGCCCGGCCGCCGCAGGCCCGGCTGCTGCTGGGCACCCTGGCGTACATCTGCCACCGCTCCGGCCGCTAGGCCGTACGCGAAGGGTGCCGTACGCCTGTACGCGGAGCGCCCGTACGCCTGCACCCGGAGCGCCCGTACGCCCGTACGCGAAGGGGCCCGGGGACCGTCGTGGTCCCCGGGCCCCTCGTCGTGGGCCGCCGGCCGGTAGCCGGTCAGTCGCCGATGAGCGCGTCGACGAACGCCTCCGGCTCGAAGGGGGCCAGGTCGTCCGGGCCCTCGCCGAGGCCGACGAGCTTGACCGGGACGCCCAGCTCGCGCTGGACCGCGACCACGATGCCGCCCTTGGCGGTGCCGTCGAGCTTGGTGAGCACGATGCCGGTGATGTCGACGACCTCGGCGAAGACGCGGGCCTGCATCAGGCCGTTCTGGCCGGTGGTGGCGTCGAGGACCAGCAGGATCTCGTCGAGCGGGCCGTGCTTCTCCACGACGCGCTTGACCTTGCCGAGCTCGTCCATCAGGCCGGTCTTGGTGTGCAGCCGGCCGGCGGTGTCGATCAGGACGACGTCCGCGCCCTCGGCGATGCCCTCCTTGACGGCGTCGAAGGCGATGGACGCGGGGTCGCCGCCCTCGGGGCCGCGCACGGTGCGGGCGCCGACCCGCTCGCCCCAGGTCTGGAGCTGGTCGGCGGCGGCGGCGCGGAAGGTGTCGGCGGCGCCGAGGACCACGCTGCGGCCGTCGGCGACCAGGACGCGGGCGAGCTTGCCGGTGGTGGTGGTCTTGCCGGTGCCGTTGACGCCGACGACCATCACCACACCGGGGGTGTCGGTGGCGGACTCGGTCCTGACCGCGCGGTCGTAGTCGGTGCCGACCAGGGTCAGGAGCTCCTCGCGCAGCAGGGTGCGCAGCTCCTCGGGGGTGCGGGTGCCGAGCACCTTGACGCGCTCGCGCAGCCGGTCGACCAGTTCCTGGGTGGGCTTGACGCCGACGTCGGCGGTCAGGAGGGTCTCCTCGATCTCCTCCCAGGTGTCCTCGTCGAGGTGCTCGCGGGAGAGCAGCGTGAGCAGCCCCTTGCCGAGCGTGTTCTGCGAGCGGGCGAGGCGCGCGCGCAGCCGGACCAGGCGGCCGGCGGTGGGCGCGGGCACCTCGATCTCGGGAGCGGCCGGAACCTCGGGTTCCACCACGACGGGGGCCTCGGGGGCCGCGGCCTCCGCCTCGGGGAGCACGACCTCCTCGATGGTCCGGCGCGGTTCTTCCACCGTCGGAGCGGCGTCCTCCCCCACCTGCGGTTCGGCGGGCGGGGCAGTGATGGTCGGCGTGCTCGGCGGCGGCGCGGGCGGCAGCTGCTTCTTCTTGCGGCTGCTGACCACGAGACCGCTGATGGCACCGACCGCGACCAGGGCGATGACTACAGCAAGGATGAGGAATTCCATAACCCCGCCAGTATGCGTGACCCCGCGGTCCCCGCTCCGTATCTGCTGGTCGGACGCCCGGGACGGACGCGGTGCGGTGGTGCGCGGGCGCGGTGCGGTGGTACGGCCGGGCCGTAAGCCTCTGTTTGTGTCTTTCTCGGCAAATCTACGATGATGGGCAACTCCCCTCATTCACCGCACCACGGAGTACCCATGCCTGCCGAGCCCGACGGCGCGATAGAGACCCGCGGCCTGGAGCCCGTCCCCGACGACGAGCGCACCGGCCGCGTCCGCGAGCTGGTCCCGACCTGGGTCGCCGCCAACATCAGCGTGCTGCTGCTCACCATGGGCGCGGGCCTGGTGATCTCCAACGGGCTGAACCTGTGGCAGGTGCTCGTCGTCGCCGTCGCCGCGCCCGTGCTGTCGTACGGGATCGTCGGCCTGATCTCGATCGCCGGGAAGCGCGGCGGCGCGCCGGGCATGGCCCTGTCCCGGGCGGTCTTCGGCCAGCGCGGCAACCTCTTCCCCGGCACGCTGATCTGGATCGCCCGGTGGGGCTGGGAGACCATCAACGCGGTCAGCGGCGCCTACGCCGTGCTGACGGTGCTGCACCTGCTGTTCGGGATCGGGAGCAGTACCCCGCTGATCGTGGTCACCCTGCTGCTCTTCGTGGGCTGCACCTTCGCCGTCTCCGGCCTGGGGATCAACGCCCTGCGGGTCTGCTCGACCTGGTCGACGTACCTGTTCGGCGCGTTCAGCGTGCTGGTGCTCGGCTACCTGGTCGCCACCACCGACTGGTCGGCCGTCTTCGGCAAGCCGGCCGGCTCCACCGCGATGATGGTCGCCGGCATCGGCACCATCGCCGCCGGCGGCATCAGCTGGGTGCCGTCCGGCCCCGACTTCACCCGGTACCTGCCGCGCACCGCCTCCGCCAAGGGGATGGTGGGCGCCACCGTCGGCGGGGCCGCGGTCGTGGTGATCCCGCTGGTGCTGATGGGCGCCGTGATGGCGGTCGGCACCCCGGACCTGGCCTCCGCCCAGGACCCGGTGTCCTTCATCGGGGAGCTGCTGCCGACCTGGCTGGCGGTGCCGTACCTGCTGATCGCCCTGGTCGGCATGCTGCTGATCAACTCGATGTCCATGTACTCGGCCGGCTTCACCGCGCAGACCCTGGGCATCCGGGTGCCGCGGGCCTGGGCGGTCAGCGTCAACGCCGTGATCAGCCTGGTCTTCGGGTTCCTGCTGATGGTGGTGGCCACCAGCTTCTTCGGCTCGTTCATCTCCTTCCTGACGCTGCTGGCGGTGGCGTTCTCCGCCTGGATCGGGGTGTTCGGCGTGGACATGCTGCGCCGTCCCGCGTACGACGGCCGGGCCCTGATGGACACCGGGCGCACCAGCGCCTACTGGTACCGCGGCGGCTACGCCTGGCAGGCGATGACCGCGTGGGGCCTGGCGCTGGTGGTGGGCCTGCTGTTCACCAAGGTGGACTGGTTCGCGGGGCCGCTGGCCTCGACCTGGATCGGGCGCAACGGGCTGGGCTGGGCGGCCGGCATCCTGACCTCGGCCGTGCTGTACGCCGTACTGCCGCGCACGGCGCCGACGGCCGCCGACGGCGACGGTGACGGCGGCGAAGGCCGCGGTGACGGCAGCGGCGGTACGAAGGACACGGACGGGCGCGAGCTCTCCGGATCCCTGTCCAACTGACGTCACGTCAGCTAACGTCCCCCTCCGCCACCCACACCCGGCGGAGGGGGACTTCTTCATGCCCATCACCGTGGCCCGGTTCAACCTCGTCGACCCGTACGGCACCCCCGAGACCCTCGCCGCCCGCTACCGGGCCGCGCTGGAGATGGCGGTGTACGCCGACGAGCACGGCATCGACACCGTCCAGACCGAGGAGCACCACGGCACGGACAACCACTGGCTGCCCTCGCCGTTCGTCTTCGCCGGCGCCGTGCTGGGTGCGACCCGGCGCATCGCCGTCACCGTCTCGGCGATCATCGGGCCGCTCTACGACCCGCTGCGCGTGGCGGAGGACATCGCGGTGCTGGACCTGTTGGGCGGCGGCCGCCTGGTGACGGTCGCGGGCATCGGCTACCGCCCCGAGGAGTACGAGCAGCACGGCGTCGAGTGGGGCCGGCGCGGCCGGCTCCAGGACGAGCTGCTGGAGACGCTGCTGAAGGCGTGGACCGGTGAGCCGTTCGAGTTCCGCGGGCGGACCGTCAAGGTGACCCCGGTGCCGTTCACCCGGCCGCACCCGATGCTGCTGGTGGGCGGCAGCTCCCGGGCGGCGGCCCGCCGGGCGGCCCGGCTGGGGCTGCCGTTCTTCCCGAGCGCGCACCTGCCGGAGCTCCGGACGTACTACGAGGAGCAGCTCGCGGCGCACGGCACGGAGGGCTTCTGCCTGATGCCCGCGGCCGAGACCCCGCTGCTGCACCTCGCCGAGGACCCGGACCGGGTGTGGGCCGAGCACGGGGAGCGCTTCCTGCACGAGGCGGGGATGTACGCGTCCTGGCAGTCCAAGGACATCCGCTCGGCGGTGCGCTCGGGGGCCCGGACGGTGGCGGAGCTGCGGGCCGAGGGCGTCTACCGGGTGCTCACGCCCGAGGAGGCGCTGGCGTACGCGCGGGGGGCCGGTGAGGCGGGCAACCTGGTGCTGCACCCGCTGTGCGGCGGGATGCCCGTGGAGGAGGGGTGGCGCAGCCTGCGCCTGCTGTGCGAACAGGTGCTGCCCCGGCTCGGTCAGTGAACCGGGGCAGCACCTGCTTCGAGGAGAGGGGCTGGGCGGGGGTGGTTACCCCATCTCCTCCAGCGCCTTGCCCTTGGTCTCCGGCACCCACTTGAGGACGAACGGGATCGAGAGCACGGCGAAGACGGTGTAGATCACGTAGGCGCCCGAGAGGTCCCAGTCGGACAGGGTCGGGAAGGTGACCGTGATCAGCCAGTTGGCCACCCACTGGGCCGCGGCGGCCACACCCAGGGCCGCGGCCCGGATGCGGTTGGGGAACATCTCGCCGAGCAGCACCCAGACGACCACGCCCCAGGAGAGGGCGAAGAAGAGCACGAAGGAGTGCGCGGCGATCAGGGCGACGGTGGCCTGGGTGTGCGGCATGGAGATGTCGCCGCCGATGTCCTCCTTGTACGAGAACGCCCACGCGGCCACGCCCAGCGAGATCGCCATGCCGACGGAGCCGATGAGGGCGAGCGGCCTGCGGCCGATCCGGTCCACGAAGATCATCGCGATCACGGTGCCGATGATGTTGATGATCGAGGTGGTGAAGGAGTACAGGAAGGAGCTGGTCGGGTCGATGCCGACGGACTGCCACAGCGAGGAGCTGTAGTAGAAGATCACGTTGATGCCGACGAGCTGCTGGAAGACCGACAGGCCGATGCCGACCCAGACGATGGGCAGGAAGAGGAACCGGCCGCCGAGCAGGTCACGGAAGGTGGACTTGTGCTCCGAGCGCATCGCGTGCTCGATCTCGGCGGCCCGGGCGTCGAGGTCGACCTGGGAGCCCTCGACCTCGGAGAGCACCTTCTTGGCCTGCTCGGTGCGGCCGACGGAGATCAGGAAGCGCGGGGACTCGGGGATGACGAAGGACAGCAGGCCGTAGAGGACGGCCGGGACCACCATCACGCCGAGCATCCACTGCCAGGCCTCCAGCCCGCCGATGACGCCGCGCTGCTCGCCGTCGGCGAGGCCCAGGATGCCCCAGTTGACGAGCTGGGAGACGGCGATGCCGATGACGATCGCGGCCTGCTGGAACGAGGCGAGCCGGCCGCGGTAGGCGGCCGGGGAGACCTCGGCGATGTAGGCGGGGCCGATGACGGAGGCCATGCCGATGGCGAAGCCGCCGATCACGCGCCAGGTGGCCAGGTCCCACAGGGCGAAGGGCAGGGCCGAGCCGAGGGCGCTGGCGGTGAAGAGCACGGAGGCGATCTGCATGCACCGGATCCGGCCGATCCGGTCGGCGATCCGGCCCGCCGTGGCCGCGCCGAGCGCGCAGCCGATGAGGGCGGCCGCGATCACCTGGGCGAGGACCTCGGGGCCGACGTCGAAGCGATCCTTGATCGCCACGACCGCTCCGTTGATCACGGAACTGTCGTAGCCGAAGAGGAAGCCTCCCATCGCCGCCGCCGCGGTGATGAAGATGACGTGCCCGAGGTGGTCGGGCTGAGGTGCCGGTCCGCCATTGGGCGACGACTTCGCTGCGCTGGTCAAGGTCTGCTCCGTGGGGGTTCGTCCGTCCTCCCAGTGGTGCACAACTCATGATCGGGCACCACCCGAGGCCGGGAGACAGCGGAGCGAGCCTATTCGTTCATTTTATGAAGTCAATACCCTGGAAGAAGTTGTTTGATGGCTCGTTTTCTTCACTTCTTGAAGTGACAGAGGCCGGACGGGGGTGTGACGGGGCCGTCACCGCAGCCGCTGGCTGATCACCTTGGAGACACCGTCGCCCTGCATGGAGACGCCGTAGAGGGCGTCGGCGACCTCCATCGTGCGCTTCTGGTGCGTGATGACGATCAGCTGCGAG
The DNA here is from genome assembly GCF_003949795.1 of Streptomyces sp. WAC06614. Lineage (GTDB taxonomy): Bacteria > Actinomycetota > Actinomycetes > Streptomycetales > Streptomycetaceae > Streptomyces. The sequence continues at coordinate 28,071 of NZ_RPRY01000059.1, forward strand.
GCCTCCTGGAGCTCCTGCATGATGCGGATCAGCCGCTGGAGGTTGGTGTCGTCGAGGGCGGCCTCGACCTCGTCCATCACGTAGAACGGGCTGGGCCGGGCCTTGAAGATGGAGACCAGCAGGGCCACGGCGGTCAGGGAGCGTTCGCCGCCGGAGAGCAGGGACAGCCGCTTGACCTTCTTGCCCGGCGGGCGGGCCTCGACATCCACGCCGGTGGCGAGCATGTTGTCGGGATCGGTGAGGACGAGACGGCCCTCGCCGCCCGGGAACAGCCGGGAGAACACGCCCTCGAACTCACGGGCCGTGTCCCGGTACGCCTCGGTGAACACCTGCTCGACCCGCTGGTCGACCTCCTTCACGACCTGAAGGAGGTCGGCCCGGGTCTTCCGGAGGTCCTCCAGCTGCTCGCTGAGGAACTTGTGCCGCTCCTCCAGGGCCGCGAACTCCTCCAGGGCCAGCGGATTCACCTTGCCGAGCTGCTGGTAGGCGCGTTCGGCGGCCTTCAGCCGCTTCTCCTGCTGCGCCCGGACGAACGGGCCCGGGCGGTTGCGGGGGTGCTCGGGGTCCTCGGGGAGGTCCTCGCCCTCGGCGGGCAGGGACGGCGGGACCGGCTGGTCGGGGCCGTACTCGGCGACCAGGCCGGCGGGCTCGATGCCCAGTTCCTCCAGGGCGCGGGCCTCCAGGGCCTCGATCCGCAGCCGCTTCTCCGCGCCGAGGACCTCGCCGCGGTGCACCGAGTCGGTGAGCTTGTCCAGCTCGCCCTTGAGGTCCCGGCCCCGGGTGCGGGCCTCGCCGAGGGCCTGCTCGCGGTGGGCCTTGGCCGCCTCGGCGGCCGCCCGCTCCTGCTCGGCGCGGTGCACGGAGACTTCGATGTGGGCGAGGAGCTGGCGGGCGCCGTCGGCCACGGCGCGGGCCACCTCGGCCTCGTGGCGCAGCCGGGCGCGGCGGCGTTCGGCGCGGGCGCGGGCCTCGCGTTCGGCGCGGGCGCCGCGGTCCAGGGAGTCGGCGCGGCCCGCCAGTGCCTTGACGCGCTCCTCGTGGGTGCGCAGCTGGAGGCGGGCCTCCATCTCGGTCTGCCGGGCGTTGGCGCCGTCGGCGGCGAGCCGGTCGCGGACGGCGCCGTCCGGCTCCTCGTCGACCGGCACCTCCTCGGCCGCGGCGAGCCGCTCGGCGCACTCCTCGACCTCGGCGAGGGCCTGGTCCAGGGCGTCCTGGGCCTTGGCCGCGGCGGTGGCGGACCGTTCCGCCTCACCGGCCGCGCCCTTGGCCTGGCCGGCGAGCCGGCCCAGCTGCTGGGCCACTCCGGTCCGGGCCTTCTCGGCGGCGCGAAGCCGTTCGGCCCGTTCCTCCACCCGGGTGACGCAGTCCCGCCGCCGTGCCTCGGCGGCGGCCCGTACGTCGGCCAGCTCGGCGCAGCGCAGCTCCAGCTCGGCGAGCTCGCGGGCCGCCTCGTCCACGGCGGCCTGCACCTCCAGCAGGCTGGGCGCCCCGGCGGACCCGCCGTGCGCCAGGTGCGCGCCGACGACGTCCCCGTCGGCAGTCACGGCCACCAGGTCGCTGCGCTCGGCCACCAGCGCCTCGGCCTGCTCCAGCGACCCGACGACGACGAAGTCCCGCAGCACCCGCCCGAGCGCCTCCCGCACCCCACCGTCGGCCTCCACGAGCTCCAAGGCCGCGACCCCGGTCTCCACCCGCACACCGGAACCGCCGCCACCACCCGCACGGTACGAAGCCCCCTCACGGGAGAACCCCTGCCCCTGCGCGGGGACCGGGGCCTGGCCGGGGGCCGCGGGG
>NZ_RPRY01000581.1 GCF_003949795.1 Streptomyces sp. WAC06614
GGCCTCCGGGTCCCGCCCGGGCCCCGGCCCGGCGGACCGACGACCGCACCGCGCGCCGCGCGGTGTGCGCGATCCCGTACGACGCAGACGCCGGAGCCACCCACCCCCCTCCGGTCCACGAGGAAGTGAGCACGCACATGGCCGACACCGCCGACCGCACCAGCAGCGACCAGAAGAAAGCCGACCCGGACGGCCCCGCCACCGAGCCGCGCGACACCTCCCGGGCCGAGGCCCGGACCGAGGGGCGCGAGCGCCGCGCCGGGCGCAAGGGCCGGGGCCGGGGCCGGGACCTGCGCGGCGGACTGCGCCGCCGTCTGCTGCCACCGCCCGTCTGGTGGCCGTTGCCCGCCTGCGCCCTGCTGGGCCTGGCCGCGGGCGGGGCCTACGGGGTGCTCAAGGCGCCCGAGTACGCGGCGACCAGTTACCTGGTGGCCGTGCCCGACGAGACCACCGAACCGGCCACCGCCCTCGGCTTCGCCCAGGCCTACGCCCGGATCGCCACCAGCAGTTCCACCCTCGCCTACGCCCAGCCGCGGGCCGGGGTGCGGGCCGAGCAGCTGCGGACCCAGGTGCGGGCCGAGACCTCGCCGGAGTCCCCGATGATCGCGATCACCGGGACCTCCCACAGCCCGTCACGGGCCGCGGACATCGCCAACGCGGTCGCCGACGCGCTCTCCCTGAGCAGCAATCAGGCCGCCAAGAACACCGGGGTGCAGCTCCTGCTGTTCAACCAGGCGGTGGCCCCCACCGAGCCCGCCTCCCCGTCCGCCGCGATCAGCGGCGCCGTCGGCCTGTGCGCGGGCGGGCTGGCCGGCGGCCTGTGGCTGCTGGCCCGGCCCGCGCGCGGCCGGGGCCGCCGTACGGAGGAGCCCGCCGCGGTCGAGTACGCCTCGCTGCCCGCCCAGGGCGACCACGGCGACCTGGCGGTCGGCCCGGTGTCCTCGGCCGGCTCCGCGGGCTCCGCCGGCTCCGCGAAGGAGAAGGAGTCCGTGCGATGAGCAAGGGCTCCACGGGGGCCCTGACGGCGACGCTGTGCCGCGACCCCCGTCAGTTCGCCTCGCTGGAGGAGCAGTGGGGCCGGCTCGTACGGGCCTGTCCCACCGCCACCCCCTTCCAGAGCCACGCCTGGCTGCACTCGTGGTGGCTGTCGTACGGCCGCGAGGGGCGGCTGCGGACCGTGCTGGTGCGGCGCGGGGACCACCTGGTCGGCGCCGCCCCGCTGATGCTGGTGCACCGGCCGCTGCCGCTGCTGGTGCCGCTCGGCGGCGGGATCACCGACTACTGCGACGTCCTGGTGGACCGCGAACACGCCGACCAGGTCGTGCCGGCCCTGGCCCAGGGCCTGCACCGGGCCGCCCGCGGCGCGGTGGTGGACCTGCGCGAGGTGCGGCCCGGGGCGGCCGCCGAGGAGCTGTTCCGGGCCTGGCCCGGGGCCCGCAGCCGGCTCACCGACTCCACCTGCATGGAGCTGCCCGCCCTGCCGTTCGACGAGCTGGTCAAACGGATGCCGACGGGCGGCGCCCAGCGGGTGCGGGCCAAGCTGCGCAAGACCGACGCGGCCGGGCTTGAGGAGCACGAGGTCACCGAGCACGAGGTGCCGCGGGCGGTACGGACCCTGCTGCGGCTGCACGAGAAGCAGTGGCGCGGGCGCGGGGTGACCCCCGAGCACCTCAAGCCGCGGTTCGCCGAGCACCTGACCCGGGCCACCCGGCGGATGGTGCGCACCGGCGACGGCCGGCTGACGGAGTTCCGGCTGGACGGCAAGGTGGTCGCGGCCAACGTCACCCTGCTGTCGGCGGGGCTGAGCGGCGGCTACCTGTACGGCGCCGATCCGGAGCTGCGGGCCAGGAAGGTGGACGTGGCGACGCTGCTGCTGCGCTACGAGGCCGGACGCGCGCTGGCCGAGGGCCGCCCGGTGGTGAGCTTCCTGCGGGGCAACGAGCCGTACAAGAACCACTGGCGGCCCGAGACGGTGGTCAACCAGCGCTTCCTGCTGGCCACCCCCGCGCTCGCGCCCCTGCTGCGGCTGCACGAGTCGCAGGTGACGGGGCGCGAGCGGGCGGTGAGCGCGCTGCGCGAGGCGCTGCCGGCGGCCCGTGACTGGCGGGCCCGGCTCAACGAGCTGCGGGTGCGATGACCCGGCTAGAAGGGCCAGCGGCCGGCCTTGTCCCAGTCGATCCGGATGCAGACCGACTGCTGGCCGATGAGCTTGGAGAGCCAGTCCCCGAGGGAGACGGGCAGGCACCACTGGGTGCTGTTGGGCTGCTGCGGCTGTGCGGGCGGGGTGGTCGGGGTCGGTGTCGGGGTC
>NZ_RPRY01000582.1 GCF_003949795.1 Streptomyces sp. WAC06614
CCCCGGACCCCCCTGACCCCCGCGCCTGTGGAGTCACCAACTCCCTTGATCCTACGTCGAATTGGGCACGAGAAACGCCGCCCTGCGGCGGCGGGAGATTTCACATGCCTGATACATGTGTCCGTATTCCGGACACTGTTGCGCCTCTAGTCTGTCAACCACCGCATGGCGCGTTTCCGGCGGGGTCGCTCAGCGGTGGACGCGGCGGACCGGCAGCCGGTCGATGGCGTCGTCCAGGGTGGTCGCCGCCATGATCAGCGACAGGTGCGTGAAGGCCTGCGGGAAGTTGCCCAGCTGCTCCCCGCTCGGGCCGATCTCCTCGGCGAACAGGCCGACGTGGTTGGCGTAGGTCAGCATCTTCTCGAAGGCGAACCGCGCCTGCCGGACCCGGCCGGCCCGCGCCAGCGCGTCCACGTGCAGGAAGGTGCACAGGCTGAACGTGCCCTCCTCGCCGCGCAGTCCGTCCGGCGAGGCACTGGGGTCGTAGCGGTAGACCAGGCTGTCGGAGACCAGGTGGGCGTCGATGGCGTCCAGCGTGCTCAGCCAGGCCGGGTCCGTCGGGGCCAGGAAGCCGACCCGGGGGATCAGCAGCAAGGACGCGTCCAGCACGTCGCTGCCGTAGTGCTGCACCAGCGCCCGCCGGCGCTCGCTCCAGCCGTGCCGCATCACCTGCTCGAAGATCGCGTCCCGGGCGCCGCGCCAGCTCTCCCGCCGGGCCGGCCGGCCGAACTCCTCGGCCAGCCGCAGCCCCCGGTCGAAGGCCACCCATGACATCACCCGGCTGTAGGTGAAGTCCTGCGCCCCGGCCCGCGTCTCCCACACCCCCTCGTCCGGGTTGTCCCAGGCCTCGGCCAGCCAGTCCAGCATCGCGGACACCGCCCGCCAGCCGCGGTACGTCGGCTGGGTGTCCAGGCCCTGGCCCTGGGCGAGGGCGTAGAGGGCCTCGCCGTAGATGTCGAGCTGCACCTGGTCCACGGCCGCGTTGCCCACCCGTACCGGCGCCGAACCCCGGTAGCCCTCGAAATGGTCCAGCACCTCCTCCGGCAGCCACGGGTCCCCGTCCACCCGGTACATGATCTGCAGCGGTCGCGTCCCGGCCATCGGCGCCGAGGACCGCTCCGCCACCCGCTCGGTCAGCCACGCCGTGAACGCGGCGGCCTCCTCGACGAAGCCCAGGTCGAGCAGGGCGCGTACGGACAGGGAGCCGTCACGGATCCAGGTGTAGCGGTAGTCCCAGTTCCGCACCCCGCCCACCTGCTCGGGCAGCCCCAGCGTCGCGGCGGCGATCGGCGCGCCGGTCGGCAGGTACGTCAGCAGCTTCAGCGTGATGGCCGAGCGGTGCACCATGTCCGGCCAGCGTCCCGCATAGCGGGCCGTGCGCACCCAGTCCTGCCAGAAGTCGACGGTCCGCCACAGCTCCTCCTCGACCTCCCGTGCGTCCGGCAGCCCTTCCGCAACGGCGTCCGGGCCCGCCACGCGGAAGGCCGCCCCGGCACTCTCGCCGGCCGTCAGCCGCACCACGCCCCGTACGTCGTGCTCGCCGTCGCGTTCGAGGGGGAAGTCGGACCGCAGGAACGCGGTGATGCCCGGCGCCCGGAAGACCGCCGTGCGGTCGTCGAGGGTGAGCTCGTGCCCGGCCCGGCCGAAGTCGAAGCGCGGCCGGCACTCCAGCGCGAAGGTCACCGAGCCGCGCATGCAGCGCACCACGCGCATCAGGGTGTGCTCGTCCCGGGCCCGTCCGGTGCGGTCCGGCGGCATCCAGTCCATGAGCTCGCCCACCCCGTCGGGGCACATGAACCGGGTCACCAGGACCGCGGTGTCGGGGTAGTACAGCTGCCGGACGGTCACCTCGAGCGCGTCGGGGGCCAGCCGGAACCAGCCGCCGCGGTCGTGGTCGAGCAGGGCGGAGAAGATGCCGGGGGAGTCGAAGCGGGGCGCCGCGAACCAGTCCACCACGCCCTCGTCCGACACCAGCGCGGCGGTCTGGAGGTCGCCGATCAGACCGTGGTCGGCGATGAGCGGGTAGCGCTCCATGGATCCACTATCACCAGTGATCCGCAGCCGGGCATCCGGAGGATCACCGGCTGCGGGGCCGCCGCGCCTGTGGTAGGGCGCCGGGCCGGGGCGCTGCTCCGTAGGGAGGAGGTTGCCGCCGCATTCGGCGGCACCTCCGAGCCGATGATCAGTTCTTCGCTTTCCGCGATCGATGCTGGTCCCGGGCCGAGGACGGACATCCGGGAGGCGGAGTGACGGCGTCAGACGGGCAGCGGGCGGAGCGGCGGCGACGGGAGGGG
>NZ_RPRY01000583.1 GCF_003949795.1 Streptomyces sp. WAC06614
GACCGGGAGGGCCGCCGCCGCGCCGGAGGAATGAAGCGGGCATCGGGGCGGCGCCGTCGCCCTCGGTGGTGCCGCCGCGGTCCCCGGCGGTGGTGGCGCCGGTGGTGCGGCCGCCGTCGGTCTGGCCGGTGGTGGTCCGGCCGCACCACGGGCACCCCGACCACGGGAGGCACACCCACCGAAGGAGGCCGGACGGACGGCGGCCGAACCACCGACGGCGGGACCGAGGGCGGCCGGACCACCACCGGCCAGACCGACGGCGGCCGCACCACCGGCGCCACCACCGCCGGGGACCGCGGCGGCACCACCGAGGGCGACGGCGCCGCGCCGGAGGAATGAAGCGGGCATCGGGGCGGCGGCGGCCCTCCCGGTCAGTGACCCGAGGTCGCCTTCAGGCCCACCACGGCCACCAGCAACAGACAGATGAAGAAGATCCGGGCGGCGGTCACCGGCTCACCCAGGACCACCATCCCCAGCACGGCCGCACCCGCCGCGCCGATCCCGACCCAGACGCCGTACGCGGTACCGATCGGCAGGGTCTTGGCGGCGTACGACAGCAGCACCATGCTGGCGACGATGCCGGCACCGGTGAACACGGACGGCCACAACCGGGTGAAACCCTCGGTGAACTTCATACCGATCGACCAGCCGACCTCGAGCAGACCGGCGAGCAGCAACAGGACCCAGGCCATGACGGCACCCCTTCGGGACGGGAACGGGACAGGGTGCGTCGTCTTGTCCTACCCGGTACGGCGCGTCTCGTCGGGGTCCCTCCACCGTAGCAAAGCAACGGCAAAGGGGCTGGTGACCATGGTCACCAGCCCCAGGAGGCCAGGCCCCCAGGCCGAAGATCGGACGAGAAGATCAGAGGTACAACCCGGTCGAGTCCTTCGAACCCTCCAGCCGTTCCGCGGCCACCGCGTGCAGGTCACGCTCACGCATCAGCACGTACGCCACGCCCCGCACCTCGACCTCGGCCCGGTCCTCGGGGTCGTAGAGCACCCGGTCGCCGGGCTCCACGGTCCGCACGTTCTGCCCGACCGCGACCACCTCGGCCCAGGCCAGCCGCTTGCCGACGGCGGCGGTCGCCGGGATGAGGATGCCGCCGCCGGAGCGCCGCTCCCCCTCGGGCGAGTCGGAACGCACGAGCACGCGGTCGTGCAGCATGCGGATGGGCAGCTTGTCGTGGGTGGTGTTCTCGCTCACGACTCGAACCTACCTGCCCGCGCCGGCGCCGTGGGAGCGAGGTCCGCCGTCATCAGCGCTTGCGCCGCGTGGACAGCACCAGCAGCCCCACGACACCCACGGCCACCAGCGCCACCGGCAGGATCCGCTCCGGCCGCGGCGCGCCGTTGTCACCCTTGAGACCGGCGGTCACATCGGTCACCAGGCGGTTCACGGCGGCGAAGGCACGCCCCGCGGTGTGGTCCACGGTGGACGCGACCCGGGCCTTGGCGTCCCCGATGATCGTCTTCGGGTGCATGCGCACACCGATCTCGTCGAGGGTCTCGGCGAGCTGCTCGCGGCGGCGGACGATGTCCGCCTCGATCTGCGCAGGGGTCCTGGCTTCCGGCACCGCGCTGCCTCCGTCGTCGTGGTCGTCTTGGGCGGCCGATGTCCGCCATGAACAGTCTGTCAGCTTAGTCTCGTGCCGTACCGATCCCCTCCCGAGGAGACTGTGAGACATGAGCGAGCGACTCCAGCCGGGCGACACCGCGCCCGCCTTCACCCTGCCCGACGCGGACGGCAACGAGGTCTCGCTGGCCGACCACAAGGGCCGCAAGGTGATCGTGTACTTCTACCCGGCCGCCCTGACGCCGGGCTGCACCAAGCAGGCCTGCGACTTCACCGACAACCTGGACGTGCTGGCCTCGGCCGGGTACGACGTCATCGGGGTCTCCCCCGACAGCCCGGAGAAGCTGGCCAAGTTCCGTGACAAGGAGAGCCTCAAGGTCACCCTGGTCGGTGACCCGGAGAAGAAGGTCCTGGAGGCCTACGGCGCGTACGGCGAGAAGAAGCTGTACGGCAAGGTGGTGACCGGAGTGATCCGCTCCACGATCGTCGTGGACGCCGACGGCAAGGTCGAGCGCGCCCTGTACAACGTCAAGGCCACCGGCCACGTGGCCAAGATCATCAAGGACCTGGGCATCTGACCCGGCCCCTGTCCCCCGCCCTGCCCCGGAGCGGCCCGCACCCTCGACGGTGCGGGCCGCTCCGTTGATCGGGCGGATGCCGCCGTCACCGTCCGGCCATCGGTTCGTTACTCCGTACGAGTGCCGTACGCAGGGG
>NZ_RPRY01000584.1 GCF_003949795.1 Streptomyces sp. WAC06614
GTACGGGGCGTACGGGGTGCGGAGTCCGGTGGGGGCAGGGTGTCTTCCGCCCACGCCGGTGCCCGTACCGCAGCCGGAGGCGAGGACTGCTCAGGTAGTTCCTCGACCTCGCGTCCGGCCCGGTCCCCGGGCCCGGCGGGCGGCCGGCCCGCCGGGATCGCACCCTGGAGCAGGGCGGTCGGCAGCAGCACCACGGCCGTGGTGCCGCCGTACGGTGAGGTCCGCAGGTGGACCTTGACCCCGTGCCGGGCGGAGAGGCGGCTGACGACGAACAGCCCGAGCCGGTCGCTGTCGAAGAGGTCGAGCGCCTCGGACTGCTCGATGCGCCGGTTGGCCTCGGTCAGCGTCTGCGGGCCCATGCCGAGGCCGCGGTCCTCGACCTCCAGGACGTACCCGGCGCCGACCGGTTCGCCGGTGACCCGGACCTTGGTGTGCGGGGGTGAGAACTGCGCGGCGTTCTCGATGAGTTCGGCGAGCAGGTGGGTCAGGTCGGCCACGGCGGCGCCGACGACGGCGGCCTCGGCGAGCCGGCCCACCTCCACCCGCGGGTAGTCCTCGATCTCGGACACGGCGGCGCGGACGACGTTGGTGAGCGGGACCGGCAGCCGCCAGGCCCGGCCCGGGGCGGCGCCCGAGAGGATGATCAGGCTCTCGGCGTGCCGGCGCATCCGGGTGGTCAGGTGGTCCAGCCGGAAGAGGTCGCCCAGCTCGGCGGGGTCGTCGGCGCGCCGTTCCATGGAGTCGAGCAGGGTGAGCTGGCGGTGCACCAGCACCTGGCTGCGCCGGGCCAGGTTGACGAACACCCCGGAGATGCCGTCGGCGAGTTCGGCCCGTTCGACGGCGGCGCCGAGCGCCGCCCGGTGGACCGTGGCCAGGGCCTCGCCGACCTGGCCGACCTCGTCGTCGGCGGGCCGGCCGGGCGGGGCCTCGGCGGTGACGTCGAGCTCCTCGCCGGTACGCAACCGCTCCATGGCGTCGGGGAGTTTGCGGTGGGCGATCTCCAGGGCGGTGTTGCGGAGGGAGACGAGTTCGACGACGAGGCCGCGGCCGATCCGGACGGAGATGACGAGGGCCGCGGCGACGGCCAGCAGCCCCAGGAGGACGGCGGCGCCGGCGGGGCTGAGTGCCGCGGCGGCCAGCGGGTCGGTGCGGTCGAGGGTGGCGGTGTGGGCGGCGTCCGCGGTCGCGCGCAGTGCGGTGCTCACGGTCGTGTACGACGTCTCCCAGCCGGGCGGGATCCCGCGGGCGTCCTTGCCGGTGCCGGCGGCGAGGACGCGGTCCTCGGTGGCGGTCAGGTCGGCGTACGCGGAACCCTTGGCCACGGTCTGCCAGGCGGCGGCCCGGTCGGGCGGAAGGTCGCGGGCGGCGGCTTCGGTGAGGATGCGGCGGGCTTCGACGGTGCCGGTCAGCTTGCGCAGGGTCTCGGCGGTCCGTTGCCCGGGAAGGGCGAGCAAGGTGTCCTCGCGGGCGAGGAGTTCGGCGGCCCGGGCGAGCTCCAGGGGAACCCTGGCCGGGCCCGCGGTTCCTGCCCGGCCGTGGTCGTCGGCGGCGGGGGCGGGGGCGGCGGTCAGGGCACCGCCGACGGCGAGGGCGGCGTCGACGGCCTTGGTGTACGCGTCGTACGCGGCGTCGGGGGTGGCCCGGCGCTCGGCGACGTCGCTACGGGTGCCTGCCAGGGCCTCGGCCGCGCCGAGGAAGGCCCGGAGCCGTACGGCGACCTCGGCCGGCCCGTCCCCGGCGTCGGCCACGGTGTGCCGGTCGCCGAGCCGGAGTCGGGCCAGGGCCGCGTCGGTACGGCCGGTCTGGGCCTGGAGGGCGGCGGCCTGGTCGGGCCCGGGGTCGGCGAGGTAGCGGACGGCGGCGCGGCGTTCGGCCTGGAGCTCGGCGGTGGCGCGGTCGACGGGGGTACGGATCTCGGCGTCGGCCTGCTGGGCGCGGCTGAGCCGGGCGACGTCCTGGGCCGTGCTGACGGTGGCGAAGGCCCAGAGGGCGAGCAGCGAGACCACCGGGACCATGAGCAGCGAGACGATCTTGGCGCGGACGGTGCGGGGGCGGAGCCGGAGTCGGCGGGGGCTGCCGGGGCCGGCTCCGGTTCCGGGGCCGCCACCCACTGCCGGTCCCGCCGACCGGGTCGGGTCCGCCGGGTCCTCCTCGGCGGGCTGCCCGGCGTGCGCGCGGCGACCGCGCGCCGCGGGAAGCGCGGGCGACCGGGACGCCACGCCGGTGGCGTCCGGGGTCCTGCGGGATGTGCGCATGGGCTCCTCGTTCCGGGCGGAGGGTTCCCGCC
>NZ_RPRY01000585.1 GCF_003949795.1 Streptomyces sp. WAC06614
CTCCAGACGACGGGGGCGCGGCGCCGTGGTGGCCGCGGCCGGTGCGACCCGCCGCCGCGCCCCCGTCGTCTGGAGCGGGAGGTCGGGCCCCGGCGACTCCGCCGCCACCGGCGGACTCCTCCAGGCCGTACGGGAGTCCGGCCGCGGCCACGACGAGTTCGACGGCGGCGCCACCCAGGTCATCCCGCGCGTCGACCTCGCGCACGACCTCGCCGAGGACACCCTCCCCACCCCCACCGTCATCGGGCAGCGCAGCTACCGCGACTCCGAGGACGACCTCGACACCCGCGCCATGCCCCCCGTGCGGGACCTGCCGTACGGCGGCCCGCACCAGCCCCCGCCGGGCACCGGCCCCGACGGGCGCCCGGCCCGGCCCGCGGCCGACAGCCGCGGCCACGCCTCGTACTACCCGGGCCGCCGGATGAACCTCGGGGTGGTGCTGCTGCCGCTGCGCATCTTCCTCGGCTTCATCTCCATCTACGCGGGCATGGGCAAGCTCTGCGACCCCGTCTACTTCGACGGCGGCGAGCGCGGGTCGATGGTCACCTGGCTGCACACCCTGCACCCCTGGGCGCTGGCCGAGCCGCTGCGCGACTTCGCCCTCGCCCACCCGGTGGGCGCCGGCCTGAGCGTGGCCTTCCTCCAGGTCGTCGTCGGCGTCCTGACCGTGCTCGGACTGTGGCAGCGGATGGCCGCATGCATCGGCGCGCTCCTGTCGGCCGCCCTGCTGATGACCGTCAGCTGGAAGACCGTGCCCGCCTACGACGCGCCCGACATCATCTACCTGGCCGCCTGGAGCCCGCTGATCATCGCCGGCGCCCCCGTCTACTCCCTCGACGGCCGCCTGGCCGGCGAGGCCTGGCGGACGCTCGGCCCCCGGTCCGAGGTCTGGGAGCTGCGCCGCCGGGTGCTGCGCCGCGGCGCCGTCATGGCCACCGTGGTCTGCGGGCTCACCCTGCTCATCGGCTCGCTGCTCGGCGGGGCCGTCCGCTCCAGCACCGTGGTCACCGTGCCGGGGCCGGGCCGGGCGCCCACCAACTACCTGCCCGGGCAGCCGCTCCCGCAGCAGCAGCCCTCCACCTCCCGCAAGCAGCAGGCGCCTCCGCAGCAGCAGCAGCCGTCCGCGCCGGCCGAACCCTCCGGCAAGCCGTCCGATCCGGCCAAGTCCGCACGGGCCACGCCCGGGACCACCGGCCGGGCCACCACGGGCTCCGAGTCCCCGACCGCCACCCGCGGCACGAGCGGGCAGCAGCCGCCCAGGAGCAGCAGCCCGCGCCAGGGCTCCAGCGCCCCGAAGTCGCCCACCTCCAGCAGCACCGGCTCCGGCGGCTCCGGCGGCCGGACCTCGGGCGCCAGCCGTCCCGGCCTGGTCGGCGGGCTCCTGGGCTGAACCCCGCCCCCACCGACACCTCCTCCACGGGGCCCGGCGCACCAGCAGGTGCACCGGGCCCCGTCGTCCGTCCGTACGTCCCTCCGCGGGGGAGTGCCGGGAAACGGCTCAGACGCCCGGCTGGGCGCCCCACTCCCGGGCCGCCTCCGCCAGGTCCTTCGCGGTGTCGATCGCCCGCCAGTAGGCCCCCTGCGGCAGCGGGAACCCGGCCAGCCGGCGCTCCCGGGCCAGCCGCGGGAACGTCGTCCGCTCGTGGTCCCCCGAGTCCGGCAGCAGCGCGGCGAACCCGGAGGCGAACACGTACACCCCGGCGTTGATGAGGTAGGGCGACGGCGGCGCCTCGACGAAGTCCAGGACCTGCCCCAGCTCGTTGGTCTCCACCGCCCCCCACGGGATCCGCGGCCGGGCCAGCGCCAGCGTGGCCAGCGCGCCGCGCTCCTCGTGGAACTCCGCCATCTCCCGCAGCGAGAACCGGGTCCACACGTCACCGTTGGTCGCGTACCAGGGCCGGTCCGGGTACGGCAGCCGGGCCGCCGCGTACTTCAAACCGCCGCCCCGGCCCAGGGGTTGGGCCTCCACCACGGTGCTCACCCGCAACGGCAGGTCCGCGCCGGCCAGCCACTCCTGGAGGACCCCGGCCAGATGGCCGCAGGAGACGACGGCGTCGGTGACCCCCTCGGCCGCCAGCCACGCCAACTGGTGCCCGATGATCGGCATCCCGGTGCCGGGGATCTCCACCATCGGCTTGGGACGGTCGTCCGTGTACGGCCGCAGCCGCGAGCCCTGGCCGCCCGCCAGCACGATCGCCTGGACGATCGGCCGGCCGGACGCGGCCGGACGCGCGGCTGCGACGGAGTCGGAAAGGGGGACGGACGGGGGCGGGAAC
>NZ_RPRY01000586.1 GCF_003949795.1 Streptomyces sp. WAC06614
CGGAGGGCAAGGGCACGATCGTGCTGGCCACCGTCCGCGGGGACGTCCACGACATCGGCAAGAACCTCGTCGACATCATCCTGTCCAACAACGGCTACAACGTCGTCAACCTCGGCATCAAGCAGCCCGTCTCCGCCATCCTCGACGCCGCCCAGGAGCACAGGGCCGACGTCATCGGCATGTCCGGTCTCCTCGTGAAGTCCACCGTGATCATGAAGGAGAACCTGGAGGAGCTGAACTCCCGCGGCATGGCGGCCGACTACCCCGTCATCCTCGGCGGCGCCGCCCTCACCCGCGCCTACGTCGAGCAGGACCTGCACGAGATCTACCAGGGAGAGGTCCGCTACGCCCGCGACGCGTTCGAGGGCCTGCGCCTGATGGACGCCCTGATGGCCGTCAAGCGCGGCGTCCCCGGCGCCACCCTGCCCGCACTCAAGCAGCGCCGCGTCGCCAAGCGGGACACCCCGCTGATGGTCTCGGAGCCCGAGCGGGGCGGCCGGTCCGACGTGGCCGTGGACAACCCGGTGCCGGCGCCGCCGTTCTGGGGCACCCGCGTCATCAAGGGCATCCCGCTCAAGGACTACGCCTCCTGGCTGGACGAGACCGCGCTGTTCAAGGGCCAGTGGGGCCTGAAGGACGCCGCCACCATCGACAGCGACGGCCGGCCCCGGCTGCGCGGCTGGCTGGACCGGCTGCACACGGACGGGCTCCTGGAAGCGGCCGTCGTGCACGGCTACTTCCGCTGCGTGTCCAAGGGCGACGACCTGATCGTCCTGGACGAGGACGGCGGCGAGCGCACCCGGTTCACCTTCCCCCGCCAGCGCCGCGGCCGCCGGCTGTGCCTGGCCGACTTCTTCCGCCCCGAGGAGTCCGGCGAGACCGACGTCGTCGGCTTCCAGGTGGTGACCGTGGGCAACCGGATCGGCGAGGAGACGGCCCGGCTGTTCGCCGCCGACTCCTACCGCGCGTACATGGAGCTGCACGGCCTGTCCGTCCAGCTCGCCGAGGCCCTCGCCGAGTACTGGCACGCCCGGGTCCGCAGCGAACTGGGCATCGCCGCCTCCGACCCGGCGTCCATGGACGGCATGTTCCGCACCGAGTACCAGGGCTGCCGCTACTCGCTCGGCTACCCCGCCTGCCCCGACCTGGAGGACCGCGCCAAGATCGCGGACCTGCTGCGGCCGGAGCGGATCGGGGTGGTGCTGTCCGAGGAGTTCCAGCTCCACCCCGAACAGTCCACCGACGCGATCGTGGTCCACCACCCCGAGGCGAACTACTTCAACGCCCGCTGAGCACGCCCTGCCGATCCCCGTACGGAAAGGAGTCGATCCATGCCGGCAGCCCTGGCCGCCACCATCGAACGCCCCCGCACGTCGCCGACCCCCAGTGTCCGAGAGCTGCTGGCCGAGGGCCGCAAGAGCTTCTCCTTCGAGTTCTTCCCGCCGAAGACGGAGGCCGGCGAGCGCACCCTGTGGAAGGCGATCCGCCGGATCGAACCGCTCGCCCCGTCGTTCGTCTCCGTCACCTACGGCGCGGGCGGCTCCTCCCGGGACCGCACCGTCGAGGTCACCAAGCGGATCGCCGCCGAGACCACCCTGCGGCCCGTCGCCCATCTGACGGCCGTCGGGCACTCGGTGGCCGAGCTGCGGCACATCATCGGCCAGTACGCGGACGCCGGCATCCGCGACGTGCTGGCGCTGCGCGGGGACCCGCCGGGGGACCCCAAGGGGGAGTGGACCCCGGAGCCGGACGGCTTCCGGCACGCCCACGAGCTGGTCAGCCTGATCCGGCAGCTCGGCGACTTCACCGTCGGTGTGGCGGCCTTCCCCGAGCGGCACCCCCGGTCGCCCTCGTGGACCGAGGACGTCCGCCACTTCGCGGCCAAGTGCCGGGCCGGCGCCGACTACGCCATCACCCAGATGTTCTTCCACGTCGAGGACTACCTGCGGCTGCGGGACCGGCTGGCCGCCGTCGGCTGTCTGACGCCGATCATCCCGGAGATCATGCCGGCCACCGACCACCGGCAGATCGCCCGGTTCGCCGAGCTGAGCGACGCCCGGTTCCCCGAGCAGCTCGCCGCCCGGCTGGAGGCCGCCCAGGACGACCCGGCCGACGGGCACCGGATCGGCGTGGAGTACGCGACGTGCATGGCCGAACGGCTGCTCGCCGAGGGGGCGCCGGGCCTGCACTACATCACCCTCAACAAGTCCACCGCGACTCTAGAGATCCATCAGAACCTGGACCTGGGCCCGCACACCTGACCCACCCCCGTCC
>NZ_RPRY01000587.1 GCF_003949795.1 Streptomyces sp. WAC06614
GCCCCGGTCGGCAGCGTGCCGCGCTGGAGCACCGCCACCACCCACTCCGCCGCCCTGCCCGCGCATGCCGCCGCACGCCGCTGACCAGCCAACGAGGAAACCCTGTGCCCCTATTCACCGAGCAGCTGTTCGCCGACCACCTCACGCTGCCGTACCCCGAGGCCGCCGTCGTCGGCGACGCCTACTACGCCGCCCCCGTGCCGGACCTCCCGCTGCGGCTGCGCATCGACTTCGCCCCCACGATCCACGCCGACCGCTACGACGGGCTGCGCCTGCAGATCGTGCACATGGAACAGGGGCGGATCGACACCGCCATGCTGTCCTTCGCCGACCACGGCGCCTTCGAGGCCCGCGACCGGCGCATCGGGCGGAAGCCCGGCGTTGCCGGATACGGCGCCTTCACCGACTCGCGCTACAGCGAGGACCCGCCGTGGCTCGGCATCGGCGTCACTCGGCTGCGAGCCGCGATCGACCAGTACGTACGCCTGTGGATCCCTGGCGCCCCGCCGGTGCACACCGGCCCGCCTCCCCTCACGGCTCCGGTACCGCAGGTCAGGACCTCCCCGGCCCGCACCCGGTAAGCGGATCCCTCCCACCCGGCCGCTCCCGCTGGCCCGCGCCATCTGCTGACACAGCAGCGTCCGCAGCCTCATTCCCTTCTTCACCGACAGGACCTCTTCCCCCATATGAGCCTTCGCCTCGCCCGACCCGCTCACCTCGCCGTCGCCGTCGCTGCCCTGGCCGCGGGCACTCTGCTGCCCGCGCAGGCCGTGGCCGCCCCGGACGCCCCACTGGTACTGGGCCCCGGCTACACCATCCCTGACTCCGAAGGGCACGCGGCCTCCAGCCACATTGGCGCCTACGGCCCGCCCGGCCCGGCCGTCCACGGCGACACCGAGACCTACTGCGCCGACCCCGAGCGCAAGGGTCCGGCCGACGCCGGAGGCTACGGCGACCCGCAGCCGGTCCCGACCTGGACGTCGTCGGTGACCGGGAAGCCCGTCACCAAGGAGAACCTGGCACAGGCCGCATACGTGATCGGCAAGTACGGGCAGACCCGCGACAACGCCCAGGCCGCCGCAGTCGACGCCGTGGTGTACGAGTACCTGGCGGGCGGCACCTATGCCCTCGACGGCGACCGCGGCAAGCAGCGCCTGGCGTACCCGGTCGTCTCCCCGACCGCACGCACCCTCGCCCAGGGCTACGTCGCCGAGGCCAAGAAGCTCGCGGGCCCCTACACCCTCCAGATCACGCCGTCGGTCAAGACCACCACCGCCGGGACGAGAGTCACCGTCGCCGTGAAGGTCACCACCACCGCCGGCACCCCGGTCCCGAAGGTCGCCGTCACGCTCGCCGAGTCAGGCTCCGGCACCGCCTCCGGCAAGATCACCACCAACGACAACGGCACGGGCGCCTGGGAGTTCACCGCCGAGAAACCCGGGACCGCCAGCGTCACCGCGACGGCCGCGGAACTGCCCGCCACCGGACTGCAGGTCCTCACGCCCAAGAACCCGGCCGCCCAGCGGATGCTGCTCGCCGGGGGCACCACCAGCATCAAGGACTCCGCCACCATCACCGTCGGCGAGGCCACCGGCGGCGTGACGATACGCAAGAAGGACCCCGAGGACACCCGCCTGGTCGGCGCCGCGTTCCAGCTCCTGGACTCCGACGGCAAGCAGGTCGCCGCAGGCAAGACCGACGAACAGGGCAACCTCGTCTTCGACAAGCTCCCCGCCGGCACCTACCGGCTGCGCGAGACCTCCTCCGGCAGCCCCGTCCACGATCTGCTCCCCGAGCAGACCATCACGATCACCGCCGGGCGCATCGCCCAGGCCAACCCCCTCGATCTCGTCGACCCGTTCAAGAAGGCCCGCCTGTCGGTGAAGAAGACCGACAAGAACACCGGCAAGACCCTGCCGGGCGCGGTCATCGCCATCCGCGCCGACGAGACGGACAAGACCGGCAAGCACACCCCGGGCAAGGTGATCACCAGCTTCACCACCGGGGCCGACGGCACCGCGACCGTCCCCCTCGACGTCACGCTCAAGGCGGGCACCCTCTACTGGGCCGGCGAGACCAAGGCCCCCGACGGCTACCAACTCGATGCCACCCCGGTCGCGTTCACCGCCCGACCCGGCGCCGACGTCACCGTCACCCTCGCCGACAAGCCCACCGCGACCACGCCGCCGAGCCCGAGCACCCCGCCCGCGGGTGGGGTCAGCTGGGGGCGTCGCCCGTACGG
>NZ_RPRY01000588.1 GCF_003949795.1 Streptomyces sp. WAC06614
TGCCTGCCCGCCGCCTGCCGCCGTGCCGGCCCGCCGATCCGCCGCCGTGCCTGCCCGCCGCCCGCCGCCGGGCCGACCTGCCGATCCGCCGACGCGGCCGCGCCCGGCCGACCGGCGGACCCGGCGGGCGTCGGTGGGAGGCGGTGCTCGGGTGCGGTGCGGCGGCGGTCATGATGGCGGGCATGCTGCAAGCCTCCCTGTCCGTCCTCGCGCTGGTCGTCGTCCTGGTCTGCGCCGTCGTCCGTCCCTTCCGCTGGCCCGAGGCCGCCTTCGCCGTACCCGCCGCCCTCCTCGTGATCGCCACCGGCGCGATCAGCACGGAGGACGTACGGGAGGAGGCCGCCCGGCTCGGCCCGGTGATCGGCTTCCTGGCCGCCGTCCTGGTCCTCGCCAAGCTCTGCGACGACGAGGGGCTGTTCCACGCCTGCGGGACCTGGATGGCCCGCTGGGCCCACCGCCGGCCGCGCCGGCTGCTCGGCGCGGTCTTCGTCCTCGCCTCCACCATCACCGCCGCGCTCAGCCTGGACGCCACCGTGGTGCTGCTCACCCCGGTCGTCTTCGTCACCGCGGCCCGGATGGGCGCCCGGCCCAAGCCGCACGTCTACGCCGCCGCCCACCTGTCCAACACCGCGTCCCTGCTGCTGCCGGTGTCGAACCTGACGAACCTGCTCGCCTTCACCGCCACCGGCCTGACCTTCACCCGCTTCGCGCTGCTCATGACGCTGCCGTGGCTGGTGGCCGTCGCGGTCGAGTACGCCGTCTTCCGCCGCTTCTTCGCCGCCGACCTCGACGCGCCCACCGAGCCGGCCGAGGCGGAGGAGCCGCCGGAGCTGCCGCTGTTCGCGCTGGTGACGGTCGCCGCGACCCTGGCCGGCTTCGCGGTGGCCTCGGCCGTCGGCATCGACCCGGCCTGGGCGGCCGCGGCCGGCGCCACCGTGATGGCCGTACGCGCCCTGGTCCGGCGGCACACCACCCCCGCGGCGATCGTCCGCTCGGCCGCCCTGCCGTTCCTGGCCTTCGTCCTCGCCCTGGGCATCGTCGTACGGGCCGTGGTCGACCAAGGGCTCGGCCGGGCCCTCGGCGCCGTTCTGCCCGACGGCGCGTCCCTGCCCGCCCTGCTCGGCATCGCCGCGCTCGCCGCGCTGCTCGCGAACCTGATCAACAACCTGCCGGCCGTCCTCGCCCTGGTCCCGCTGGCCGCGCCCGCCGGCCCGGGCGCCGTCCTGGCGGTCCTGCTGGGCGTCAACATCGGACCCAACCTCACGTACGCCGGCTCCCTGGCCACCCTGCTGTGGCGCCGCATCGCCCACCACCACGAGCACGAGGTCGGCCTGAAGGAGTTCACCCTCCTCGGCCTCCTCACCGTTCCGGCGGCCCTGCTCGCCTCGGTCCTCGCGCTGTGGGTCTCGCTGGCGGTCATCGGCCCGTGACCGGGTACGCACCCCGGACGACCAGGGTCCCCCGCCGGAGGGGCGGCGCAGGGGCCTGAGGTGCGATGTGCGCGGGAGGGGCGGCGACGCAGCACGCCGGGCGTCGCACCGCCCCGCACGAGGAGGTCGTGGTGGACTTCGCTCCCACGCACCGCCGGCTGGACCGGGCCTCCACGGCGGCAGCGGCCGCCGGCGTGTTCCACGCCGTGGTGGAGACCGGGTGGGCCCTGACCGGGACCATCGTTCCCTCACCCTGCACCTGACCTCCCCACCGGCTCTCCAACTGGCCCTGAGCGCCGTGGCCCTCCGGCCGCCGCAGCCGCACGGTCCACGCGCCCGCGGGGCCGCCGCGCCCGGCCCTGCAGCCGGCCGGCCGGGCGGCCCGACGGCCGTGCGGATCCGCGGGCGGACGGTCCGGCGGGCCGTCGGGCGGAGTGGCGCGGGGGCCCACGGGTGGACCGGCGCGGGGCCCACGGGTGGACCGGCGCGGGGGCCCACGGGAGGACGGGCGCGGGGCCCACGGGTGGACCGGCGCGGGGGCCCACGGGAGGACGGGCCTTCGGCCCGGCGCTCGCGTCCCGCGGTGGCGGTCGTGCCGGCCGGAGCCGGGGCGGTCTTCGCCGCGGGCATGGTTCCGCTGCCCGTCCACTGCGTGGCCCTGGCCGCGGGCGCGGGCGTGGAGAGCGTCACCGGACCGGCCCACGTCCAGCTGAACACCGCCCTGGCGGTGCACCTGGCCGCCGTCGCGCCGGCGTACCGGCGCCGCCGGGCCGGCCGCTGCCCGCGCTGCGGGCACGCGC
>NZ_RPRY01000589.1 GCF_003949795.1 Streptomyces sp. WAC06614
CTCCACCCCCTCGTCCAGGACTTCCTGGACACCCTCACCAGCAGCCAACGCGAACGCTTCACCGGACGCTGCCCCGAAGCCATCCTCCTCTCCCGCCACCTCACCACCGTCGAGAACACCCGCAGCAAACGCGCCTCCCGCAAACCCCTCACCCACGGCGAAGCACGACGCTCCCTCAAACACGCCAAGATCACCGCCCGCCGCATCCGCGAGGACGGCGACCCCCTCCACGGCAGCTACGCACCCCCCTGCCGCTCCTGCGACGCCCTCCTCGCCCACTTCGGCGTACGACCCGTCGACCTCACCACCCCCGAGAAGTGATGACCGCCGCCTCAGCCTCCTACGACCGCTCCTCGGCGACCCGCTTCCCCCACGCCGTGGACACCGCCCTGCGCACCGCCGGCTGGGAACCCGGCCGCTGGGACATCAAACAGGCCGAATACTGGGCCGACGCCCTGCGCGACCACACCACGCCCGCGGGCCACCGCCACACCGTCTTCCCCGCAGCCGTCGACGCCTGGGCCGAATTCGGCGGACTCACCGTCACCGCACCCGGACCCGGCCGCCAAATAGCACCCACCACCATCCGGCTCGACCCCCTCACCGGCCTCCACCTCGCCCGCACCTTCGCCGACCTCGGCCGCGCCCTCTCCACCGAACTGTGCCCCCTCGGCATCGAGGCCGAAGGAACCGCACACCTCGCCGTCGACGCCACCGGCCGCGTCTACTCCATCGACCACACCGGCGACTGGTACCTCGGCGCCACCGTCGACGAAGCCCTCACCGCCCTCCTCACCGGTCTGCAGCCCACCCGCCTGACCACCGCCGACCGACCCACCTGAGCCCAGGCCCGCGTACGGCCGCCTCCGCCACCGGCCCCCGCGGGAACGCCCGGCCCCCGCGGGAGCGCTACGCGGCGCCGGCCGGGGCCGGGGCCGGGAGGACCGCCGAGACGCGGAAGCCGCCGGCGTCCGTCGGGCCGGCCACGAAGACCCCGCCGAGCCCGAGCACCCGCTCGCGCATGCCGACCAGGCCGTTGCCCCCGCTGGGCAGGCCCGGTTCGACCGCCTGGCCGTCGCAGGGGCCGTTCTCCACCTGGACCGCCACCTCCTCGCCCCGGTGCGCCATCCGCACCACGACGGTCGCCCCCGGGGCGTGCTTGTGGCAGTTGGTCAGCGCCTCCTGCACCACCCGGTACGCCGTCTGCTCCACCTCGGCCGGGTACGCCGCCGCCTCGCCGTGCACGTCCAGCTCCACCGCCATCCCGGCGGCCCGCGACTGCCCGACCAGCACCCGCAGCTCCCCGAGCGTGGGCCCGTCCCCGTCGGCCGCCCCCGCGTCCGCCGTGACCGCCGCGTCCGCCGCGGCCGGCGACACCGGCCGCGCCACCGCCGGCGTGGCGGCCCGGGGCGGGGTCCGCAGCACCCCGAGCATCTCCCGCAGCTCCGTCAACGCCTGCCGCCCCATCTCCCCCACCAGCTCCGCATTGCGCCGCGCCTTCTCCGGATCCTTCACGGCCACCGCCTGCAACGCCGCCGCATGCACCACCATCAGCGAAACCCGGTGCGCCACCACGTCGTGCATCTCACGGGCGATCCGCGTCCGCTCCTCCTGCCGCGCCCACTCCGCCCGCTCCTCCGCCCGCTCCGCCAGCAACGACAGCTCCCGCTCCAGCGAATCCGCCCGCTCCTGCAAGCTCTCCATCAATCGCCGCCGCGCCCCCATGTACAGGCCGTACAGCACGGGCGGCACATTCAGCGCGATGGCGATGAACAACGCGAGCGTGGCGAGGTAACCGGGCCCGATCTCCCCGTTCGCCTCCATGCGGGTCCGCACCCACATCACCACGAAGGTCCCGGCGAACGACATCGACGTGAGGATCACGGTGATCCGCCGGGGCACCTCCGAAGCGGCCAGCGTGTACAGCCCCACCACACCGAGCAGGAAGCCGATCGCGGCGGGCGCCACGGCGACCCCGATCAGCACCACCGCGATGGGCCACCGCCGGCGCAGCACCAAGGTCGCGCCGACCAGCAGCGCGAACACCACCCCCACCGCAGTGGGCACCCCCGCCTCACGGGCCAGGCCGACGCCCTCGAACCCGCACTCCGCGGCGATCGTAGGTCTTGTCTTTCTGTGCGGTTGTCGATGATTTGGGCGATTCCCGGAAGGTGTGTGACAGAGCCCCGGT
>NZ_RPRY01000590.1 GCF_003949795.1 Streptomyces sp. WAC06614
GCAGGGCGTATCCGGCGCCGGTCTTGGTCACGGCGAGGAGGCTGACGGCGAAGTCGATACCGCGGTCGAGGAGGATCCCGGCCAGGTCACCGCGCCCGAGGCCCTGCTCGCGCAGGTGGTGGGCGAGGCGGTTGGCGCGGCGGTCGAGCTCCGCGTAGGACAGGGTCGTCGGGCCGAACACGAGGGCCGGGGCTTCGGGACGTAGGCGCACCTGCTCCTCGAACCGGGCTGTCAGCACCGGCAGTTCGCCGATGTCCGCCGCGCTGCCGGTCCACTCCTCCAGCACCCGCCGGCGCTCGTCCGCGCCGAGGATCTCCAGCTCGGACAGCTTGACGTCGGGCGCCGCCACGGCGTGCTCCAGGACCCGCCGCAGCACCTGCGTCATCCGCTCGACCGTCGCCCGGTCGTACAGGTCGCAGCTGTACAGCACCGCCCCGCCCAGCCCGGTGTCCTCGTCGGCGGACAGCAGGAACTCCAGGTCGAACTTGACCGAGCCGGTCGCCAGCGGCGCCACCGGACCGGCCTCCAGGCCGGGGAACTCCGGGGCCGCGGCCGGCCCCGACTCCAGCGCCAGGCAGACCTGGAACAGCGGGTGCCGGGCCAGCGAACGCGGCGGGTTCACCGCCTCCAGGACCAGGTCGAACGGGGCGTCCTGGTGCGCGAACGCATCCAGGTCCACCGTCCGTACGCGGGCCAGCAGTTCACGGAACGCCGGATCGCCCGCGGTGTCCGTGCGCAGCACCAGCGTGTTCACGAAGAAGCCCACCAGGTCGGTCAGGGCCTCGTCCGGCCGGCCCGCGACGGGCGAGCCGAGCGGCAGGTCCGTACCCGCGCCCAGCCGGGTCAGTGTCGCGGCGAGTGCCGCCTGCACGACCATGAAGGGGGTGCAGCGCTCGGCCCGGGCCAGTTCGAGCACACGCTGGTGCAGCTCGCGGCCGAAGTCCACCCGGACCATGCCGCCCCGCCGCCGGGCGACCGCGGGCCTCGGCCGGTCCGTCACCAGGTCCAGTTCCTCGGGCAGCCCGGCCAGCGCGGCCCGCCAGTAGGCGAGTTGCTCGTCCAGCACGCCGCCTTCCAGGGCCGGGCGCTGCCACAGCGCGTAGTCGGCGTACTCCAGCGGCAGCGGCTCCCAGGCAGGGGCGCCTCCCGCGACCCGGGCGGCGTAGGCGGACGACAGGTCCGCGAACAGCGGCCGCAGCGACTGCCCGTCGGTGGCGATGTGGTGCAGCAGGACCAGCAGCGTGGCCCGCCCGTCACCCTCGCGCAGCAGGGTCACCCGCAGCGGGTGCTCGGCGGCCAGGTCGAAGGCGTGGCCGGCGGCGGCGTGCAGGGCCGCGTCCCGTTGCTGCGGTGCGATGTCACGGACCTCGAAGAACACCTCCGCCGCGGCCTCCTCGGCCGGGGCGACGACCTGGTACGGCTGCCCGTCGGCCGAGGCGAACCGGGTGCGCAGCGGTGCGTGCCGGGCCACCAGGTCGCCGACGGCCTCCCGCAGGGCGACCGGGTCGACCTCGCCGCCTGCCAGCCGGACCGCCATCGGTACGTTGTACGCGGTGTCCGGGCCCTGGAGCCCGGCCACCAGCCACAGCCGCTGCTGGGCGAAGGAGAGCGGCAGCCGCTCGGGCCGGCTGGTGGCCCGGGCCGGCGCCGGCAGCGCGGGGCGGCCGGAGGCCTCCGTGATCCGCCGGGCCAGGGCAGCCGGGGTGGGATGCTGGAAGACGTCCCGGAGCGTGAGGGTCACGCCGAGCGTGCTGCCGATCCGGTGGATGAGGCGGGCGGCGAGCAGGGAGTGCCCGCCGAGGTCGAAGAAGCTGTCGTCCATCGACAGCGGCGCGGCCGATCCGAGCACCTCGCCGACCAGGGTCCCTACCAGCGCCTCCAGTTCGTTCCGGGGCGCCCGGCCACCGGACGCGCCGGAGGCGGCGGACATCTCCACGGAGGGCAGCGCCCGCTTGTCGATCTTTCCGTTGGGGGTCAGCGGCAGCCGGTCCAGCACCACGAAGTGCGCGGGCACCATGTGCTCGGGCAGCCGCTCCCGCACCCAGGCGCGCAGCGCGACGGGGGTGACGCCGGTGACACCCGGCGCGGCCGTGACGTACGCCGTCAGTCGGTCCTCGGCGGCCAGCAGGGCGGCTTGGGTGAGGTGGGGGTGGGTGGTGAGGAG
>NZ_RPRY01000060.1 GCF_003949795.1 Streptomyces sp. WAC06614
ACCCTCCCACCCGTGCGGCGGTGCGAAGACGTGCTACGTCGACGTGAACGTCGCCGAGATGTGGACCAGCCCCGAGCAGGTGCGGAAGGTCGACGCTCCCGCCCTCACCAACCCCGCCGACGTCCGAGGATGGCTCACGGCCATGGGGCGCGAAGGCGAGGTGCGTCGCGACATCCCCGGCGAGACGCAAGGCCTGTACGGGACCGAGGTCACGGTCGAGAAGACGCAGAAGGACGAGAACGGGCTGCTCTGGGACTACGTCCTGGTGCACCATCAGCCCTCCCCGAAGGACCCCGGCGAGAGCGGCTCGTACCCCGGCTGGGTTCCTGACCGGCAGCTCACGTCCAAGAAGGCGACCCCGCCCGCCGACGCGAAGACGCGGCGCATCACCGACCCCACGGCCTGGGGTTACACCACGCCGGAGGCGGCTGCCGGGTCGAACGCTTCGGGCCGGGCCACCGAGTACTCCTACGGCACCGTGTTCGCCGTGCAGCCGAGCGGCGTCGAAGGGGTGGAGAAGGCCCTCACCAACGACGGCGGCTCCGTCTACTTCCGTGCGGACGACCTGGCCTCGACGCCCTCGAAGCCGACGGGACAGGACGCGGTCGACCAGGCGCGCAAGTTCCTGGGGCTGGACTACCTGTGGTCGGGAACCTCCGGCTTCGGCTACGACTGCTCCGGACTGACCAGCCAGGTGTACGCCGCGCTCGGCATCACCATCCCCCGTGACACCCAGCCGCAGTTCGACGCGGGCGACGGGCGCGGGCCGGCCGGGTCGGCGAAGGGCACCCGGATCGCGAAGGACGACGTCGACGCCCTCAAGCCCGGCGACATCGTGTTCTTCGGCAAGGACGACACGCAGGTGACCCACTCGGGCATCTACATCGGCACCGTGGACGGGAAGGCGACGATGATCGACTCGCCCAGGACCGGCGAAAGGGTCAGGGAGGAGCCCGTCGTCTCTGCGGCCCGCAATTACCTGGGGGCCACCCGCTTCATCCAGTGAACCCCGCCGCATGACAAGTGCGGACGCTGCCCGGGCCCTCCCCAGAGCCGGGCAGCGTCCGCATGTGCCGTCGCAGCGACTCCACTGACGCCAGCCTAGGCACCGCCACGGCCGCTCCGGATCCCCCGAACGGACCGTCCCATTGGACGGGCGTTCGGTGGTTGCCGACTGCACGGATGGAACTTCCCGAGCCGAATCCTGGCATATTCGAAGAGGGCAGATCTTCAGGGTGGAGCCGTGAAGGCAGGAATCTGAGCAGCAACCGCAAACTCATTTCCTCGAATTGAGACTTCCAAGCGACCTATCGGGCATATCGCTGCCCCAAAGGCTGCTCTGATGCGCTGCGCAAAACGTGTAGGCTAAGGGTTATCGAACGAAACTCCGCACAGAAAAGTGCCACGGTACCGGCACGTCGGCGTAGCGGAATCAAGACTGATGGACACAGGAGGGAACGAGTTTTGAACCGGACTAGCCGAGTAATTCGGTTCGCGATGACCGGAGGCGCCGCCCTCGGCGCCGTAGCCCTGGCCGTACCCGCGCAAGCCGCCTCCCCCGCCCGGAGTTCAGCGACTGCTCCGCAGGTGTCCGACGTGTCGACCACAGGCGCGACTCGCGGGATGCAGGTCACCAACCATACCTGGCTCAAGCTGAAGGTCATTGGGGACGGCACTCAGAGCAACCAGTACGGAGATACCGATCCCAGCAAGCTCTGGGAGGCCGGGAAGGCGCCGAAGGTCGGGCAGGTGATCAACCACACGGACACAATCCGATGGGAGGCGAATTACCGCTCCGGATGGCGGGACGTGGTTCTGGAGGCTACGCGCTGGGACGGGGCGCAGTGGCAATGGGCGCTACGCATACAGCCGGGACTGCTCGCTCACGGAAAGTGTGCATACGTATCTCGACTTGGCCGATGCAGTATTCCGAGCGACACGATGCCCTATCCCTATTTTCCTGAGCCGCCTGCGGGAGCTCCTGTTTACTACACCCCTCCCGGCAGGCCGACTGCGTTTGTACTCTCTCGCGACAGTGGAGATCCCCGCGTGCGTTGACTTGCGATTCATGGTCTCCTGCGGGGCAGAAAGCTCTCGGCAGCGCCGGAGGAGCGCCCGACATCGCATCCTGTGGACCGGCCGGCGGCGGGGCCCCGGCCGGTCAACCGCCGACCGCAACGAGCAGTAGCCCTTTGCGGGTTCATGGGATCACAGGATCATCTGATCGGCGTGCGAGGAGTTACGGAGCGGGGACGCTGAAGGAGATCCTCACCTCGGGCTGCTCCCCGTCGGCGAGTCGGGACGTACCACCGTCGGGTACACGATGCAGGCCTCCGCCGCCTCCGCCGGGCGCGAGTTCGACGACGCCGTTCGGCCATGACGCACAGGAGCTGCCGCTGCCACCGCCGGCGAAGCCGGAACCGCCACCCCCGCCGTCATCACTCGATCCACCGAAGCCCAGCCCCCCGGCATCACCGGCGTCGTTCGTGCAGCCGCGGCCTCCTGCGCCCGGGGTGGCCTTCCAGTTCGGGTCGGTCCAGGACACGGTGCGCCGCGGCGCCTTCCCTCCTGTACCTCCGATGCCGGTGCCGTCGACCGGGAGCATCACGTCGGCGTTCCCGCCGCTTCCTATCAGGGCCTTGTCGAGATCGGGGAAGCCGGGCAACCACGACATGCCGCTGGCTCCGCCACCGCCTCCTCCTGCCACGATCAGGCGCGGGTCATTGGTCGACGAGGCCGAGAGAGTGCAGTCGGACTTCGTCGAGTCGCACGTACGGATGTCGCTCGACCCGCCGCCGTCGCCACCATCGACCGACTTGCCCCCGCCGGTCGCCACGTTGACATAGAGGACGTCGCCCGGCTTGACGGGGATCGTGCCCGTCACGACGCCTCCCTTGCCCCCGGCGCCACCCCCGTACTTGCCCGGCCGGCCCGACTCGCCGATCGCCGTGATGTCGAGGGAGGTCACTCCCTCGGGAACGGTGAACGGCTGGTTTGCGCCCTTGGTGAAGGTCTTGCTCCGGGTTTCGGCTGCAGAAGCTGAGGATGCAGCGGGCAGGACAAGGCCGACTGCCGGAACGAGCGCACAGGTCACGAGGAATGTGGCCCGGCCTGCCGTGCGGCCGACCGTACTCTTTCGTGTATTTCCGCGCCAATCAATGAAGGGGCCTGCCCTACCAAGCATGTGGATCCTCCCAAGGCATACGCATGAATTCCTGATGCCGAACGTACCCTTGGCACGGCAAGCCGCCGAAGCTGCTTATCGATCATTTAGGTGACGGAAAACTCCTGGTTTGCTTCCGTGCGGTCGTCGGGGCGTAGGTCCTGCCCCCGACGACCGGACGACGGCGCAGGACGTCGTGGTCAGGAGGAGCTCGGGTCAGCGGACCTCGGTGACCCGGTGCTCCTTGCGCGCGCCACAGTTGGAGTTGTAGACCTGCACGTGCACGTTGCTGATGCCCCCGCCCCAGTCGACGCAGTGGCCCTTGCCGTACACGTAGGCCGGGCCCGCGTACGACGTGTACCGGCCGTAGTCCTCGCCCCGCTCCGAGGTTTCGGGGACTTCGATCCAGAGGGCCAGGTCCACGGCTGCTCCGGGGTTGTTGCGGATGGTCGCGACGCAGTTCTTGCCGTTCGAGGCGTTGTACGTCAGGTAGACGGTGCCCAGCGAGCCGATGGCGGCCGAGTTCACGGTCTTGTAGGCGCTTCCGCAGACCTTCTGCGGCGTGGTGTTGGGCGCGGCGGTGGCGGGCGCCGCCAGCGCGGTCGTGGCCCCGAGGGACAGGGCGGCGCATGCGGTGGTGGTGAGGACGGAACGGGTGAGCCTCATGTTTTCCCCCTGGTGGTCATCGGAGTTGGTCGCTCCTCCATGGGGGACATGCGGGACGGCGGAACGGTTGCACATCGTCCACCAAGGGTGTGAACGCGCCGCCCTGCCGCCCCCCGTCCGCCGCCCTACCGCCCCCGCTCGCCGGCCGGCCGACGGACGGCCTCCACAGGCCCGGGCCGAGGGCACGCGGGGGCCCCGGCCGGTGCCCGACAGCGCTCCCACGTTCCGGCGTCGAACTCAGCCGTCGGTCAACTGCATGCGCACGCTGGAACTCATGGGGCGGCGTCGACGCAGATCGCGATCGCTGTCACGGTGACAGGCTGCGTGCCTTCGTTGACACCGTAGACGCTCCAGTTGTTCGGCGGCTCCGTCGTCGCCGGAAGGAACTGCTCGTTCTCGGGGCGGAAACCACCGGGGAAGCTGTCGTATCCACCGCCGGTGGCCACCTTCCCCGCCGGGCAAAACGCAGTGTCCCGTCCGTACTGGCCCGGGGCGATCTGCGTCCCGCCGCCGCGGACCTGCTGCGCGCCCGTCACGCCCCCACCCCCGCTTTGTGCAGACGCCTGGTGACACGTGCCGGTCTGGGCGACCTGATTGTTGTCACCGTTGACGTTGTTCTGCAGACCGCACACGAGCGGAGACAGCAGATCACCCAGCAACCCGTCGGCCTGTGCTGCACCCGCCCCGGTCATGGTCAGCACCGCCGCGCTCACCATCGCCGCCGCGATCCCAGAGATCCTCTTCACGCGCGCTCCTCATCCGAGTCGACCCTTCGAGTCGCCGAACCCGAACATAGGAGGAACCGCCTCGGAAACACCCGGACCGACACCGCCACTCACTCGTATGTCCCTGCCGCGGCCCCGGCCCGATCTGCCCTGACGCCGAGCGGCGGCCTCGGCCGCAGGGGGCGCCGGCCGGTCGCGCCGTCTTCTCAGACGGCGGGACGTCGCCCTGTCCCACGCAACGGGAAAAAGGTGGTGGGTCTGTCTCCGAGCTGCGACGATGCCCTTGTTTCCGTGCGGAGGATGTTTGTTCGTTTTCGTGTGTGCCGGCTGTGGAGCCCGGCTGACCAGGCGGCTGTCCCAGGTCACGCTGCCGGTCCATGCTCATCAGAAGTACGGGAACGGGGTGCAGCTCCCGGTGCTCATGGAGTCGGGCACGTTCGCCGTGGAACCGGAGCCCTGGGGGCCACCGTGGCGGCAGTGGGAGGAGATCCGTCCGGACGAAGCGGTCGCCCGGGGTGTCTACGCGCCGGTGCACGCCCTTTCCGACGGATCGCCCGGTGCCGTCGTCATCGCGCCGGGTGACGCCGTCGGCACGGTGCTGATCCCTGGGCATCGCGCAGGTGGCTACTGCTGCGGCCTCGACGGTACCGACGGCCCCAACGTGGCCTGCAGCGAGTGCGCTCTGCCCGTGGCGAGCCGGATCGACGACTGCTCGCTCTGGCAGGCGATGTGGCTCGACCCGAATGCCGTACGCCGCCTCCCCGTCGACGACCCAGACGCCGCGCCGCTCTCCTGGTCGGAGCTGATGGCGGAAGGGAAGGCCACACCTCCGTTCGAGCCGCTCGCCGCATGGGGATCGCGGACGGCGGCGGGCCACTGGTCGAACTACTGGTGGTCGTGGAGCCCGCAGTGGGAAGCGGCGGCCGGGCGGGCGCTCGCCCACCTGCTGGCGGCATCGCAGGGCCACCCGGTGATCGTCCCGGACGGCTGGGTCGGGCAGGTCTTCCGACGCGCACTCGACGCCCTGTTGCCCACCGGTCCCACGGCGCGGTACGCCGGCCTGGCCGGACCGGGACTGCCGGCTCCCGGCGCAGACGTCTCCATCCTTCTCGTGCCGTGCCATCCCCGGACGGGGCGGACCTGGACCCCGTCCGACCCGGCACCGCACCTGGTGCCGCTGCCGTTCGGGGTGTGGCTGTGGCTGGCCTTCCCCCGGCCGGAGCTGCCCGTTCCCGCGTCGGGCGTCCTCCCCGCCGGGGTCCTCCGCGACGACTTCGACCCGCCCGCACCGCACCCCAGCCGCCTCTTCCGAGCCGACCCGGAAGTGTTCCGGCAGACCCTGGTCCGGCTGCCGACCGTTCGAAGCCCGTGGCTGCGGGAAATCCTCGACAACCTCACGGACCACATGCGCGCCGGCCTGTTCTAGCCGACCCCCACGGGGACGGCCACCGCGAGAGGCAGACCACCAACGCCCTCGCACCCGCACCCGCACGAACGGGCCTGCCCCCCGAGGCACGGACCGGGTCGTCCGCACGCTCCTCCGTACCCGGCATCGCGCGCTCGGGGGGTCGGGTTCGGCCTTGTCAGTCGTTCATTTCCAGCTCATTGTCATATGCGTTGTTCTGGGTCACCTTGCACGAGTAGTCCGTCGGACGCCCAGGAGAAATCTCGATGTCTGAGCACCGGAGAGTGCTGGAGGATATTCCCGGGTCGATTTCGATCGTAAAGTCGACACGAACCCCGGCCTTTGTCCAACCCTGGAGCGTGACGTACCTGTCGCCGCTCCACGCGGGCGCTGTCCAGGTTGTCCTCTGGCCCGCCTGAAGGGCAGTAGGGTTCGGGCAGCCCCCGTCTATTCGTCACAGGGACCCGTATACCAGAGATCGGACCAGTTGGCGCCCGAGTAGCGTGTGCCGTCGTCGATGACCTTGACGCCGATCGACATGTTGTTGATGATCGTGAAAGGCACGCCGCTCTGAGGCGCGGGATTTCCCTTTGTTGCGGCCTGAGGCTGGCCCCGGGTGCTGTTGCTGATGCCTTCGGCATTGGCGGGTGCAGCAGTGGCGACGGCGCCCATCACCGCAGAGGCGGTGTATGTCCTCCTTGTTGATTCCCTGTCGGGACGTGAATCGAATTCGCATGCAGGCGGTGTTCTCGCCCGGCAACCAGCGAGTAAAGATTCACAGGTGATCACAGATCACCCAACCTCCAATCGGCGGAGGACCGGTACGAACCGGCCCCCGCCGGCAGGAGGACGGCGAGCCTGGAGAACGCGAACCGCGCCCGAGCAACCGGCACCCCGGCGGTCAGAGACCCGTCCGCAGCCGCATCCGATCCTCGACAGTCCCATCGGGCAGACCAGTGGCACCGGTGGGCGGGGTCGGGTTCGATGGGGTGAGGGTGCGGGGCGGCTCGCCGGCCGGTGAACCGCAGGATCCTCCGGCATACCGCGCGAAGGAAGGGCACGCAGTGATACGGGCGATACGGGCCGGCGGCCTGTTCGACGGGACGAAGGCGCTGGGACCCGGAACGGTGCTGATCGAGGGCAGCCGGATCAGGGCGGTCGACACGACCGGCGCCGAGGCGCCTGCGGGAGCCGAGATCGTCGACTTCGGCGCCGAGGCGTGGATCGTGCCGGGACTGATCGACGCCCATGTCCATCTCGCGTTCGACGCCAGTGACGCCGCGGTCGACCACCTCGTGCACGCCGACGACGACCGTGTGCTGGCGGGGATGCGCCGGGCGGCCCGGCGCGCGCTGGACGCGGGTGTCACCACGGTCCGGGATCTGGGTGACCGCGACTACCTGGCGTCGAGACTGCGGGACGAGGCCGCCCTCCGGCCGCAGGTCCAGCCCCATGTCGTCGCCGCGGGTCCGCCGCTCACGACTCCGGGCGGCCACTGCCACTTCCTGGGCGGCGAGGTGCAGGGGCGCGCCGCGCTGGTCGCCGCGGTACGGGAGCGTCACGAGCGGGGTTGCGAGGTGGTCAAGGTCATGGCCAGCGGCGGCGCGATGACCCCGGGCACCTTCATGCACGTGCCCCAGTACTCGGCCGAGGACCTGCGGGCGGTCGTCGACGAGGCCCACCGCCTGGGCATGACGGCCGCCGCCCATGTGCACGCCCCCGAGGCGATCGCCCGGGCGCTGGACGCCGGGTTCGACACCCTCGAACACCTGAGCTTCTACACCGAGGACGGCCCTCGCCCCACCCCTTCTCTGGTGGACCGGATCGTCGACAGCGGTGCGACGGTGAGCCTCACCCTGGGGCGGCTTCCGGACGAGCCGGTCACCGAGGTGGTGGCCGACAGCCTGCGCCGGCTCCGTCCCACCTGGGCCGCGCTCCACCGCGCGGGCGTCGCGACCACGGTGGGCACCGATGCGGGCATCCGCCGGGCCAAGCCGCACGACGTCCTCCCCTACGGGGTCGCCGAACTCGCCGACACGATCGGCATGACCGCCGCCGAGGCCCTGGCCGCCGTCACCTCGGTCGCAGCGGCGGCGTGCGGGCTGGCCGGCGTCAAGGGCACCGTGAAGGCGGGTGCCGATGCGGACCTCCTCGTCGTCGCCGGCAACCCCCTCCACGACCTGACCGCTCTGCGCAGGGTTCGCTGCGTCTACCGCGCCGGATGCCGCACCGGTCGGGGTGAGTCGGAAGCGACCGACCGCGAAGCCGGGGCGTGATCTTCTACTGATCCCGGAGCAGAGTTCCCAATTTCTTGAGTTCTGCATCGGTGAATCTGTCGGGGTAGGAGGCGACCTGTCGAAATGCCTCAAATGTTGCCGGCTCTGCCAGCACCGAGTACATCACGTCTCTCGCGTGCACACCCAAGGTGGGCCAGTACTCCTGCAACTTCCGGCTGTCAGCCCGTACGTCTTCCAGCCTTCCCGCCCTTACGAGCTCCACTGCGCGATAGAAGAGCTTGGGCTCACGGAACAAAGCACACAGCTTCGCTCGGGCTGCTTCGTCTTCCACGTGGTTGCGGCAGAATTGCGCGAAGTTCTTGATCACCAGCTTCCGGTCCAGCTTCTGCTTGCGTTGCGGCCTCTCTTTCTCGGAGGGGAAAACCGCAGGTGTCGGGCTCGAAGGGGGCCCGGCGGAATGGTGTTGCTGAGCAGTTGCAACTGTGGCACCCGGGTGCTCAACAAAATGGATCTCACAGGGAATCTTGAAATTCGCGAAGGCCATGCGCATCACATGCTGCTGGCCGTCTGCCAGTTGCTTGTTCGGGGCAACATCCATGCGCCAGATCCTCTTCCCCTGGGGGCACGACCAGGAGAGTTCCTTGCGGCGTGACCAGGAGAGGTCCTTACGGCATGAACAGGAGGAGTCCGTGGGGCATGACCAGTAGAAGCCCAGGATGCCCTCGGCGTAATCCCCCTCCCGCTGCTGCCGTTGAACATGCCGCCGGTTCCGACTCCCGTGATTGCCAAAATGCTCGCTCTCGGAGATCAGGAGAAGTTTTCCGCCCAACCGAAAATTGACTTGAGCGACCGGCTTGGGCGACCCGAAGGCTTTCCTCAGGACCGTACCATTTATTTCACTGGCACCTTCGGGGTTCATTTCGTAGAATGCCCCCTTCGGCTTCGGGCTGTACGTCTCCGTCGCGGGTGATCCGTGACCCCGCTCGGCGATGAATCCTTCCATCGTGTCCCGCCTGCTGACACCCACCGTTTCTTGTTCGACGGACTCGACGAACAACACCCTACGACCACGAGAGCAATGCTGTACGGGAAGCAGGGCTTCGCGGCAGGAAGAAAATCTTCCACCGTTGCGAGCTACAGATCATGCTTGAAGGCATTCTTTGCTTATGGGCTGCGCATGGGATGGACAACGACTCCTGTCATCGTCATAAGACCCCTGAAGTCTTCGGACCAGCTTTTGAAATTGAAGCTGGGGCTGCGCTGACCGCCGGCCTGCGCTCGGAGCCTGTCCGGGGCAGGGGCGACGCCAGCGCTCCTCCCCTCAAGCGACGCCTTCTGTCGGCGACGGTTGAACGCGGTTCAGGCACGGATTTCGTGAAGCTGGTCAGCTGGTCGTCACGGTCTGTGGCCGGCGACTGGCGGCGATGAGCAGGAGGCGTTTTCGGAGCAGGGGCGGCTTGGCTCGGCCGAACACGGCGCGTTTGAGGGCCTTGAGGTCGTTGACGGGGCCCTCGACGGGGCCGGAGGACCGGTCGGTGCTCATGCCAAACACGACGGCGTCGAGGTCGGGAAGCAGTCCGGCGGCGAAGCCGGCCAGGCTGCTTTGCTTGTCGGCGCAGACGTCAGCGATCCAGTGTCGCAGCCGTTCTCCGTCGTGGTTGGTCATGATGGCTGCGAAGGTGCGGACGTGGCCGACGGTGGCCGTGAGCTCGGGTGAGCGGGCGAGCAATGCCTTGAGCTGCTGCTGGTCGTCCTCGCGCAGGTGGTCGGGGTGGCTCAAGGGGACGGACCAAATGTGGAAGGAGCGAGCCGGGCGAGACAAGGAGTCGGCGATGAAATACTTCGCACTGGAACTGGGAGCACCGGACCTCGAACCTGATCCAGGACTGCCGAGCAGCGTTCCGTACCCTGGTGACCAGTTCGAGGTGTACACCGACAACGGCCACGGCGTGCTCTACGACGACAGCGGTGCAAGCATCCTCGACCAGCACACGTCGCTGAACCCGGCCGTCCTTCACGACGGAATGATGCCCAACTTGATGCTCTACACCCATGAGGCGCTCTATCGCTACGGTCTGCAGCGTCACTGGGAATGGCGGGACGGATTTCGGTACTGGCCCGGTGTCGAGGCTCCCAACCCTTTGTACCTGTGCAACGGAACAGCCGACACCTGCCCCACCACCCCGGAGGCCGAACCGTGAAGCGGACAGCGGCGTTGAAGGACACACGGGCCCCGACAACCCGCCGGAGCATCGTGTCTTGAGAGGAGTCACCTATGGGAAAGGTTTTCGTCGTCGCCCACGGCGCCACCAACGGCACCTCGATCCCCCTGCCGGAAGGGGTGACGGTCACCACCTACGTTCCGGACGGCCAGGCGCTTCCCGGACATCGGCTCGCGGCGGTCCTCCAGACGGGCGGGACCGGGGCGCACATCACCAGCTGGCCCGCCATGGGCAGCTGTTCCAATTATTCTCTTCGGAACCTGGACAACGAGGAAGCTCTGTCAGCAATGGAGGCGGCGCACTACGGGGGAATCGAGGCCGTCTTCATAGGGTCTCCTGGATGGCCGGACGACATCCAATTGTGCTATCCCGAACATTGCGCCCCGGACGCGCAGTGCGCCGGACTCCTCCATACGCTCCACGCCAACGGCTACGACGACATCCATCTGGTGTGTTGCGCGAGCGCCTCTTCTCGACCCGTGCCCTACTTCGACGAGCACATGCGGGAGATGGAGGAGCTGACCGGGAGAATCATCTCGCTGCTCCAGGACGACTCCGACCCGGCATCAGCGGAGCGGCTGTGGGCCGGTCTCGACCCCCAGCAGCAGAATGCCGTTCTGCTGGGCAGCCCGGCCGTCCTCACCTGGCGGTACCAGTGCGAAGGCAGGGACATCCTGGCGACCGAGGGAATCGACAGCCTGTACGCCCTGGCCTACTTCGAGGACACCGAACCCTACGTCGCGAGCTCCTACCTGCAGGATCCCGTACTGAAGCGGGCGATCAGCACCCACGAGGAGGCAATCCTCGGGGAGCTCACCAGGGCGATCCAGGAGGGCGCGGACGACGGCGAGATCCTTGCCCGGTGGACGAGCCGGCCGCCCCGTGCCCGGGCCCACATACTCCAGGGCCACCGTGTCGAGGACCCGGTCGCCGACTGGCTCGTGATGCACCTCCCCGACGGCCCCGCACCGTTGCGCATCAAGCGGCCCCAGCGACGCAGGAGGATCTGAGCCCCGCTCGTGAGGCTCCGTACGGCGAGCAGCGCCTCGCGGCACCGATGTCTGCCTCATCGGCTGCCCGATGGGGGTGTCGAGGACCGGGCGTGGTTGGGAGCATCGAGCGTCAGCACAACGTGAGCGGAGGACGCCTCCATGCGGTACCTCATCCTGGGGCGCGGGGAACTCGACGCCGACGAGCGGACCGTCGCGCGGGGCATCGGGAGGGTCGCGGTTCCGGACGGAACCGCGATCGACGTCTACGCCGACGACGGACGGGGGTTGGTCTACGGCTCGTACCGGCGGGGCATCTGGGACCAGTTGCACGGCCCGCTGCACTTCCTCCACGACGCGGGGACGGTCGTCAACCTGACGCTCCACGGTGACCCGGTCCTCCTGGACGAGGACTACGCGCGGTACCTGGAATCCTTCGGGTTCGCGCTCGTACGGCCGGGCATCGATGCCCCGGATCCGCTCCGCCTGTGCACCGGTGCGCCCGGTGAGTGCCCGGCCGGCGGGGAACCGGCGCAGGACACGACGCACACGTGCGACGGTGTGCTCGGCCTGGCTCCGGGCGCGGAACTGTACTGGCTCGTGTGCAGCTCCTTCGTCCCGGCCGACGAGGAGGCGGTGTCGCGCGGATCGGCCGCGTCGGACAGTAGCGGGAGCGACGGCGGTGGCGACTTCTCGCGGTGGGGACGGTCCGGCGGCCGGCACCCCGACGAGTCGGGCGAGGAGTCGAGCTGGACGACG
This sequence comes from Streptomyces sp. WAC06614, assembly GCF_003949795.1. Lineage (GTDB taxonomy): Bacteria > Actinomycetota > Actinomycetes > Streptomycetales > Streptomycetaceae > Streptomyces. Next base: position 12,167 of record NZ_RPRY01000060.1, read on the forward strand.
GACTCGTTCGACCCGGGGTCGAACACGACCGGCCAGGAGTCGGACTCGTTCGACCAGCAGCCGGCCGACGCGCGCAACCGCTACAACCTGGAATGCGCCGTCGGGCGGCCCCTGACGTACCGGGCGGGAGGCTCGGCCTTCCTCGTCGGTACACAGCACTACGTCGGCGCCGAGCAGTACGTGAGGGCCCAGGACGACTACTTCACCGGCGGCATCCGGACGATCGGTTACGGGACGGTCGCGGTCAGCGGCGTACCGCGGGAGCAGAGGGCACACGTCAGGGCGGCTGTCCGACGGTTCTGCGGGATGGGCGTCGAATTCAGTACCGACTCGACGGTGAGCACGGACCTGGAGTACTCGGAGCTGACCCTGTCGGGGTCTGCCGACCTGGCGGGTTCGGGTGGGGGGTCCGGGGCCGACGACCACCGCGAGGCGGACGAAGCGGGGTCGGGAGAGTCCGGGACGGCGGTTCTCCGTGCGTCCACGGAGGGTGGGGGTGGTGCGGACGACCTCTCGCCCATGTCGTCCGCACCCGACGAGTGGCTCGCGGCGCTCGACCCGTTCGCCCAGGACCGGGACGCCTCGGCCGGCTCCTGATCAGCGCCGGTCAGGAGACCAGTTTGTCCTTGAGGGCCGTCAGTTCCTGGTCCTTGAGGCCGAGCCCCTCCTTCAGGTACCGGTCGAAGGTGCCGTAGTGCGCCGTGATCTGTGCCGTCGCCGCGTTCAGGTAGTCCTGCCGGACCTCCTGCATCGGGATCATCAGGTCCGGGTTCTTCATCAGCCCCGACCGCTCCAGTTCCTCGCGCTGCTTCGCGTCGGCCTCGGCCCGGTACACGTTCGAGGCCAGGTAGTCCTGCTCGGCGGTGCCCTGCGCCACGCCCAGCGCCCGCAGCAGGACGTAGCTCATCCAGCCGGTGCGGTCCTTGCCGGCGGTGCAGTGGTACAGCAGCGGGTCCTGGCCGCCGGCCGCGATGTCGCGCAGCGTCGCCGCGAACTGCTCGCGGCTGTCGGGATCGGTCACGAACGACTCGTAGAGCTTGCGCATGTACCCCTCGGCCCGGCCACCGCCGAGCACCCGCTCCTGCTCCGCGGCGTCGCCGCCGGCGAGGGCCTTGCCCAGGTTCTCGAACAGGCCGGCGTCGCCGATGGAGCGGGACGTGGCGGTGAGCCCGTCGGGCAGGCGGTCGGCGCCGCCGTACACGACCTCCTCGGCCGTGCGGAAGTCCACGACCTTCTTGAGGCCGAGCGGGGAGACCTCGGCGAGGTCGTCGGCGGTCAGCTTGCCCAGCGCGTCGGACCGGTGGACGAGGCCCTTGCGTATCTCGCCACCGCTCTCGGTCGGGTAGCCGCCGAGGTCGCGGAAGTTGACCGCGCCCTGGAGCGGGATGTGCCGGATCCCCCCGGCTCCGCCGGTGTCCGCCGGTCCGCCGGCGGCCTGCGGTCCGCCGCCGCACGTCGCCCCGGTGGGGCACCGCCCGGCCGCCGTGGCGGTTGGTGCGCTGAGCAGACCGACGCCCACGGCGACGACGAGGGCCGCGCTCGCGGCGGTGCACAAGCGCTTGGTGATCGGCTTCAGGGCCATGTGTGGGGGTTCCTTCGGAGGGAGCGGTTCGGGGGTGTTTCATGCTGTCAGTGGGGGTTCGGCGGGGGGCAGTGGACCGGGGCAGGATTCGGGGCACGCTCTGATTCCCCGGCGTTCGGACCCGAGCACCACGTGGCGTGTCAGCCGGCAGGAGGCCTGGTCGGGGGACACCCACGGTCGACCTGGCGTGGGACGTTGACGGCAGGGGGCCGGCAAGGAGGAAAGGTCATGGCACTGCGGGAGAAGACGGCGGCCCGGGTACGCGTGGTCACCGGTGGGAACGACGACTACGTCGGAGCCCAGGGCATGAAGATCAGCCCGAGGATCTCCGCCGACACCGGGGCGGAAAGGCTCTGCGCCTTCTACGTGTGCCTCGAAGCCGGGGCCGAGACCGCCATGCACCACCACTGCGCGGAGGAGACGGTGGTCCTGGTGCTGGAGGGCAGCAACGAACTGTGGTTCGGCGACCGGTTGGAGGAGACGGTCGAGGTGAACACCGGCGATCTCGTGTTCATCCCCGCGGGTTGCCCCCACAAGGTACTGGCCGGCCCGGACGGGGTCACCGCCCTGGAGATCAGGTCAGGAGCGATGGAGAACACGGTCGTGGTGGAGTAGCGGCGCGCGGGTCGAGGGGGCGACAGCAGGCTTCGGCCCGGGCCCGCTTCGGCTGATGAGGGCTGCGGTGCCCGGACGGGCACACTTGCTGCACGGCCCTCGATATGTGTCGGACGGCGACCTATCGTCGGCTCATGACCGACCGTATGCAGGAACCGACGCTCCTGGTGCTCACCGCACTTGCCGACTCGCCACGGCATGGTTACGCGATCATGCAGGAGGTGCAGGAGCTCTCCGGCGGGCGGGTGAACCTGCGGACCGGGACCCTGTACGGCGCGCTCGACCGGCTCGTCCGGCAGGGGCTGATCACGACGTGCGCGCAGGAGATCGTGCACGGCCGGGCCCGCCGCACCTACGCCCTGACCCCGGAAGGCCGCGACGCGCTGGCCGCCGAGGCGCGGCGGCTGCGGCTCACGCTGGACGCGGTCACGGACCGGCTGGCCGCCCCCGCTTCCCACCCGACGTTGGAGACCTTCGCATGACGCAGCTGATCGCCCTGTACCCGAGGAAGTACCGGCAGGCGCACGGGGAGGAGATATCCGCCCTCTACGCCCGCTCCACCGAGCACGCCGGGCCCGCTGCCCGGTTCCGCGAGGCCGCGGACATCGCCGCGCACGCCCTGCGCACGCGTCTGGGGGTGACCTCGGCGCACTATGCCGGGCGTGCCATCGCTGCCGCGTTCCCGTTCCTGCTGGCGACCTTGGCCGGGCAGCAGGTGGCCGGGCTGGCGGACCTGTTCCGTGCGGGCAGCTCGGCGGGCTTCCCCGGCTTCTGGTGGCCGGCCGCGGGTGTCCCCGTCGTCCTGGCCGCGGCGTTGATCTGCACCGTGACGGGACGGTGGCGCTCCGCGCGGCTGCTCGTCGCCGCCGGCGCCGTCCTGTACGTCGTCACGCGCGCGCAGACTGCCGTCCCGGGGGCCGGGGTCGAGCCTGCCGATCTGCTGACGGCGGCGGTGCTGGTCCTCGCGCTCGGTTCGCCGCCCGACCTCCAGCCCCTGCCCCGGTCGACCCGGTTCACGCTCGGCTTCGTGGCAGCCGGGGCCGCCGCGGTCCAGGTGCTCGTCCTCCACGCGCCCCCGCACACCGGCCTGTGGCAGCTGCACCCCGCTGCCGCGATGACGACGGTCCTCGCCCTCGCGCTCGCCGTCGCCGCGCTGCGGGACAGGTCCGCCTCCCCCGCGGTCACGGGGATCCTTCTCGCCGCCTCCCTGTGGTCTGCTTCCGCCTTCCTGGGGCCGGAGGGCAACACCTGGAACGTCTACGCACCCTTGGCGGTCGCCACCGCAGGCGCAGTGACGGCGGCGGTCCTGCCGCGACTGCGGCCCCGGACCCCGGGACACCAGCGGTGAAGGAGGAGCCGTGTTCAACCTGATCGAGGAACTGTTCAACCCGGGCCGCAGGCACGTCGACGAAGAGCGCAGGCGCCTGGAGACGACCCGGGTCGACACCAATGACGCCGGCCCGGGGAAGGGGCCCATCGACCTCGACTCCGGGCAGGTACTCATCCACCTGCCCGCGGCACGGGAGTCCGGGGCGGGGCGTACGCAGGCGTGATCCGTCCCGCGACGGCGGAGCCGCCGCCCTTCGGGCGTATGTGTCTGACGCACCGTGCCGCGAGACGCCCGTCCGCGGCGAGGCCGTGGCAAGCTCGCACAAGCCTAGGTGACGGCATGTAAGAGACATTCCGTTCGGGGAGCGAGCGATCATGAAGAAGCAGACGGGTGCCGCCCTTGCCGCACTGATGGCCCTGGCGGCGGTGGGAGCAGCGGCGGGGCCGGCCCTGGCGGCCGATCAGCCGCCCATGGTGTTCATCGTCCAGACCAGCGGCGACGGCAGCCCCAACGCCGCCAGCTCCATGAACGGCACCGGTCAGACCTCCACCCAGATGAGCGGCACGGGCCATATGCAGGGCGACGGGATCACGTCCTTCCACATGAGCGGCGGCGCCATGCAGAACCAGAACACCGGCGCCGTGAACGGCGGCACGCCGACGCCGCCCACCCCGTAGGTCCGGTCCGCCACCGGGAACGACCGGCAGAGGAAGGCGTTGCGGTGTCCTCCACGCGTGTGCTCGACGAAGACGATGCCGTCGAGCTCCTCGCCTATCTGGTCTCGGCTGCGCGTACGCAGGTGGACGAGGCGGCGGAGTACGCGCCGCTGCGCCTGCTCACCGCGGCAGGCCGGCTGGCCGACATGATCGCGCCTGCGGCGAGTGACGGGCTGCGGCCCTTCCTGGAGGACATCCGGCAGGGCTTCGGCGAGACGACCCTCGCGGCCGGTGATCCCGACGGGTACGTGGACCGGCTCGACGGGCTGTGCCGCACCGTGGCCCTGCACCTGGCGGCCTCGCTCGGCCTGGACGGGCGTACCCCGTGAACGCCGGTACCGGGCCGGGGAACGCCGTGCTCGACGCGATCCGTACGCGCCGTGTCGTACGGGCCATGACGGCGGAGCCGGTCGATCCCCGGCAGGTCGAGGCCGTCCTCGACAGCGCCCGCTACGCGCCCCGGGCCGGCAACCGGCACCTGCACCGGTACGTGGCCGTCACCCGTCCCGCGTTGCTGCGCGCCGTGCGGATGGTCTCTCCGGGGATGCTCCAGCGTCCGGCGGCGGTGATCGTCGTGTGCGTGGACTGGGCGCGGTTCAGGAGCTACGGGTTCGGGCCCACCAACGCGGGCCCGTACATCGACGTGGGCACCGCCGCCGCCACCATGCTGCTCGCGGCCCACGGCATCGGGCTGGGAGCCGGGCCGGTCACCTCCTTCAGCCGGGCCGCGGTCGGCACCCTCCTCGGCCTGGCCGAGGGCCTGCGTCCCGAGCTGATCGTCTGCCTGGGGCATGCGGCCCCGGGCCAGGAGCAGCCACCGCGCGTGCGGCGCAAGGGCGAGCCCGCCTGGGAGGACCTGGTCCGGTGGGAACGGGGCTGACGGAGGGGACCGAGCGGGACCTGGACGCCGGTCACAGGAGCGTGCAGTGGCCCTCGTCGCTCTCCTCCACGTAGCCGAGTGCATCGATCCATTGCCGGATGTGCGCGTCGTGCAGAAGGGCGCGCCGTTGCTCCGGGGTGACGGCGGCGAGGGCCTGGCCGATGTCGTGGGCGCCGGCGCACAACCCGCGCAGGGCGGCGAAGGCCTCCGCGCTGTCGGTCGGCAGATCGGAATAGAGGAACAGCTCCCGGGCCTCGTCGTCGGCCGGTACGCCCGTGGCCAACCAGAACTCGGGGACGGAGATCATGAGCATGCGGTCGTTGAACCAACCGTCACGGGTGTAGATGCCGATGTCCTCCAGCCAGTGCCGGAGCACGTCGTTCAGGAGCAGTCCCCGGCGCGCCTCCGGGCCGATGCAGTCCTCGCCCGCGAAGCACCGGGCCAACCGCTGCGGCCCGTGTGCGCGCAGCTCCCACAGCGGGGCCACGAACACGCGGAACGACATCGCGACCGCACCGACCGGGAAGGCCGCCTCCATCAGCGCTTGGAACTCGAAGGTCGGCCGCCAGTGCTCGAAGTCGGCGCCGACCGCCTCGATCCGGTCTCGGTACTTCTCGGCGTCATGGGCCAGTCCCGCCCCGCTCACATAGCCCGTCCCGTTCTGGTTGCCGTCCCAGCCGAGGTTCACCCCGATGGCCTGGCCGCCCACTTCCTTGAGGTCCACCCCCGCACAGGCACCCCAGTGGATCGTGTGGCCCGGGTAGCGGGCCACGATCTCCGCAAGGGTCATCTCCTCGTCCGGGACCAACTGGGCGTACTCCGCGGTCGCCTCGAAGCGGACGAGCTTGTCCACTCCCTCGGGCGGGTACACCGTGAAGTTCGGACAGCGGTCGCGGAACCTGCGCACCGGGTTGGCGAGCAGCTCGGGCGCCAGCTGTTCGAGTCGGAGGGTCAGGCTCTCGGGGACGAGGTGCAGCACTTCCTGGTAGAGGTGGACCTCCTGGCCCGGGTGGAGAGTGGCGTGCGGGGGCACCGTGCCGGGCGTCCACGAGGCGTGGCCGCTCACGATGAGTCCGGGCATGCTGGTCCTTCGCAGGGGAGGGCGCCGCCCGGCCCGAGGACCGGGCGCCGACGGAGGTCTAGGAGATCATTCTTCGGCTGCGGGCCCTGCCCCGGCCAGATCCGATGGGGCACGCTCCCGTTCCCCGACGGGCCGTACGTCGGCAAGGAGGGCAACCCGGTCCGGCTGGTCCTGCGGCCCTGACCGGCGGCGGGCGCTGCGCTCAGCGGTCGCCGAACGCGGCCCGGAGTTCGTCGGTGGTGAGGTTGCCCTCCAGCCCCGCCCCGCGCTTGGCCCTGACGGCCCGTCCGACGGCGTGCTCGTGCCACCTCAGGACGCAGTGCGCCTGCGCCATCCGCAGCGCCGCCGCTTCGGTCTCGAAGCCGGGGTAGACGATCACGCACTGGCGGCAGAGCCAGTAGTAGTGGCTCCCCTCGTGCGGGGCGGAGCGGCCCAGGCAGACCGGGCTCTCCTCGTCACCGCCGGGGGCCCTCACCCGCCGGCACGAGGTCGCGGTGGCGCAGATCGCGCCCGCTTCGTCGCCCGCCTCGGTCAGGCATGAGGCCTTCTCGGCCGCGCTCTCCTGGGACATGCGCTCTCCTCCGCGTACGGCACCGTGCCGTCACGGACGGACGGCCGACGCTCCCATCCAACGTCGGCGGGGGTCCGCGAACGCTCCCCCGATGGGCGGACGCGTGAGGGGAACCTCTTCGTGCGGGGGCAGCGGGGCGGCGGCGGTCAGGGCCGCCACGATGGGTCCGGCGGCTCCGGACGGGCCCTCGCCGGCCTTGCCGAAGAACCTGGTCGCCACCGTGCCCGGCTCGATCACCGACACCGTCACGCCCATCGCGCAGTAGGGCTCACCGGCCGGCCGGCCGACGGTTCCGCCCAGGCCCGTCACCGTGATCAGGCGGCCGCCCGAGGCCCGTAAGTGGGGGACGGCGGCCCTGGTGACGTTCAGCATGCCGAGGAGGCCGGTCTCCATGACCGCCCGGACCTCGCTCAGCGACTGCTTCTCCAGCGTGGCGACGTGCTGGGCGCCCGCGTTGTTGACCACCCCGTCCAGGCGGCCGTAGTCGGCGACCACCTCCTCCACGGCGGCGACGACGGACGCCTCGTCCGCGACGTCGAGCCGCCGGATGTCGAGTTCGACGCCCGCCTCGGCCGCGGCCCTGCTCAGTGCGTCGGCGCGACCGGTGTGCCGGAGGGTGGCCACCGTACGCCAGCCCGCGCGGGCGGCCACGATGGCGGTGGCCAGGCCGATCCCGGAGGCGGTGCCGGTGACGAGGACGGTGCGGGAGGCCGGGCGGGACGCCGTGCGGGAGGCCGTGCGGGAGGCCGTGCGGGGAGTGGTGCCGGTCACGGGAACTGCCTTTCGTTCGCGCGGGAATGACGGGGCGTCGCACGTCGGCTCCACGAGGGCAGCCACCTGCACCGACGACGGCGGGTGCCCAGGGCAGGGGCACGGGCGCTCCGGTCGCCGCCGCGCGGCTTCCGCGCGCCCGCATGGGCCCGCCGACGCGGTGCAGGTGGTGACACGGAGCGTAGGCGGGGCCGTACGGCGGGCGCCTGGGCCGATCGACGCGGACAACGGCGGACCCCGGGCGGCGCAGGAGACGTAGCACCCTTGCAGGGTCCGCCCGCGTGCCCGTCGGCGAGGGCGGCCGGATGCGCGGCCGCCACACCGTCAGCACCGCCCGCAGCGGCCTTCGTTGGGCCGCGGGGGTGGTTGATCGGGCGGGCAGGACCTCCGCACGGGGTGGCACCGTGCGGCCGGGAGCCGGACGGGCTACTCCATGTCGGGGCACGGAACAGTCCGGCAACGGGGACTGCCGCGGCTGCCACAGGAGGACTCGATGTCACGCAGTGCCGTCCCGAAGGCGTGGACGTGGACCCGGACCTGGGCGTGGGCCGCGGGGCTGGCGGTCCTCGGCGGGACGGTCGTCCCGCTCGCCGCGGCCACCCCCGCCACCGCGCAGACCCGTACCGTCGACTACGTCACCGACGTCCTCGCGGACGCCGTCCTGGTCATCGACACCGCCACCGGCGCCCGCGTCGGCAACCCCGTCCCCGTGGGTGACGCCCCCGTGGACGTGGCACTCACCCCGGACGGCTCCCGTGCCTTCGTCGTCAACAACGCTTCGAACAACGTGTCGGTGATCGACACCGCCACCCACACCGTCACCGGTGGCCCCGTCGCCGTGGGCAACTCCCCCACCGCGGTGGCGGTCAGCCCGGACGGTGCCCGGGTCTACGTCACCAACTCCGGCTCCGACAGCGTGACGGTCATCGGCAACACCGCCACCCCCACGGTCCTCACCACGATCACCGTCGGCGATGCGCCGCAGGACGTGGCACTCGGACCGGACGGCAGGCGCGCGTACGTGACCGACTCCGGCTCCGACGACGTGACGGTGATCGACAACACGGCCACCCCGCCCGTCGTCACCGGCACCCCCCTCCCCGTCGGCCGCGGCCCCTACGGCATCATCGCCACGACCACGCCGCTCGCCACCACCAAGCTCTACGTCACCAACTCCGCGGCCGGCACCGTGACGGTGCTCGACACCGCCCTCGGGACCGTCGAGACCGTCCCCGTGGGAGGGCAGCCCCGTGGTCTGGCACAGGCCACCATCCCGTTCGGCAACCGCGTCTACGTGGCCAACTTCGGGACCGACAACGTGTCGGTGCTCCAGACCAACGGCGCCAACCCCCCGTTCGTGCTCGCCACCCTCCCCGTCGGCGACCAGCCGCAAGGTGTGGCGGTCACCCCGGACAGCTCCCGCGTCCACGTCACCGGCACCACCTCGGGGACCCTGTCGGTGATCGACAACACCCTCACCCCGCCCGCCGTCGTCAGCACCGTCACCGGCCTCGGCACCCCCGTCGGGCTGGCGATCGGGACCGTCCCCGCGCCACCGGGGCCGCAGCCGCAGACCCCGACCACGCTGACGCTGAAGGCGAAGAAGAAGCACAAGGAGCAGCGGCCCGACGTCCTCGTGCTGAGGGCCCGGCTGACCGCCGAGGACGAGCCCTTGAGCGGCAAGGCCGTCACCTTCACCACCGGCTCCACCCGGCTGTGCACCGACACCACGGACGCCGACGGCCTGGCCACCTGCGCGGTGCGTGGCGAGCAGGCGGCCGGGGGCAGCAGGTCGGGCAGCTCCGGAAAGGCCTGCTACACCGCCCGCTTCGCGGGTGACGCCATCTACGTCCCGTCCACCGCCACCGCCTGCCGGAAGGACGGACACGGCACGCCCCGCTCGCCGGCGGGAGCCACCCGGTCGGAGTAGTCCTTGGCCCCGTCCCCGGCCGGCCGTGTCCGGCTCGGCACCCAGGGCCGGCTGGTCCTCGGCGCGCTGGTGCTGATCACGTTCGTGGGGTCGATGGACTCGACGGTCCTGGCCACCGCCCTGCCGACGATCGCCCGTGAACTCGGGGACCTCCAGCACCTGTCCTGGGTGGTGACGTCCTATCTGCTCGCCGTCACGAGCTCGGCCCTGATCTGGGGCAAGCTGGGTGACCTGTGGGGCCACAAGGCCGTGCTGCAGACGGCGCTCGTCCTGTTCCTCGTCGGCTCGGTGCTGTGCTCGCAGGCGCAGGACCTGCCCGAACTGATCTGTTTCCGGGCCGTGCAGGGTCTGGGGGGCGGAGGGATGTGGGTCGTCCCGCAGGCCGTCCTCACCGGCCTGGTCGGCGCCCGGGACCGGGGCCGCTACCAGGTGTACATCGCGGGGGCGGCGGCCACGGCGTCCGTGCTCGGGCCGTTCCTCGGCGGGCTGCTGGTGGAGCGGGGGTCGTGGCGCTGGGTGTTCTACCTGAACCTGCCGGTCGGATTGCTGGTCATGGGGGTGCTGGCCTTCTGCCTGCGCGGGGAGCGGCCCGGGCAGCGGCCCCGGGTCGACTACTGGGGCAGCGTGCTGATCGCGGCCTGTGCGTCCGGGATCGCCCTGCTGGTCACCTGGGGCGGGGTCGTCTTCGCCTGGTTCTCGCCGCCGATGCTCCTGCTCCTCGCCGTGGTCCTGGTCCTCCTCGTCCTGATCCGGCAGGTCGAACGCAGCCACCCCGAGCCGCTGCTGCCCGCCCGGGTGGTGCGCGAGCGCGTGTTCCGCATCGTCGTCCCGCTGTCGTTCTTCTTCTGGGTCGTCCAGTCGGGCACCATCAACTACCTGCCCCTGTTCTTCCAGGTGGTCAAAGGGACCTCGCCGACCGTCTCGGGCATGATGCTGCTGCCCATGTCCCTCAGCGGGCTGCTCGCCTACGTCCTCAGCGGTCACGCCATCGCCCGTTCGGGCCGCTACCGGCATTTCCCCGTCATCGGCGCCGTGCTGATGCTCGTCGGGCTGGGGGTGGCGGTCGCCCTGCCCGCCGACGCGTCGTTCCTGGCCTACGGCGCCGCGTTGGTGGTGCTGGGACTGGGGTTCGGGCTCGTCTCCCAGATCGCGCTGATCGCCGCGCAGAGCGCGTGCGCCTACCGGGACATGGGCGTGGTCACCTCCGGGGTGATCTTCTTCCGCAACCTGGGCAGCGTCTTCGGCGCGGCGCTGTTCGGGGCGGTCCTCAACAAGCGGCTCGTCGACCATCTGGCCGCAGGGATGCACGCCGGCCGGTTCACGGCCGAGGAGAGCCGGCGCATCCACAAGGGCCAGCCGCTCAGCGTGGAGAGCCTGTCCCCGACCGCGCGACAGACGTACGTCGGCGGCTACGAGGCGGCCGTGGACGAGGTGCTCCTGGCCGGGCTGGCCGTGTCGCTGCTCGTCCTGGCCCTCGCCTGCGTCCTGCCGGCCGTGCCCCTGCGGGGGACGATGACGGCCACCGGGGTGCGCAAGGACAGCACGGTGATCCCCTCGCTCCCCGCCGGTGACGACCATGTGCGCCGGGCCCTGGAGGACCTCTCCCGGGCCGGTCTGCTGCCCGTCCGGCGGCGGGCCGAGGAGCACGCCCGGCGCCACGGGGTCTCCCTCGCCGAGATCTGGCTGCTGTGCCTGGTCAGCTACGGCGGTACGACCGACCCCGCGTACGTCGGCGAGGTCATGGACGTCCCACCGCGGGTGCTGCGCGCCCGGCTGCGGTCCCTGTGGGCCACGGAGCTGCTGTACGCCGGTGACCGGCCGTCCGGACCGACCCCGCGGGGCGTGGACCTGGTGGCGGACCTGTCCGCCGTCCTGCGCGAACAGCTTTCCGGGCCCCTCCCCCACGAGTCGGTCCCCGGGGGCCGGCCGGGACCGCCGGATCTGCGGGGGTACGTCGTGGAGATCCTGGCGGAGGGCTCCGTCTTCCGCCCGTGGCGGGAGACCGACTGACCGCCGCCCGTGGCGGGGGACGGGCTTAGGCGCGCCGGGCGCGGCGCGGGCCGGGGCATCAGTACCAGTGGTGCTGCTGCCAGAACACCCAGGCGGCCTCGGGGCTGCCGTAGCGGGAGTCCATGTAGTTCAGGGCCCACTTGATCTGCGTCGTGGGGTCGGTCCGGTAGTCGGCACCGAAGGCGGCCATCTTGGTGGCGGGCAGGGCCTGGCCGAGGCCGTAGGCGCCCGAGGGGTTCTCGGCCGTCGGGTTCCAGTTGCTCTCGTGCGAGATGATGTCGCTGAACGCCGCGTACTGGCCGGCGTCCGGGATCAGCTGGTGGGCCACCTGCTGCGGGGTGAGGGTGGCGGCGTCGGCCGGTGCGGCGCCCATCAGCGAGCCACCGGCGGCGAGCACGGCCGCGGCCACGAGGCCTGCGGTGGTCGTACGGCGGCGGAGCGAGCGGAGCTTCGGGAGGCGGGGCATGGGCGGGCCTTTCGTCGGGGACAAGGACGCGGCCCGGCGGGTGGTCGGCGTGGAGCCGGGGGCGCCGGACCGCTCCCCCTGGTGTAGCCAGCGGTTCCCGGGGCCGCAAACAGCCTGTGCTGCTAAGGCGGTTCGTAGTGCCGCGGCCCGCTCGGGGGGCGGCGAGCGGGCATTGCCGCGCTGGTGACGAGCGGGACGGAGCACCGGCCGGGCGTCCACTACCGGCGTTCGTAGCAGCCCGATGATCAGTGACGTGCGTCACAACGAGACAGGTCCGGTCGGAGAAAGCGCAGATGAGAGGCCTTGTCCGACCGGCACGGGGCCGGCCCCCCGACCGGCCCCCGCCGGTCGGGGGATCTCACGGGGTCACCGCGGGGGCCGCAGCCGCAGGCGTCGGACGGAGTGCGCTGCGGACCGCTGGACGGGAACGGAGGGCAGAGCCTCGCCGGGGACCAGGGGCGGGAGGGCGATCGTCACCGCGGTGCCCTGTGCGCCGGAGGCGATCGTCATGGTGCCGGCCGCCGCCTCGATCCGGATCCGCAGCGAGGCCAGCCCGATGTGGCCTTCGAGGAGCTTGCTGCGCAGCTCGCCCGGGGCGATGCCCCGGCCGTCGTCGCGGACCTCCAGGCGCCACACCCCGGCGTCGTCCCCGAGCGTGACGCTGAACCGGGTGGCCCACGCGTGCGTGACCGCGTTGTTGAGCAGTTCCCGGGCCGCGGTGAAGACGACGCTCTCGCGCGGGTCGGGGTGTTCGGTGTCGTGGCGCACGGTCACGCTGCACTCGCCCGCCATGCCCGACCGCTCCGCCGTGCTGCTGACCAGCACGTTCAGGATGTGGCCGATGCCCTTGGCCTCCAGCATGAGGGGGTGCAGCGCCGCGGTGAGGTCGCGCAGCTGCCGCGAGACGTCCAGCAGTTGGACACGTGCGGTGGCGACGACCTCGTCCAGCGCGGCGAGCCGCTGGGCGGTCCCCAGCTCCAGCCGGACGGCCAGGACGGACTGCAGCGGGCCGTCGTGCAGCAGCTCCGCCAGCGCGGCCCGTTCCCGTTCCTCGGCCCGCATCACCTCCGCCAGGAGCTGCGCCCGCTCGCACACGAGCTGGTGGATCCGCTCCTGGCGTTCCTGGTACTGCCGGGACACCGCGAGGCAGGCCGTGCACGCCAGCACCAGGAAGGCCAGGATCGCGACGGTGTTCTCGTCGACCGTGCGCACCCGCAGCCGCGCGTCCACGCACAGCAGGAACAGATAGGCCGTCAGGCACACCCCGCCGATCACGGCGGTCTGCCGTACGGGGAGCTGGAAGCCGGCGGACATGGGGATCAGGAAGAGGGCCAGGGCCAGGGCGGGCGAGCCGTCCGAGACCAGTTGGAGGACGGCCACGAGCACGATGTCCGCCCCGAGCATGGCCGCGGGGGACAGGGGGCGCCGGCGCAGCGCCGGCAGGGCGCGCCGGGCCACCGCCACGGCCGGTACGAGGATCGCGTAGCCGGCCAGGACGACCATCTCGGCCGGGGCGAGCAACCGTCCGTCGCCGGGGTGTTCCAGGACCGCGGCCAGCGTCAGGACGCCGAGGAAGGCCACCCGCAGCCAGCACGCGGTGCGGGTGACGTCCGCCCGGTGCCAGGTCAGGACGTCGGCGAGGTCCCCGCCCGCGTGGGTGGGGCGGAGCCCGGAGCCGTCTGCGGTGGTCGGGTCGGGGCCGGTCCGGGCGGTCGGCCCGAACCGGTCGAGGCCGGTCCGGTCGAGGCCGGTCCCGTCGGGGCCGGTCCCGTCGGGGCCGGTCCGGTGCACCCGGTAGTCCCGGATGTGCGGGACCTCGATCAGCCGGCGGCTCAATCGAGGATTCCTCGGCGCATGGCCTCCGCCACCACGGCGGCGCGGCCCGACACCCCGAGCTTGTCGCAGACGTGCTGGATGTGGGTCTTGACGGTGGACGGCGCCAGGAACACCGCACGGGCGATGTCCGGCGTGGACATGCCGGACGCCAGCATCGTCAGGATCTCCATCTCCCGCTGGGTCAGCCGCGGGTCACGGATCTCGGTGCGGTTGCGGATCTCCGAGATCAGCCCGGCGGTCAGCCGCGGCGGCAGCACCGGGTCGCCCCGGTGGCAGGCCTTGACCGCCTGGACGATCTCGGACGGCTCGGCCTCCTTGGTCAGGTACCCCCAGGCCCCGTCCCGCAGGGCCTGGTACACCGTCGCGTTCTCGGTGAACGCGGACAGGATGAGCATGCGGGTGGGCGAGCCCGAGCCGGACGCCGTGAGCGCCACCTGGACCCCGTCCAGACCGGGCATGCGGTGGTCGAGCACGGCGACGTCGGGCGCCAGTTCCAGAATGGCGGCGAGCGCCTCCTTGCCGTCCTGACACACGCTCACGACGTCGAGTCCGTCGTCGGCCTCCAGTTCCCGGCACACCCCCTGGCGGTACACGGGATGGTCGTCCGCGATCAGGACGCGGACGCGCGGCCTGGTCGAGCTGCTCATGTGGGGGCCTCCATAGGTGTGAAGATCCCATCCTGTCCGCCGGAACCAGAGCCCGTACGGGACGCTCGGGCAGCAAATGGACCGATTTGACTCGGCCCTTTGGGGGGATGGACGGCAAGCCGATCCTGTAGTAAGAGGCGCGTCATGTCGTCCTGTTGTCCGGGCACGCCCGCCACCGGGCGGGGGCACCGTCGTGCGGTGACGGCGGTGAGCCCGCCGCGGCCGGACTAGCCAGGGCCGTTGCACCGGATCGGCCCGAGGAACGGGGCCACCCTCCCCCGGCCGCAGGAGGCCGTACGGCCCGTTCCGGGCGCCGTCCCCTTCGCGTGCCCGTTGGTGCACGACGCGGGCGGTGCCGTCACGTATCGCTTTAGGGGCAGATCATTTCCCGGTGAAGGAGAGTCATGTCCCTTGACGCCCGTCCTCGTTCGGATTCCACGCGGCGAAGGAGGAAGATCTCCCCGCGCAAGGCCGTCTACGCCGCACTGCTGCTGGCCGTGCCCGTCGCGGCGGCCGGTGCCGCCGCAGTGGTGCACGCCGAGACGCCCTCGGCCCAGGCCAAGGCCCAGGCCGAGCAGCCGTTCGAGCAGTCGGTCACCACGAGCGGGGGCACCACCAGCTGGTCCTTCAGCATGAAGAGCGGGCAGGCCCTGGACTACGTCGGGGTGCACTTCACCCCCGCCGGCAAGGGCCAGCAGAGCTTCGAGATGAAGCCGTCCGCGGACGGGAAGACCTGGACCTTCAGCCAGCCCGCCGGTGCGACCTCGGACACGTTCACCTACTTCTTCGTGTACAAGCTGCGCGGCTCGAACGTGAACGAGCCGACCACCCCGGTCTTCGACCAGGGCGGGGCCGGCCGGCCCACGAACCCGACCAACCCGCCCACCAACCCGCCCGGCGGCGACCCCGACCCGTCCGGCGGCTTCCCGCTCCGGATCAACGCGAAGGACTCCGACAAGGGCGACTTCGTCACCATCGTCGGCCAGGCGACCCCGGGCCACTACTCGTACGTCGGGGCCGACGGCACGGTCAAGCCGGTGACGGACCAGCCGAACGGCATGTCCTTCCCGCTGACGGCCCTGAAGAACGGCACGGTCAAGCTCCCCTCGGAGTTCCAGGGCGGCCGGATCTTCCTCTCCAAGAAGCCCATGATCATGCCGGCCCCGCGCTTCGACGGCGGTGCCCCCAGTGACGCCGGGTACATCCAGCCCGACCTCAACAACCCCTCCGACCCGAACCAGGGCAACCCGTACGACTTCTTCGAGTTCACGTTCAAGAACGGCGCGAACGGGCAGAACGGCATCGCCTTCGGCGGCAACACCACCCAGGTCGACGGCTTCTCCCTGCCCATGACGGCCGAGCTGAAGCAGACCTCGTCGGGCGTTGACAAGAAGGTCGGCATCGAGGGCAAGTCCGCCGCCCAGATCATCGGCGACTACAAGAAGTACGTCGGCAACGACCCGGCCTTCGGCTCCCTGGTCAACGCCGCCGGCACCCACATCGCCGCACCCCGGTCGTCGCAGGCCTTCCAGGGCCCGGGCGCGAACTACTTCGACGGCGCGATCGCCGGCGCCTGGAAGAAGTGGGACAAGGACAACGGCTTCAAGCTCACCAACGGGGCCGAGTCCTACGAGGGCCGTACCAACGGCGACACCCTCACCTTCAAGAAGCTCGTGAACGGCAAGCCGACCGGTGAGACCGGCTCCGTGAAGAAGCCCACCACGGGCGACGTCGCCGCCTGCGCCGGCACCCTCACCACGGGCTCCGACATGGACAAGTTCGTCGGGGCCCACCTGTGCGCCGCCTTCAACCGGGGCATCGCCCAGAACGACCCGTCCACCTGGAACGACGTCAAGACCTACTACCAGCCGGGTACGACGTACAACAAGTACGCGGCGTTCTTCCACAAGGAGAACCTGAACGGTCTGGCGTACGCGTTCGCCTACGACGACGTCCACGACCAGAGCTCGGTCATGATCCTGCCGAACTCGGACGCGCCGACCGGCCTGACCCTCACCGTGGGCGGCTGACGCGGCGGAAGCTGCTGGACGCCCAGGGGCGCCCGTCCACGGTGGACGGGCGCCCCTGGCGCATCCGGACCCGGACCGGCCGGGCGTCAGCGCCTGGCCAGCCAGGCCATGGGGTCGACGAACCCGCCCGCCCGGTACTCCGGCTGGTTGCGGACCTCGAAGTGCAGGTGCGGGCCCGTGCTGTTGCCCGTGGAGCCCACGTAGCCGATCAGCTGACCGGCCCGGACCTGCTGGCCGGGCTGCACGCTCTTGCCGGACAGGTGGCCGTAGAGGGTGTAGGTGCCGTCCGGGTGCTGGATCCGGACGTTCACGCCGTAGGCGGGGCTCGAGTCGGAGGCGATGACCTTGCCTCCGGCCGCGGCCTTCACCGGGGTGCCCTGGGGCGCGCTGAAGTCGGCGCCGGTGTGGTAGCCGAGCCCGTAACCGGCGGACCGGACGCCGAAGTTCCGGCCCGCGACTCCCGCGACGGGGCTCACCCGGGCCGCCCCGCCCTGCTCGGCCTGCGGGGCGGGCTGCTGCTGCACGGGCTTCGGGGCCTGCTGCGGCACCTTCGGGGCCGGCTTCGGCTGCTCGGGGGCCGGCTTCGGCTGTCCGGAGGCCGGCTTCGGCTGTCCCGGTACCCGGAGCACCTGCCCGGCGTGGATCAGGTCGGGGTCGGAGCCGATGACCGACCGGTTCGTCTCGTACAGGCCGCGCCAGTCGTCCGCGCCGCGGTCGCCGCCGAGCCGGACGGCGATCCCGCTCAAGGTGTCCCCGGAGCGCACCTGGTAGGTGCCGGCCGGGGACACCTTGAGCG
>NZ_RPRY01000591.1 GCF_003949795.1 Streptomyces sp. WAC06614
GTGCGGGGCGGGGCGGTCACGGCGTCGCCCAGGCGGTGATCAGCTCGCGGACCCAGTGGGCGACCGGGTCCACGCCCGGTTCGCTGCGCAGGGACTGGAAGACGACCGGCAGGCCGTTCCGCTGGGCCGCGGCGTCACGGGCCATGCGGTCCAGGTCGGAGCCGACGTACGGGGCCAGGTCGGTCTTGTTGACGACCAGCAGGTCGGCCGTGGTGACGCCGGGGCCGCCCTTGCGCGGGATGTCGTCGCCGCCGGCCACGTCGATCACGAAGATCTGGGCGTCGACGAGGCCGCGCGAGAAGGTGGCGGTCAGATTGTCCCCGCCGGACTCGACGAGGACCACGTCGAGCGGGGCGTGCTCGCGGAAGGCGTCCTCGAGCTCCTCGACGGCCTCCAGGTTGGCCGAGATGTCGTCACGGATGGCGGTGTGGGGGCATGCCCCGGTCTCCACGGCCGCGATCCGCTCGGGCGGGAGCACGGCCTCGCGCAGCAGGAACTCGGCGTCCTCCCGGGTGTAGATGTCATTGGTGACCACGGCCATCGAGCACTCGGCACGCAGGGCGCGGCAGAGCGCGGCCACGGTGGCGGTCTTGCCGGACCCCACGGGCCCGCCGAGCCCGATGCGCAGGGCCCGGCGCGAGCCGTCGGCGCGTACGGGGGCCGCGCTGTGGGTGTGCCGGTGCGGATACGTCGTCACGGCGTGGTCGAGGTGCACGGGGGCTCCTTGGATGCGGGGAGGGAGGACAGAGGGACGGGCAAGGGGAGGCGGAGGGGCGACGGGAGGGACAAAAGGGGACGGCAGCGCTGGCCAGGGGGCCGTGCCGGGGCGCACCCGGCGCCGGCGGCCCGGCCACGACGCCGGGCGCAGCCCGGGTCCAGGTCCGGAGGCCGGGCCAGGCCGCGCCCGGCTCCGGCGGCCCGGCCCGGCCAGGCCCCCCGAGCACAGCCCGGGCCCAGGGCCGGAGGCCGCGCCGGGGCGCACCCCACGCCAGCGGCCCGGCCACGATCCGAGCACAGCCCGAGCCAGAGCCGGAAGCCGCGCCAGGGCGCGCCCCACGCCGGCGGCCCGGCCCCGCCAGGCCCCCGAGCACAGCCCGGGCCCAGGTCCGTGGCCGCGCCCGGGCGCGCCCCACGCCGGCGGCCAGGCCACGATCCGAGCACAGCCCGAGCCCAGATCCGAGGCCGTGCCCGGGCGCACCCCGCGCTGGCGGCCAGGCCACGATCCGAGCACAGCCCGAGCCCAGATCCGAGGCCGCGCCGGGGCGCGCCCCACGCCGGCGGCCAGGCCACGATCCGAGCACAGCCCGGGCCCAGAGCCCGAAGCCGTGCCAAGGCGCACCGGGCGCCCGCGGCCCGGCCACGCCCCCCGCAGCCCGGGCCCAGAGCCGGAGGCCGTACCCGGGCCCGCCCCACGCCCGCGGCCCGGCCACGCCACCCGCACAGCCCGGGCCGGTGCGGCGTTGGGGCTCACGACGCGAAGAGGCGGACCGGCCAGGTGGCGTGTGCCTCGGCTGCGATGTCCAGGAGGGGGGACGAGGCGGCGGGCAGGGCCGTCGTGCCGTCCCGCCGGGCCGCCGCCGCGGCGGCCGCGGCCGCCTCGGCGACCGCGTCGAGCTCCGGTGCGAGCCGGGCCAGCACCCCGCTCGCCTCGAACGGGTCCAGGCCCAGCAGCCGTACGGTCGCGGTCGCCGGCCCGCCGACGCTCTCGTACGCCGCCACGTGCGCGGCGTCCACCGGTGCGAGCCCGGCCGCGCGGGCGGTCACGCCGAGCACGATGGGCTGGTGGGCGCCGCGCGGGAACGCCGCGGCCAGCTCCGCCAGTTCCGGCGAGGGCCAGGTCGCCCGGGCGGCCCGTAGCAGCTGCCGGCCGAGCCGGCGGGCCGCCGCCCGCAGGGCGGCCGACGGGGTCCGGGCGTCGGCGGCGGCGTCCAGTTCCACCGGGTCCAGTCCGAGCGCGGCGGCCGCCGCGAGGCCGGCCGCGACCAGGCCGGCGGTGTGCAACCGCCCCCGGCAGAACGACTCCAGGCCGGCGGCGTCGTGCACCCGCCCGGCCCGCACCGCGGCCTCGGCCCCGCCCGAGTGGGCGTGGCCCCCGGCCGGGAAGCGGCCGTCGGCCAGCACGAGCAGCGCGGCCCGGCTCACCGCCGACCACCCCCGTACCCC
>NZ_RPRY01000592.1 GCF_003949795.1 Streptomyces sp. WAC06614
CGCGGGGGACGGCTCAGGGGGACGGGGCGCGCAGCTTGACCCCCACGCCGCGGAAGGTGTGCAGATAGCGGGGCTGGGTGGCGCTCTCGCCCAGCCGCCTGCGCAGCATGGACAGGTGGACGTCGACCGTCCGCGCGGGGCCGAGCGTGGTGTGCCAGATCTCCCGCTGGAGCTCGTGCTTGCTGATGATGCGGCCCTCGCGGGTGGCGAGGTAGCACAGCAGCTCGAACTCGCGGGGCCGCAGCCGGAGGTGGCGGCCGCCCAGATGTGCCTCGTGCGCCGCCGGATCGATCGTGAGGTCCCCGATCCGCAGGACGGGACGCTTCCGCTCCAGCCGGGACCGCCGTGCCGCGACATCGAGCCGGGCGCCCAGCATGGCGAGGTTGAACGGCTTGCTGACGCAGTCGTCGGCGCCCGCCCGCAGGGCCGCCACCGCACGCCGCTCGTCGTGCACCGGCGCGGCCGCGATGACCGGCGGGGAACCGGGTGCGCACAGCTTCCTGAGGGCGTCGAACCCGTCGATGTCCTGGACGTCGAGGTCGAGGAGGACCAGGTCCGGGCGCTGGCGGCGGGCGGCCGACAGGCCGTCCTGCCCGCATCCGGCGGTGGTCACCCGGTAGGCGAGATCACCCAGTTCCCGCTGCAGGCGCACGCGGACCGATGCGTCGGGTTCGATGATGAGTACGTGTGTCATGTCGATCCGGTGCCTCCGACGAACGGCCTGGTGAGGACAGCGGGTACCTGGGTGCCCGCCATCCAGCCTGCTCCGGCCCTCCGGCCCGGACGGTCAGCCGATCGGCCTGTTTTCCGGGGGTAAACGCCGCGTCCGGCCGGAACTCACCAGGCACTGAGCCCGCCCGTCTGGGTCTGCAACTCGATCGCGGACAAGGCCCCTTCCTTGTTGGCGTCCGCCCCGGCGTAGGACAGGACCTCGATGACGACGCTGTTCACCTTCCCCTCGCTGTTCAGCTTGACCTGCTGTTCCTTGGGGATGTCCGTGAGGACCACCGTCTGGCTCCTGCCGTTGGAGTAGGTCACCTTCATCTGCTTGATCCGGGCGAAGTTGTGGTAGTTGTCCTCGACGCCGTTGAGCACGGCCGCCCCGTTGATGGTGGTCGGTTCGAAGTCCAGCTTGAGCGAGACGGTCTGTGCGCTGCGGGGCCAGGCCCAGTACGTGTTCGTGGCCCTGTCCGGGGCCAGCGCCGCCGGGTGGTCCGGGGACTGGGCGGTCGCCGTGACGCCCGTGACCTGTACGGGGACCAGCTGCGGGTGGATCATCTTGTCGAAGGCCCGCTGCCCGGACTCGATCTGGGCCCAGACCGCCTGGCGGAAGGGCGGGTGCACCCCGTAGATCACGGCGATGGTCAGCGCCACGATGCCGCCGAAGGCGCGGAGCGGTCCGGCCAGGGAGCCCAGGGTGGGTATCTTGCGCTTGTCCTTGACCCCCTCCTGGCCCGGGCGGGCGCCGGCGGGCAGGACCATGCCGCGCCGTTGCGGGACGTACCGCTTCCACCAGCGGACACGGACGACGTTCTCCTGCGCGAGCTTTTCGCCGCAGCGGTTGCAGAACGAGCGGGAAGGTTCGTTGCCCTGGCCGCAGGAAGGACACAGCAGGTCGCCGACCTCGCGGCGCTTGGCGGGCAGGCGCTGCTTGCCGGGGAGCGGGCGTCGCTGAGCGGCCCGCGGAGCCATCTCCGCCGGCTCGTCGGGCGCCGGCCCGTCGTCCTCGGGCAGGGCAGGGCCGCCGCCCTTGCCGAGGACGAACGAGCCGCTGCTGCTGCGGGTGCTGCCGCTGCTGCTGCCGTGCTCGTCGTCGTCCTCGTCGTCGAAGTCCTCGTCGTCGTCTTCGGCGAGGGTCTTCTTGAGCAGGTCGGGTTTGTTGTCGTCGTCTTCGTCGAGGAGGTCTTTGAGCCAGTCGTCGTCGTCTTCGTCGTCCTCGTCGTCGTCCTTGGCGAGGACCTTGGCCAGCCAGTCGTCCTCGTCCTCCTCGTCGTCCTCTGCGTCGTCCTCGTCGTCGTCCTCGTCGTCTTCGTCGTCGTCTTCGGCGAGGGTCTTCTTGAGCAGGTCGGGTTTGTTGTCGTCGTCTTCGTCGAGGAGGTCTTTGAGCCAGTCGTCGTCGTCTTCGTCGTCCTCGTCGTCGTCCTTGGCGAGGACCT
>NZ_RPRY01000593.1 GCF_003949795.1 Streptomyces sp. WAC06614
CCCGTGGCCACGGTCGCGGCCGTGACCTGCGAGGCTTCCCCTGCCGCGGCCCCGCCGCACCCCTGTTGCGCGGCCCGCCACGGCCGCACGGGACATGCCGTGGCGGTATAAGTCCCCGCCCGACCTGGCATGAACCAGCTCCCCGCGGCGCATATTTGTTCATCCGGCTGCCCCTTACAGCTTCAGGAGTGCACGGTTACCGTCCGTTCATGACCCCCACGCTCGCGCAACTCCGCTACCTGGTCGCAGTGGCCGACTGCCGTTCGATCACGAGCGCCGCGGCCTCCGTCTTCGTCGCGCAGTCCGCGCTCTCCCGGGCCGTCCAGGCCATGGAGCGCGACCTGGGCGTCGAACTCCTCGCCCGCCGGGGCCGGGGAGTCGACCTCACTCCCGAGGGCGCACAGGTGGTGCGGCTGGCCCGGACGGTGCTCGACGCCGTCGAGGCCATCGAGGACATCGGGGCCGCCGCCGCACAGCAGGCCCGGGCCACCCTGACCCTCGTCGCCACCCCCACCCTGGCCGTCGACCTCGCCGTCGATCTGGTGCCGGGCTTCACCGAGCGGCATCCGGGGATCGACGTACGGCTGGAACAGCGGGCCAGCCGCGAGTCGCTGGTGCTCGAACTCACCCAGGGACGGGCCGAGCTGGCCCTGGTGGACCTGCCGGTCGACAAGGAGCTGACGACCCACCACATCCAGGAGCGCGAAGTCGTCCTGATCTCGCCGCACGGTTCACGGCTGCCCGACCCGGTGCCGTTCCGGGCGCTCGACGGACTCCCGCTGATCCTGCCCACCCCGGGCACCGGCCGGCGCACCGAGATGGAGGCCATGTTCAGCGTCCTCGGGGTGCGCCCGGTGCCCGCCCTGGAGGTGGACGAACGGCTCGCCTGGGTCACCGGGGTGACCGACGGCAAGGGCTCGCTGATCTGGTACCGGGACGTGGTGGTACGGGCCTTCGGCCACCGCGCCGAGGTGCGCTCCTTCACCCCGCCGCTGCTGCGCCCGGTGGGCATCGCCCATGCCCGCCGTCCGCTCAGCCGGGCGGCCCGGGCCTTCCTCGCGCACGCCCGGCGCAAGGCCCCGGTGCGGGAACCCGCCCGCTGAGGAGCCATGCCGGTCCGGCATCGAACGTTGCTCACCCGGTGCGCGCACTCCCCTGGCAGCCTGCACTGACGTGCCGTCCGATGGGGTCATGTCCCGACTCCTCGCACCCCCACGGGCCGCCGCCCTGCTGGCGACGGCCCTCGCCACCGCTCTCGCGGCCCTCGGCTGGGCGGCCACCGCGACCGCGTCCGGCGGCCCGTACGCCGCCGGCCCCCAGCCACCGGCCGTCCGGCCGGCTGCCCTCGCCCCCGAGAAGCACTGCACGCTCCCCGGCGGCCTGGCCGAGCTCAGCGGGCTCGCCGCGAGCCGCAAGCACCCCGGGGTCCTCTACGCCGTCAACGACAGCGGCAACACCAACCAGGTCCTGGCCGTGGACTGTTCGACGGCCACCGGCCGGCTGCGGGCCACCTTCACCCTGACCGGCACCACCAACACCGACTGGGAGGCCCTGGCCCTCGGCAAGGACCCCGACGGCCGCCCCGCGCTGCTGGTCGGTGACATCGGGGACAACCTCGGCAGCCGCGCCGAGATCACCGTGCACAGCTTCCCCGAACCCGACCAGCTCGTGGACGCGGCCGTCACCCCGACCTCGTACCGCTTCGCCTACGCCGACGGCCGGCACGACGCAGAGTCCCTGCTCGCCGACCCGGTGACCGGCCGGCTCCATGTCGCGAGCAAGCTGATCGGTGCCGCGGGCCGGCTCTACCAGGCCCCGCTGCCTCCGCGGCCCGGGCAGACCAACACCCTGACGGCCGTCCGGACCGGCCCGGTCTTCGCCACCGACGGCGCCTTCTCGCCGTCCGGGGCCTCGTACACCCTGCGCAGCGGCGGCCCGTTCGGGGCCGACACCGCCTCCGTGTACGACACCGCGGGGACCAAGCTCGCGGACGTCGCCCTGCCCGCACAGGCGCAGGGCGAGACCGTCACCTACGCCGACTGCACCACCCTGCTCGTGGGGTCCGAGAACGACACCCAGATCTGGCGCGTCCCCCTCCCCGCCGCGGCCACCCCCGGTTGCACCGACAGCCCGATCCCCACACCGACCCCGAC
>NZ_RPRY01000594.1 GCF_003949795.1 Streptomyces sp. WAC06614
GCCCAGCTCCACGGCCTGGGCCCGGCCGGCGCCACCCGCGGTGCCGGCCGGGCCCAGGCCGTGGAGCTGGGCCGGGCCGGAGCGACCGTCTACGTCACCGGGCGCACCACCCGCTCCCGCACCAGCGAGGTCGGCCGGCCCACGGAGACGATCGAGGAGACGGCCGAGCTGGTCGCCGCGGCCGGCGGGACCGGCATCGCGGTCCCCACCGACCACCTCGACGAGGAGCAGGTACGGGCCCTCGTCGAGCGGATCGACCGGGAGCAGGGGCGGCTCGACATCCTGGTCAACGACCTGTGGGGCGGCGAACACCTCCTGGTCGGCTCGGTCTTCGGCAAGAAGAGCTGGCAGACCCCGCTCGCCGACGGCCTGCGGATCCTGGAGCTGGGCGTGCGCTCGCACGTGATCACGGCGGCGCTGCTGCTTCCGCTGCTGATCCGCTCCGACGCCCCGCTGCACGTGGAGGTCACCGACGGCACCGCGCACTCCAACCGCCGCTACCGCGACAACATGTACTACGACCTGGCGAAGACCGCCCCGATCCGGCTCGCGTTCGGACTGGGCCAGGAACTGGCGGAGTACGGCGGCACGGCGGTCGCGGTCTCGCCGGGCTTCCTCCGCTCGGAGCAGATGCTCGCCCACTTCGGTGTGGCCGAGGAGAACTGGCGGGATGCGATCGCCCAGGAGCCGGGCTTCGCGATCGCCGAGTCCCCCTGGTACCTGGCCCGTGCGGTCGCCGCGCTCGCCGCCGACCCGGGCCGTGCCGAGCGGTGGAACGGCCGGTCCACCTCCAGCGCCGAACTCGCCCGGACGTACGGGGTACGGGACGTGGACGGCAGCCGGCCCGACGCCTGGGCGTACTTCGAGGAGGTCGTCCACGGCGGCCGGGAGGCCCGCGCCGAGGACTACCGCTGACCCTGCTGCCCGCCGACCCCGCCGGCCCTGCCGGCCCTGCCGACCCCGCCGACCCTGCCGACCCTGCGGAGGAACGGCAGGGCCGACGGGGGTCAGCCCCCGGCGCCGTACAGGGCGGCCAGGGCCAGGGCGCGTTCCCGGAAACGGGCGCGCAGCCCCGCCGGGGCCAGGACCTCGGCGTCCGCGCCGAGCCCGGCGAGCTGGTCGAAGGCGACCTCCTCCGACTCCGCCGGCAGCTCCACGGTGACCAGACCGGCGGCGTCCGGGGCGGTCGCGGAGGCGAGCGCGTCCTCGACGGCGGCCGCGTCCACCACGGAGGGCAGCCGGCCCAGTCCCCGGCGGGTGAGCCGGACGGTGACGGTGGTGCGCAGCAGCGCACGGGCGAAGGCGGCCGAGCGCTCCTGCCAGTGCGCGGCGAGGTCGAAGGCCGGGTCGCGCACGAACCGTTCGCCGTCGTCGCCGGCGGGGGCCAGCTCGGTGACCCGGTCGACGCGGTAGGTCCGCCAGCCCCCGCCCCGGCCCCGTTCCTCCGCCTCGCCGGGGATCCGCGCCACGAGATACCAGGTGCCGGCCTTCAGGACCAGCCCGTACGGCTCCACGGTCCGCGACACCGAGGAGGGCCCGGCGCCGTCACGGCCCGGCCGGACGTACGCCAGCGAGACGGCCCGGTCGGCCCACACGGCCCGGGCCAGTTCGGGCAGCACCTCCGGCGTGGACGGCTCGCGGAACCAGGCGGGGGCGTCGAGGTGGAAGCGGCGTACGGACGACTCGGCGGCCGCGCGCACGGAGGGGAGCAGGGTCGCGGTCAGCTTCAGCCGGGCGGTGTCCGCCGCGGCCGACAGCCCGAGGTCCTGGAGGGCCGAGGGCAGCCCCGACAGGAACAGCGTCTCCGCCTCGCTCGGCCCGAGGGTGGTGAGCCGGGTCCGGTGGCCGGGGGCGAGGAAGTAGCCGCCGACCCGGCCACGCTCCGAGCGGACCGGGACACCGGCCTCCTGGAGGCCCTGGGCGTCGCGGATGACGGTCCGCTCGGAGACCTCCAGCCGGCGGGCGAGGGCGGCGGCGGTCAGTCCGGGCTCGGACTGGATGAGCAGGGCCATACGGATCAGGCGGGCGGCGCGCATGCTCCCAGCATCACGCACACCGCCCGCCCCGGGGGGTTGCCGGATCAGCCCACCGTCACCGGCCGCCCCTTGCCCTCACCGTGGTCGGCGCCCCCGGCGCCCCCGGC
>NZ_RPRY01000595.1 GCF_003949795.1 Streptomyces sp. WAC06614
GTCCCCGAGCAGATGCCCCCAGCCGTCGGCGCGGCGCCACCCGGTCGTCATGTCGGTGCCCAGCGCGATCATCCCGGTGCCCGCCGCGACCACCACCCCCGGCCGCGCCCCGAGCGCCCCCGCGTACGCGGCCACCGCGTCGGCGGCCAGCACCAGGTGGCGGGCCCCGATCCGCTCGGCGAGCGGTCCCGGCAGCCGCTCGGCGAGGTCCTCGCCGAGCGAGGCCATCCCCGTCGCCCCGACCGCGAGCGCCTCCACCGAACGGGCCCCGCCGCGCCGCAGCAGCACGTCCAGCGCCGGCAGCAGCGTCTCCAGCAGAGCCGCGGCGTCGATGCCCCGGGGGCCGGTACGGGTGGGGACGGGCCGCTGGACCTGGGCCACGACCCGGGGCCGCCCCTGGACGTCGAGCCGGGCCAGGGCCGTACGGATCCCGGTGCCGCCGACGTCCACGCCGACCACCCGGTCACCGCCGACGGCACGGGGGGCGACAGTGCTCGTTCGACCGGAGCGGTCCACCCGGGCTCCTCCTGACACGGGACGGCGCGTCCCCTCAGTGTGCCGCCGTACCCGGACCCCCGCTCCCCCCGACACGGGGGCGCCGCCCCGGGGCCCGGAGCCCGGGGCAGGACGCGTCGGGGGAGGGCAGGGAAAACGGGTTGCCGGTCCGGAGCCCGGTCACGGACGATCGTCCGTCGTGACAACGTCCCGATTCGCCGCCGTACTTCCCGACCTCGCCCCGTGGCGTTCCAGCCGGGACTTCCGGCTGCTGTTCTTCCAGGGGGTGGTCACCTTCTTCGGCAGTTTCATGGCGCTGATCGCCCTGCCGCTCCAGATCAAGGAGCTGACCGACTCCCCGCTCGCCGTGGGTGCCATGGGCGCCGTCGAACTGGTCCCGCTCGTCGTCCTCGGCCTCTACGGCGGAGCCCTCGCCGACGCCGTCGACCGCCGCAAGCTGATCCTGCTCACCGAGGCCGGTCTCGGCCTGCTCGCGCTCGTCCTGCTGGTCAACGCCCTGCTGCCGCAGCCCCTGCTGTGGCCGCTCTACGTGGTCGCCGCGGGGGTCTCGGGCCTGACCGGACTCCAGCGGCCCGCGCTCGACTCGTACATGGCCCGGATCGTCCCGCACGACCAGCTGACCGCCGCCGCCGCGCTCAACGCCCTGCGCTACCAGATCGGCGCCATCGCCGGCCCCTCCCTGGCCGGCCTGACCGTCGCCTACGCCGGCCACGCCGCGGCCTACGCCGTCACCGTGACCGGATTCGCCCTCTCGGTGCTGCTCTGCTCCCGGCTCAGCCCCGCCCCGCCCTCGCACGACGCGGAGCGGCCCTCGCTGGGCGGCATCCTGGAGGGCGCGCGGTACGCGTGGAGCCGGCCGGTGCTGCTCGGCACCTACGCCGTCGACCTGGCGGCCATGTTCTTCGCCTTCCCCAACACGATCTTCCCGTTCCTGGCGGACGAACTGGACGCCACCTGGGCGATCGGGCTGATGTACGCGGCCGGCTCGGTCGGTTCGCTGCTGCTGGGCCTGACCAGCGGATGGGCCTCCCGGGTCCACCGGCACGGCCTGCTGGTGGTGTTCGGCGCCGCGTCCTGGGGCCTGGCCGTCGCCGCGGCCGGCTGGTTCGGCAACATCTGGGTCGTGCTGGTGTGCCTGGCCGTGGCGGGCGCCGGTGACATGCTCAGCGGTCTGGGCCGCGCCACCATCTGGAACCAGACCATCCCCGAGGAACTGCGCGGCCGGCTCGCCGGCATCGAGGTGCTCTCGTACAGCGTGGGCCCCCAGCTCGGCCAGCTCCGCGCGGGCGCCGTGGCCGGCTGGACCGGCACCCGCAGCGCCTTCTGGAGCGGCGGTCTGGCCTGTGTGGGGTCGGTGGCCCTGCTGGCGGTCCTCCTGCCGAAGCTCATCACGTACGACGCCCGCACCGACGAGGACGCCCGGCGCCGCCGCGCGGCCAAGGAGGCGGCGGCCGCCCCGGCGGCCTGATCGACCGCCCGTCAACCTCCGGGCGGCCACCACGAGATGGAGTGGTTCCGGGGCGGTCTACGCGCGTTCCGGTGATCATCGCCGCCGTCGGGCGGTGAGGGTGTGCCCATGATCTCCGAACCCACCCCCCGCACCACCCC
>NZ_RPRY01000596.1 GCF_003949795.1 Streptomyces sp. WAC06614
CTGCTCCGGCTGCCGTTCCGGCGGAACCGCCGCCGGCGCCGGCGGCGCCGGCCGGTCGGCGGAGGTGTTCGGGGTGTGGGGGTCCGGTTCCGTCGGAACGGCAGCCGGAGCGGGGGGCGACAGCGGCAGTTCCGGCGGAACGGCGGCCGGAGCAGGGGGCGACAGCGGCGGTTCCGCCGGAACGGCAGCCGGAGCAGGGGACGACAGCGGCAGTTCCGTCGGAACGGCAGCCGGAGCGGGGGGCGACAGCGGCGGTTCCGGCGGTAGGGCAGCCGGAGCGGGTGCCGGCAGTGGGGGGACCAAGGTGCCCGCCGTGGTGCGGAGGGTGGCCCAGCGGAGCTCACGGCCGCCACGGGTGTGCCACGTGTCCTCCGGTTCCGGTTCCGCCGCCGGACGGCGGCGCCACGCGTGGATGCCGACCGCCGTGGGGACCCCCCACAGCACGGTCCAGGCCGTGGCCGCCGCTCCCGTGGCCCACCAGGCCGGGCCGAAGTCCGCCAGCGCGCCCGAGCCCAACGGGCCGCCCGACACGCCCGCCAGGCACGCCGTCAGCACCCCGCACACCACCCCGCCCAGTGCCGCCGTCAGCGCCGTCTCGCCCGAGGACACCTCCCGGGCCCGCCGTACCGCGAACCACCCCAGCGCCAGCCCGGCCACCACCGGCACCCCCACCACGGCCAGCGTCAGCGGTGACCCCGGCCCCGCCGGGGGCAACGCCGCCAGCAGCGGGAAGCGCGGCAGGGCCGGGGAGCCCCCGGAGCCCAGCGGGGTCGCCGTCGCACCGGTGCCGAGCGCGAACCCGGGCCCCAGCGCGTACGCCATGGCCCACACGGTGGCGTTCGGCGCCAGCCCCAGCGCCACCAGCAGCACCGCGAACCTCCCCGACCACACCCCCGTGAGCTGGAGGAACGATTCCTGCGCGGCGCCGGCGTGCCAGACCAGCGAGGCTCCCAGGACCAGCGCGCCCCCGCCGAGCAGCACCAGCACGCCCGCGCACCCGGCCCGCAACGCCGCCGCGTAGCGCGGCCGGGTGACGGCCCGTCGGAAGCCGGCCGGCACCCACCCGGGCAGCGGCCCCAACGGCCGTCCCCGCGCCGCCCAGACCCCGCCGGCCGCGGCCACCACGGCCACCACCGGCACGTGCCACGCGGCACTCAGCGGCTGCGCCGGCAGCGGCCCGCCGGCCGCGTACACCGTCACCCCGGCGCCCACGGCCAGGTACCCGCACAGCACCGCCGAGAACACCGCCCCCGCCGACAGCGCCTCGTCCCCGTCGGTGGCCAGTCGCGCCGCCCGCCGCATCAGCAGCGCGGGCAGGGCCACCAGCAGCAACGGCGTCACCCCAACCGGTGCCGGCACGCCCGACAGGGTGTCGTAGCGGACGAGTTCCGTCCCATGGGCCAGCAGCCACAGCGCGGCGGCGACGTGCAGCGCGCCGCCGGGCCCGCTGTCGGGGTACGGGGAGCTGATCCACAGGGTCATGACGAGCACGGCCAGGAAGCCGAGCCCCAGTCCGGCGGCCACGGCCCCGGTCAGCACGCACTCGGCGGCGGCCGGCGAACGGCGACGTCCGCCGGACCTCGGGACCGTCGGCAAGGACGTCCCGCGTTCGGTCACTTGGGTCACCGGGCCATGGTCGCAACGACACGCGCTGAGTTCGCGTAACAGGCGATTGTTCGTAGTGTCGCCCAATATACGGTTATGTACTTTTTCGCCCAGGGCTGCTGCCGCCAGGTCGCCGGGAGAGCGGGATGACACAGAGCGCCGACAACTCCTCTGAGCCGTCCCTGCCTTCCTCCGCGGAGCGCCGCAGACTGCGCGAAGCCGCCGACCTCGGTCCCGCCGAGGTCGCCGCGGCGATCGGCGTCTCACCGGCCACGGTCCGCTCCTGGGAGGCGGGACGCACCGAGCCCCAGGGCCGCAAACGCGCGGCCTACGCCCGGCTGCTGGCCCGGCTCGCCGGGCCGTCCGGCGGGGGCTCCTCCAGGGGGGGCCGCCGCGCGCGCCGGGGCCACAGCGGGGGGGAGGCCGCGCGCTGGCGGCACTGGGGCGAGCGGGGTCACGCCGCCCGCGAGCGCACCGGCGTGCTGGCGCGCGCGGACGCACACGCGCACC
>NZ_RPRY01000597.1 GCF_003949795.1 Streptomyces sp. WAC06614
CACCCGCGCCCCGGCCACCTGGCGGTCCCCGCACCGCCCCCGGAGCTGCCAGGTCAGCTCGCACACCTGGGCGATCGCCTGGGCCGGCACCGCCTCACCGAACGAGGCCAGCCCGCCGCTCGCGTTGACCGGGATCCGCCCGTCGAGGGCCGTCGCCCCCTCGCGCACCAGCTTGGCGCCCTCACCCGTCCCGCACAGCCCCAGGTCCTCGTACCACTCCAACTCCAGGGCGGTGGACAGGTCGTAGACCTCGGCCAGCGACAGGTCCTCCGGGCCGATCCCGGCCTCCTCGTACGCGGCCCGGGCGATCGAGGACCGGAACGAGTCCTGCGCGCCCGGCGGCAGCAGCCCCGCCGCCGAGTCGGTGGCGATGTCCGGCAGGTCCAGCAGCGTGCGCGGATAGGTCGGGGTCACCGTGGACACCGCCCGGATCCGGACCGGACCGGTGATCCCGCGCGCCCGCGCGAAGTCCATCCCGGACAGCACCAGCGCCGCCCCGCCGTCGGAGGTCGCGCAGATGTCGAGCAGCCGCAGCGGATCGGCGACCACCGGCGAGGCCGCCACCTCCTCCGGCGAGACCGCCGTCCGGTAGCGGGCGTACGGATTGCGGGCGCCGGCGGCCGAGTTCTTCACCTTGACCTGCGCGAAGTCCTCCGGAGTGTCCCCGTACAGCGCCATCCGGCGGCGCGCGTACAGCCCGAAGTAGGCCGGATTGGTCGCGCCGAGCACCCGGAACCGCAGCCAGTCCGGGTCGTCCGGCCGGTCCCCTCCGGCCGGGGCGAAGAACCCCTTCGGCGCGGCGTCCGCGCCCACCACCAGCACCACGTCGGCCAGCCCCGCCAGGATCTGGGCCCGGGCCGCGCCGATCGCCTGCGCGCCCGAGGCGCAGGCCGCGTACACGCTGGTCACCCGGGCACCCTGCCAGCCCAGCGCCCGCGCGAACGTGGCCCCGGCGACATACCCCGGGTAGCCACCGCGCACGGTGTCCGCGCCGACCACCGACTGCACGTCCCGCCAGTCCAGCCCGGCGTCCGCCAGCGCCGCCACGGCCGCCGCGCGCCCGTACTCCACGAAGCTGCGCCCCCACTTGCCCCAGGGGTGCATCCCGGCCCCGAGGACCGCGACGTCGCCGCTCACGCGTCCCCCTCCACCGGCCGGAAGTGCCAGGTGGTCCACGTGGTCCCCGCGTCCTCGTCGAGCACTCCGGGCACCACCTCCACCTCCATCCCCACGGCCAGGTCCGCCACCCCGACCCCGGGCGCCGCCTGCCCGAGCACCACCATCCGCTCGGCCTCCAGCTCCACGGCCACCAGCGTGTACGGCTCCCAGGGCGTGTCCGGGTCGGAGACGTAGGGGGCGGGCGGGCGGTAGCGGCCGTCGGTGTACGACCACACGCGCCCGCGCGGCGACAGCGGGACCTCCGCCAGCTCGCCGCCGGCGCAGCCGGGGTTGCGGCAGAACGCGTCCTCCCGCGGGAAGAACACGGCCCCGCAGCCGCCGCACCGGGTGCCGAGCAGCCGGAACCCCTCCTCGGCCGAGCCGGACACCTCCGTGAACCACCCGTGCACGACGGGCCTGCGCGTTCGTTCCACGACACTCCTCGGTCCAGGGCGCCTACACCTGACGCATCGTCAGAAGTCTGCCGCACAATGCCCCTCCGGTCACCGGCCGCACCACAACGACCGGGCGACGCGCGCTGCTTGACCTAGGATCACGCCCATGGCGCCACTGCTGAGGGACTCGCACTGCTCCACCTGCGGAGCACCGTTCACCACGGCCGACTGGCCGCGCACCTGCCCCGCGTGCGGCACGGTGACCTACCGCAACCCGCTGCCGGTCGCCGTCGCCCTGCTGCCCGTCGAGGACGCGCGGGGGACCGGCCTGGTCGTCATCACCCGCACCATCGAACCCGCCCGGGGCGGGGTCGCCCTGCCGGGCGGCTTCATCGACTTCGGCGAGGACTGGCGGACGGCCGTCGTCCGCGAACTGCGCGAGGAGACCGGCATCGAGGCCCCGGCGGCCGACGTCACCCTGGCCGACGCCCTGAGCTCCCCGGCCGGCCACCTGCTCCTCTTCGGCCTCCTCCCGCCCCGCCCGGCCCCCACCTG
>NZ_RPRY01000598.1 GCF_003949795.1 Streptomyces sp. WAC06614
GTCCCGGAAGGTGACGCTCACGGCCGTCGCCACCAGCCCGCGGCCCGGCTCCTGGTCCCCCGCGCCCCGGGGCCCGTCGGGCCGCGCGGGGGACCAGGAGCCGGGCCGCGGGCTGGTGGCGACGGCCGTGAGCGTCACCTTCCGGGACCGCGGACGACGGTACCCGGCCCCGGCGCCGGCCCTGGACGCGGTCGACTTCACCGCTCCTCCCGGGTGCGCCACGGGCATCGTCGGCCCGTCCGGGTCCGGGAAGACGACCCTCCTGCGGGTCCTGGCCGGGCTGCACCCGGCGCACAGCGGCCGCCTCACGCTCGACGGCCGCCCCCTGGCGGCGGCGGCACACCGGCGCACGAGGCAGGACCAGCGGCGCATCCAGTTCGTCCCGCAGGACCCCCTGGCCGCCCTCAACCCGGCGCGCACGGTCGGCGCCGCACTGGCCCGGCCCGTGCGCCTGCACGGCGGCCTCACCCGCAGCGGCGTCCCCGCCCGCGTCGCGGAACTCCTGCGACAGGTCGACCTCCCGGCCGACTTCGCCGGCCGCTACCCCGCCGAGCTGTCGGGCGGCCAGCGCCAGCGGGTCTCCCTCGCCCGCGCGCTCGCCGCCGGGCCCGACGTCCTGCTGTGCGACGAGATCACCTCCGCCCTCGACGACGACACGGCCGGCGCCGTCATGGAACTCCTGGCGCGCCTGCGGACCGAGCGGGCCATGAGCCTCGTCGTCGTGTCCCACGAACTCCACCTGGTCGCCGCCCACACGGACACCGTGCACCTCCTGGAGGCGGGCCGCCTCACCTGCCACGGCCCCACCGCGTCGGTCCTGCCCGCCACCTGACGCGGGGGCACCGTCCGGGACGCCGTCCGGGCAGCCGGCAGTCGGGGCGGTCCGGGCCGTCCGGGCACCCCGGGACACGCCCCGGGGTGCGCGCTCCCGGCGCATTCGGGCTCCCGTACGAGCGCTCCTTCGCCAGCGGGAAGCACCCCGGTGAAGTTCCCCGACTGGGCGTCCACGGCGGGATCGCGCGGTCTAGCGTGGGTATCCGGTGATCAACACCGGGCCGCCCGGCACCAGCAGGGGGTCCGGGCCCCACGTACCGAGGACGCCGATGTCCGGACTCCGCGCCGCACGCCACGCCCCGTCACGACACGCCGTCACGGGCCCCGGCCGGCACATACGGCCCCAGCTCGTCCGCGCCGCCGTGCTGCCCACGCTCGCCGCCGGGCTCAGCGGGGCCGCCGCGGTGCTCTTCACCCTGCGGCTGGCCGGCCACGGCCCCGGCGGCGCCCCCGACGCCCGGCTCTGGCCGGTGCTCGCCGGCTGCGCCCTGCTCGTCGCCGGCGCGCTGACCGCCGCCCTGCTGGGCGCGCAGCGTGCGGCCAAGACCGTACGGGACCGCTGCGAGGCACTGCGCCGGTCCAGCGTGCGCGGGCGGCAGGAACTGCGCACGACGGCGGAGAAGCTGGAGCGCGGCGAGGCCGTGCCGCGGGCCGCGCGGACCGGGGCGGCGGTGCCGCCGCCGGGGACCGACCCGGCCGGCGCGGACGAGTTCTGGCTGCTGGCCCAGGAGTTGCGCGGGGCACGCGAACAGGCCCAGGCCACGCTGGTCCGGCTGGCCGGGCCGGCCCCGGTGTCCGACAGCGACCAGAAGGTCGAGGTCTTCGTCAACCTCGCCCGACGCCTCCAGTCGCTCGTCCACCGCGAGATCTCGCTGCTGGACGACCTGGAGGACACCGTCGAGGACCCGGACCTGCTGAAGGAGCTGTTCCACGTCGACCACCTGGCCACCCGGATCCGGCGGCACGCCGAGAACCTGGCCGTGCTGGGCGGGGCCGCCTCGCGGCGGCAGTGGACCCGGCCGATCGACCTGAGCGAGGTGCTGCGCTCCGCGGTGGCGGAGGTGGAGCAGTACACCCGGGTCAAGGTGGTGCCGCCGGCGGGCGGCACGGTGCGCGGCCACGCGGTCGCCGACGTGGTGCACCTGCTGGCCGAACTGATCGAGAACGCCACGGTGTTCTCCGCACCGGACACCGATGTGGTGGTCCGCGCGGAGCGGGTGACCGCCGGGATCGCCGTCGAGGTGGAGGACCGCGGCCTGGGC
>NZ_RPRY01000599.1 GCF_003949795.1 Streptomyces sp. WAC06614
GGACCCTGACCCCCGCCTCCCACCCGTCCGCGTGCCACTTCGCGGCGGAGAAACAGGTGGTCCCGCCGTCCGGCGACTCCGACGACAGCGGAGCGTAAGGGTCACGCGTCGCGCGTGACGTGTCACACGCCTGAACTTGCAGGTCAGAGTGGGCGTTTGGGCTGTCAGTCAATGTGGGCGTTCGCCGGACAGTCGTCGCGGTGGGTGACTAGCGTGGCACCCGTGCTCGCCCGTACGCATGGTGCGGTACGGGTGGACACGGCTATCCACCGTGCTCACGTGGGGAGTTCACCAGTCATGCCGCCACGGAAGAGGCCTCGGCCGCTCAACTCGAACACCCTCAAGATGGTCGGGGCCATGGTCGCCACCGCCCGCCACGCCAAGAGCCTGACGCAGCAAGAGCTTGCCGATCTGGTCAACGTCGACGTCGAGACCATCGCCTCGATCGAGCAAGGGCGCCGCGCCCTGAAGCCGGACATCGCGGAACGGCTCGATCTGCAGCTCGGCCTTCCCGGCGTGCTCACCGCCGGGGCCCTTCGGCTGCCGGACGTCGACATAACGCCGGCATGGGTCGAGGGCACCTTTGAGGCGCTGGCCGAGGCCCGCTCGCTGTGCTGGTACGAAACGCTGCTCGTGCCGGGCGTCCTGCAGACCGAGGCCTACGCCCGCGCGGTCTTCACCTGTCGCATTCCGTACTACGGTGAGGACAAGATCGAGAGTCTGATCGCGCGTCGGATGGAGCGCCAGGAAATCCTTCGGCGACCGGTCCCGCCGGATCTCAGCTTCATCCTCTCGGAGGCCGGCCTCCGAGATCGCCTCGGGGGCGACGACGTGTACCGGGAGCAGCTGCACCACCTGCGTGCCATGGCCGACCACCCGGCCGTCTCCTTCCAGGTGCTGCCCCTCGGACTCACCGAGCATGCGGGTCTCACCGGCCCGTTCATCGTGATGGAGACACCGCAACACCAGTGGCTCGCCTCCTGCGAGTCGCAGCACGGAACCGTCCTGATGCGGGACCCCAGCCAGGTCAGTCTCCTGGTTCAGAAGTATGGGATGCTGCGGACACAGGCCCTCAATCTCCCCGATACCAAGGGCCTGTTGGAACGGTTGCTAGGAGAGCTATGAGCACCGCAGTGAAGTGGTTCAAGTCCAGTTACAGCGGCCAGGAGGGCGGTGAGTGCGTCGAGGTGGCCACCCGTCCCGAGGCCGTGCACGTCCGTGACTCCAAGCTCACCGCCGGTCCCGAGCTCCGCCTCGCCCCGCAGGCGTGGAGCGAGCTGACGGGCTGGCTCCGCCAGGACTAGGTGCGCAGCGCCCGGCGCATGCAGGTGCGGGGCCACTGGTCCAGGCCGTGGGCGGCTTCTTGGGCGCGGATCCGGCGGAGGCCGGGTGTGAGCTCGGCGTCGTCCAGGGGGCGGAAGCCGCAGCGTGCGTAGTAGGGGGCGTTCCAGGGGACCTCGGTGAACGTGGTGAGGGTCAGGGCGGGTGCCCCCTCGTCCGTGGCCCGGGCCGCCGCGCGGTCCAGCAGCATCCGGCCGAGGCCGCGCCGTGCGCTGCCCGGGTGCACGGAGACCTGCTCGACGTGGAGGTTGCCGTCGACGCGGGCGGCGATCAGGTAGGCGACCGGGGCGTCGGAGTCGTCCGCCATGACCCAGGCCAGGCCCGCGCGGTGGTAGCGGGCGAGTTCGTCGAGCGGGAGCGGCTCGTCCTCGGCGATCTCCGGCATGCCGATGTCGCGAAAGCACTCCCCGGCGGCCCTCTCGATGTCCTGGAGGACCGGCAGTTCGTCCAGGCGTACGGCTCGGATGCGCATGGAGGCATTCTGCACCGCGGCTCGGACATCGCCACCGGCTCATGCCTCTGGCGCAACGATCCGGCCATCTTCGCCGAATCTCGTCCCACCGGCCCCGGCAGCCCCAACTGGCCTTGCTGTGCGGTCATTTGACTCAATCTGTCGCGATACGCGACCCCCCGCGGTGGGCTTCGTACAGCCGTGCGGGTGCCGTCGGCCGGGTGGGGAGGGCGCGCGCCCTCCCCACCCGGCCGACGGCACCCGCACGGCTGTACGAAGC
>NZ_RPRY01000600.1 GCF_003949795.1 Streptomyces sp. WAC06614
CGGCGCCGAGCGAGTCCCGGCGGAACGGCGACTCGCCCGTCACCGCCGCGCACAGCAGCGCACCCAGCGACCACAGGTCGGACGCCGGTCCGGCGGTGGCGCCCTGCATCCGTTCCGGAGCCGAGTACTCCGGTGTGCCGGCGAAGACTCCGGTGCCGCTGATCGTCGTCGCCCCGGGCAGACTGGCGATCCCGAAATCGGTCAGCACCACCCGGCCCGTGCCCGCCTCCAGCAGGACGTTCGCCGGTTTGACGTCGCGGTGCAGCATCCCGCGGGCATGGGCGGCGGTCAGCGCGTCGAGCAGGTCGACGCCGATCCGGGCGGCCTCCGGCGGGGACAGGGCGCCGTCGGAGGAGGCCAGCCGGTCGGCGAGCGAGCCGCCGTCGACCAGCTCCATCACGATGAACGGCCGCCCGTCGTCCTCGACGACGTCGTGGACCACGATCACGTGCGGGTGCCGGATCTGTGCCACGGCCCGCGCCTCGCGCAGCGCGCCCGCCGGGTCGACCCCCGCCTCCACGTTCAGCTCCTTGACGGCGACGGCGCGCCCGAGCAGCTCGTCGGTGGCGCGCCACACGACGCCCATGCCGCCGCGGCCCAGCCGCTCCCGCAGCCGGTACCGTCCGCCTATCACCGCACGGCCGCCACCGCCGCCACCGCCGTCACCGCCGTCACCGCCGTCACCGCCGCCACCACCGACCCCGTCGGCCTCGTCCGGCCCGTCACGCCGCGCCACTCCCGACCCCCCGTTCGTCGCTCCCGTCATGGTGCCCTACCGGTCCGGTGCCCTTTCGCGATGTCAACGCCAGCTCGGGTGTCCCTCGTTGACCGCCTCGGGCGTCAGGGCGCGCGGCTCGGTGCCGTCGGCGCGGACGGCCCAGACCACCGGGGCCTCGTACGGGCCGCGGACGAAGGCCAGCCACGTCCCGTCGGGGGACCAGGTCGGGTCCATCTCGTGGTCGCTGGTCGAGACCAGCTCCTGGTCGCCGGTGCCGTCGGTGCCGATCAGCCGGATGTCGCCCTGGCTGCCCCGGCCGTAGGTCCCGGCCGTGTAGGCGAACGTACGGCCGTCGGGTGACCAGACCGGGTCGAGCGCCGGGTGCGGCAGCCGGGTCACCTGCTGCGGGACGGTGCCCGGGGCGTTCGGATCCACCACGTGGATCTGCCAGTTGTCCTTGCCGACCTGGAGGCAGACGGCGATCCGCTTGCCGTCCGGGGACCAGGCGGGGTCCTCGACCTGACCGCGGCCGGTGGTGAGCTGCGTCGTGGAGCCGTCGGCGAGGTCGACGACGAAGAGCTGCTGGACGCCGTCCTGGTTGCGCAGCACGGCCAGGCGCTTGCCGTCCGGGGACCAGGAGGCGCGGCCGCCCGCGATGTCCAGGACCCGCCGGGAGTTGGAGCCGTCGGCGTCGGCCGTCCAGAGCGACGAACCCTGCGCGGTCGTCCGGGTGTACGCGAACGACCGGCGGTCGGGCGACCACTGGGGCAGGCTCGCGCACGCGTCCGGTGAGGTCAGCCGGACCGGCGTGGCACTGCCGGGATCGCGGCGGGCGATCACGCTGTGGCAGTTCTGGAGGCCGAGCACGGGGTTCTGGCGGATCAGGACCGAGTCCGTGGGGAACGCGGCCGGGCCCGTGGCGGACGGGGAGGACGCGGAGCCGTCGCTCCCGCCGTCCTTCGTGTCGTCCCCGTTGCCGGCCCCGGCCGACCACGGGTGCCACAGCAGCAGGGCGGTGGCCGCCAGCACTCCCGCCGCGGCCAGCACCGCGCCACGGCGTCGCGCGGGCCGGCGTACGGTCTCCTCCCCGGCCGGCGGCGGCCCTACGACGACCGGCCCGGGCTCGGCCCCCGGGCCGTCCCCGGCCCCGGTGCGCGCCCCGGCCGGGGCGGCCGGAGCCCCGTCGATGGCGTGGGTGGATCCGGTCACGGTGGGCGCGGCGGCCCCCGCAGCCTCGCCGTCCGTGGCCGCGGCCCGCGCCGGGCCCGTGGCCGTAGGGGTCCACGGCGTCGCCGGGGCCCCGGCGGACGGGGGCGTACCGGGCGCGGACGGGGACGTACCGGGGG
>NZ_RPRY01000061.1 GCF_003949795.1 Streptomyces sp. WAC06614
TGGGAGGGTCGGTCGGCGGGGGCGGCCGAAGCCAGGGGGGCGGCGACCATCGAGGCGATGGCGGCGGCGCCGGCGACAAGGGTGATGACCGCGATTCGTGTGGATGCCATACGTCCCATCGTCGGCAAGGCCTCGACGCCGGGCCTTCGCCGATCGGTGGACGGCGGGGGCGGGTTGCGAGGCGCTGGGCCTCGGCAGCACGCCCCACCCCGCGCCGGTTGCCTCACCGTCAGCGGCCGTTGGCCTCCTTCGCGAACCGGCGGATCTCGGGGAGCTGTGCGTAGAGCTCGTCTCCGGAGCACAGCGTGTCGGTGCCGTCACGGTGGGCCGAGATCCGTTCGAAAGGATAGGTCTTGCCCGCTTCGAACTGCTTGCCGTAGTGGTTCTTCTGGGTCGCTCCGGCCTTCAGGTCCACGGTGCCGTCGGGGTCCACCCCGTGCAGCCCGAGCTTCCAGGCGGACAGGGACCCGACGGCCGACAGGGCCTGGCGGGCCGCCTTGGCGTCCATGTAGCCGCCGAGGAGCGCCACCCCGCTGGATTCGCGGTTGAAGCCGTACGTGTGGGCGCCGAGCACCGGCTTGTCGACGCCGCCCTTGCGGCCTTCGAAGATGGTTCCGCACTTGTCGACCATGAAGTTGTAGCCGACGTCCTTCCACCCGTTCCCCAGGACGTGGAGCTTCTGGACGGCGCGCGCCCTGTCCGGCGACTCCTTGCACTTGTACTTGGTGTCCGACTCTGTGGTGTGGTGCACGAACATCGCTTTGACGTCAGGGTTGTACTCGGGGTCGTGGGCGGGGTCACCCGGCTCGGTACCCGGCGGGACCATCGTCTCGTCGGCTCCCCAGCCTGCACGCGAGACGATCGGCGGCTGGCCGGCCCTGCCCGTCCCGACCTTGTCGTCGGTACCCTTGCCGCCGTTCGTGCCCGGGTGGACGAGAGTCAGCCGAGCGCCCTTCGGCAGTGCAGCACCAGCTGACTTCTGCGCACCGGCCACACGCACCTCGACGCCGTCCGAAGGCTCGACCCAGACGGAGTTGCTGGCGCCGCGGGAGCCCTTGCCGTTCTCCTCGCCGCCGGGGCCGTTCGCCTCCAGACGTACCCAGTCCGACCAGGTGCCGGTCTGCGCGTCACGCGTACGCGCCTCGACGTCGCCCGACAACTGCTCCGTGGGGTCGTCCCAATTGAGACCGAACAGTCTGAACGCATCGGTCGAACGCTGGCCTGTGAGATCGCTGACGCCCTCGTTCGCCTGAAGAGAGATCTGCTGGAGGGTCGCGGACGACGGTTCCGACTTCTCACTTTCGGCGGCCTGGGCGACACCGACCGTGCCGATACCGCTCACGCCGACGACGGCTGCTGTCATGAGGCCGAAAGCATGTCGCATCTTCATCCGACCAGCTTGGCGCTCCACGGGTTAATGCGGCGCTGCGCGAATGACTTGTTTCCGCTAACGAGCGCCCGCCCGCCTCGGACCGCGTCTTCCGACCGCTCCCGATATCGATCGTGGGCCCGACCTCCCGATCCCTGACGACTACCGATCGTCTGCCCCGACGAGAAAGTCCGATGCCCGAACGGTTGACCACTCCATCCCGCATCCAGCAGCCGTCCTGCCTTACAGTTCGTTCTCACCGTCGCCGCAGCGAGGCGAACTCAAGGTTCTGGTAAAGGAATGCGTCAGGTGGCAAAGGCTCTCGTAGTCGGACACGGAATATCGAAGGGCTTCTTCGCCGGGGAAGCTGATGTTCCGGTACCCGGCGGCACAACGCTCCGATTTGCGGGCAATCCCAAGGAGTACGTTCCGAAAGTCGCGATAGCGGCAGCACTCCTGGGGAAGGACGAAGCAAAGTGGTTCCCCCAAGTGGTACGGGGCGGGAGAGGTGTCTACTGCGACAATTACCGACTGGGCGGCGAGGGCGGCCTGGCAGGCGCAGTTCTGCACAACTTGGAAGAGTCCGCGAAAGCTGCCGGCTTCACGCTGTACGTCGTGGGGAGCGGCCCCCTCGCCGGCGTGACCAGTTATTGCTCGAACACGGACCGGTGTAAGAGGCGGGGAAGCCATGGACGCTCCTGGTGCAAGGGAGTCCTGGCGAAGGTGCGGGAAGAGGAGGTTTACCTGCTGAACTGCAGAGCGGTCGAAGCCGAAATGCTGGCGGACCGGATCTTGAAGAGGCAGAGGGTAAGGATGACCAACGCATCGGAGCGCGTCAAAGAGATCGACAAAGCCGCTTCGTCGATCCGTCGTTCCGGAAGGCCGCAGGATGCTCTTGCTCAGATGGCGAATTTCTCCACCAAAGATCCGGTAGAACTGTGGGGCCTCACATCGCAGAGCGATACGTCAGAGGCTCACGCGCGGCTCACCGCCATCGACAAGAAGAGCAAGTACCCCCTCGTCCGCAGGGCGCCGGAAACGGCAGTCAAACAAGGCTCGGACCTGAAGATCGATGTGTCGCAAATACCTCTGCCAAGGAGGTTCTCAGAGGTCAGTCCGGGCCCCTGGGCGCCCGCCTTCCTGTACTGGATGCAGAATTCGGACACCTCGCTGATCCAATATCACCTCGTCCTCTTCTTCGAGTCCGACGAATATTACAGATTTTTCATCCGGCCGGTAACAGGTGGGAACAGGCAGGGGAGAGGCTCCCGGAGCTCGAATGGATCCGTGACGCACTCCTCAGGCTCGGCCTCATGGATGTCGATCTCTCCGCGAACCTGCTGAGCGGTCTGCTTCCCGCAAACGGATCGAGCGCACATACCTTCCGGGATGTCATCGATGACCTGGAGCGCACCCTGCGCATCCTCCAGGAGAACCCCGACCCGTCTGATGCACGGAACGACGCCCTGGAATATCTGGCCGAATTCAGGGAAAGAATCTTCGCTTTTGAGAACAGTCGGACCGAGGAAGGCACGAATCACCTCTTCAATGTTCTTCTGTGTCGATTCCGGGCCAGCTACGTGGAGCAGATGCACAAGCTGCGTGAGGAGCGGAAGAACTCTTGGCGGACATGGTTCGGCTTCTGATCCCGATCCGTCAGCTCGCGTGAGTCTGCGGGCAGGACGAGCACCAGCGCCGCGAGGCACGACGCGGCGACGGCGACGATCATGCAGCCCGGGAACCGCCTCCTGCGTCAGCAGTGGCCCCTGCGGGCCTCGTGGAGCACCCGCAGGCGCGTCGGCCGGAGTTGCCGCACCCTGAGGCTGACAGGACGAGCGGCAACGCCCCCGCCACCGGGCCCGCGCCGCACACCGCGGGGCCGCCCGCCGGATCCGTACAGGATCTTGATCTCGGCGTTCCTCTTGTACGGGTCGACGGTGGCGACGATGCCGGTCACGGTGGCGGGGCGGGCCGTGCCGCTCCACACGTCGACGCCCTCGCCGCCGCCGGTGGTGCCGTCCAGGTAGCCGTACCCGAGCCATACGCGGGCGACGCCCATGCACATCCGGCTCTGCGTTCGGCAGTCGGCGCGAGTCGACCTCGGCGGCGTAGGTGCGGGCCTGGTCGTCCTCGCTGAGTGCGGGGCGGACCGAGATGCGGAACACGCGGGTCTGGTCCTCGCCGAAGTCGCCAGGTTCGGCCGCTCCCGGGCACTGCACGCAGTAGCGCCCTCAGACATCCCCCGAAGCGACATTCTTCAGTACGCCTGGTCTTTCGGCTGGGTGAGAGAGGATCAGGACGAACGTCCCTACCCTCATGTAGATCCCATTCACCCCTTCCATGGCATGGGGGCCGTCCTCGAAGATCATGGCCAGTTGCTGCGAAGGCTCCGGGAGTGTCCTGGCGGCGGGGGCAGCCACGGAGGCTGTGCTGGTCACCGCAACGGCGACCCACGGCACCCGGACCGCTCTCCGGAACGGTTACGCCACTCCTTCCCCTCCGCTCGCCATCGACCGGGGGGACGCATGCCACAGCCATCAGCACCATTGCGCACGCACAGGGCGAACAAGGACGGCGCATGCATCAAGCTCAAGTGCGCAGCAAGCTTGTTCATCCCGGGCCAGTGCTCTGGCGGACCCTCGTGAATGCGCGGCCCTGTCGGAACCGAGGCCCCCGATGAAGGCGATCCAAGGCGTCACAGCGAGCGCAGCCCTACCTGCGATGACAGTGGAGGAAGCTCAGACACCCGTGAAGGGCCTACCTCGTTCGAGGTAGGCCGCGGATCGTGCCTCCGCCGGCCGCTCCCCTGGCCACAGGCCCGGCCCGGCCCGGCTTGTCGACGTCGAGCCAGGTGACGTGCTCGCTGCACCCGTCGTGCTCGTCGTCGATCACGCACGCGACCCCGGACCTGAGCGGTGAAGCGGCTTTCCAGGGCGTTGGGCGGCGCGGACGCGGCGTACGTGCGTCACCGTCACCGCCACCGGAAGTCCGGCCAGGAGGAGGGACAGCCCCACCGGGAGCACCCCCGCCCACACCGTCGGCGAGACGTACGCGGTGCCGGACGTACCGTCCACCAGCCACGCGCGGACCGGCAGCGCATCGACGTCGCCCTCGACGGGGACGTCGAACGACGAGCCGCCGGCGGCCGGGGTGAAGGTGCCCGAGCAGGACGTCGACGTCCCCGCATTGGCCACGGTGTTGTCGTACGTCCGGCAGTCGGCTTCGGTCACGGTGCCGGGCTCGCCCCACAGCGCCGCCCGCAACTCCGCGGTGAAGCTCGTCAGTACGACATAGGCCAGAAGCAGCCCGACCAGGCACCCCAGCGCCAGCCAGGGGGCCGGTCCGACATGCTCCGGCCTGCTCCCCTGCCCGTCCAGAACGTCCCCACCCTCGCTCATCCCCACCTCGGATCGCCGACGGACCTCCATGGTGACCGATCCGAAGCGCCCCCGGAAGCGGACGAAGTCGGGCAGTTGCCCGTCGGCGTCGACCAGGTCCGAGGGTGCCGCCGGGCGGAGGCGGCCGACACGTCGCATCCGGCGCAGCGGGCTTCACCGGTGTCCCGGCCCGGACGGCCGACAATGCGTGACGGAGCGGCCGGCGGGACGGCTCCCGCTCCGGCTCCGGCTCCGGCTCCGGCTTCCGGCTCACGTGACGGGACACAGCGACCATGACGAGACATGCGAATGCCGGCGGGGGCGGGAAATCCCGAGCCAGGTTCGGCCGTCGGGACCGGGCGGTCATCGCGGCCGCCGGCATCTGCATGCTCTTGGTGCAGATGGACTTCTTCGCACTCAATCTGATGCTTCCCGTCATCGGCCGGGACTTTCACACCCCCACCACCGACCTCCAGTGGCTGTTCAGCGGCTCCATGCTCGCCCTCGGCTCCCTGTTGATCACTGCCGGCCGGGCCGCTGACCTGTGGGGCCGCAAGCGTGTGCTCGTCATCGGACTCACCGGCTACGCCATCGCTTCCGTCGGGTGCGCCGTGGCGCCGAATCCCGCCTGGCTGATTGCGGGGCGGGTCGTCCAGGGGTGCACCACGGCCCTGGTCTTCCCCGTGGCCGTCGCCGTGGTCACCGCGTACTTCCAGGACGCGCGCCGAGCACGTGCCGTCGCCATCGTGATCACCTGCGGCACGATCGGAACCATCGTGGGACCCGTCGTGGGTGGGGCCCTGGCCGAACACGTCAGCTGGCGCGCGCTGTTCCTGCTGAACCTGCCGTTCTGCCTGACCGCCATCGTGCTCCTGCTGCGGCAGGTCCCCGAGACGCGCGACGAGGAAGCCGGAGGCCGCCCCGACCTGCCCAGCGTGCTCACCCTGGCCGGCGGTGTGGCCGGCCTCCTGATCGGCGTGGACCAGGGAAAGCGCTGGGGCTGGGACTCCGCCGCGACGCTCGGCTGCATCGCCGCAGGGCTGGCGCTGCTGGCCGTGTTCCTCCGCATCGATCAGCGCTCCGAGCGACCGTTGCTCGACCTCGGGCTGCTGCGCAACCGCCTCTTCGTGGCCGTCGCACTCGCGGGAACGCTGTCCAACATGGTCCACGCTCTGATCAACCTCTTCTCCGCGATCTACCTGCAACAGGTACGCGGGCTGTCGCCGCTGGGCTCCGGCCTGGTCTTCCTGGCGCTGTCCGTGGGCCTGGGGGTCGGCAACTACTCGTCGGGGCACCTGGCGGAGCGGATTCGTCCCGAGACCCTGATCGTGGGCGGCCTGCTGCTCAGCGGCGTCAGCCTGTTCACCCTGACCTGGATGACCGACCTCGCCGCGTACACGGCGGTCTTCGCGGTGGTGGGTCTCGGGGGCGGGCTCGTCTGGGCGCTGGCGAACGTGACGACGCAGTCGTACGTCGAGCCAGGCCGCCTCGCCGCCGCGTCGGGCCTGTTCCTGACCACGATCGTGCTGTTCGGGGCCATGACGCTGGCCGTGGGCTCCACCCTCCTGGAGGCGATCAGCGGCTCGGCGGTGCACGCGGCCTCCGACGGCCCTGCCATCAACACCCTGCTGCGCGGGGCCGCGCTGCTCTCGGTCCTGGGATCCGCTGCCTTGAGCCTGGCGATCCGGGGCCGGCGGCCGGTCGGGGGACCGTGACGAGAA
Organism: Streptomyces sp. WAC06614; assembly: GCF_003949795.1. Taxonomy (GTDB): domain Bacteria; phylum Actinomycetota; class Actinomycetes; order Streptomycetales; family Streptomycetaceae; genus Streptomyces. The sequence continues at coordinate 6,468 of NZ_RPRY01000061.1, forward strand.
CGGCGTAACGCCGGTCCACGGGGCCGCGAGGTACCGCCCAGGTACTTCGGGCGCCTCGGGTCCACCCCGTCACGGGGCTCCGGCAGGAGCTGAGCGCACATCGTCGACGACCGACCTGATCGCGTCGGTGACCACCTGCGGCGAGTAGAGGTAGATGTCGTGCCCACTGTGGGTCTCGGTGATGTGCTGCTTGGCGTGGAGCGCCTTGCTCAGCTGGTCGAGCGCGGCCAGCGAGTCCTTGAAGGCGACCCTCTCGCCCTTCCGCTCCGCGGGCGGCAGCAGGTCGAGACGCCACGGCTTGTCCGCGGAGAGCACGATGGCGGGCACCCGCGGCATCGGTGGCGCCGCGTTGATCCTCCTGAACGCGTCCATGATGTGGACGCCTTCCCTCACCTGCGGTGAGGTCCTGGCGTTCGTCGTGTCCCAGTTCTTGAGCGCGCCGGGGCTGATGACGTCGGCTATGAGTTCGGTGACGGTGTCGACCATCACCAGGCCGGCGACGTTCCGCGGGTGCGTACGGGCGTACAGCGTCGCGATCAAGCCCCCGTACGAGTGGGCGACCAGTACGTAGGGTCCGGGTTCGCCGAGCGAGGTGAGGAGCGCGTTCAGATCGTCCACGGCGAGGTCGAGGGTGTGGGGCTGGGGCCTCGGGGTGGTCGTGCCGGGCCCGGTGCGGATGCCGGGCCGGTCGTACGCGCACACCCGGGTGAAGCGGGAGACCTGGGAGAACACCGAGTCGTCGCTCAGGTGCACGCCGGTGGTCCGCCACGGGAGGTCGTCACCGGGCGCCCGGTGGATGGGGTCGGCCGGGTCCAGCACGGACTTCCAGTCCTCGACGCCGTTGCCCTTGCCTGCAATGAGGATCACCGTCGGGGAGCCCTTCCCCCTGCATTCGGTGTAGATCTTCCGGCCCCCGCCGACATCTACGAGCCCGCGGAAGTCGCGCTGCTCACGGGCGGTCGGCGCCGGCGTCGGCGTCGGCGTCGGCGGGAGCGGGGGCGCAGGCGTGGGCGTGGGGGAGGCCGAGCGGGAGGCGGCCGGAGCGGCAAGGGACGGCGAGGCGAACCCGCCGCCGCTGGCCGAGGCTCCGGCGTACCCCGCCGCGCCCCAGGTCAGCGCACACGACACCGCCACGGCGAGCACACGGCGCGCGCCGTGCCCGCGACCGGCGCTGCTCCAGGCCATGGCCGCCTCCTCCCGAAGCTCCGGGACCGGCACCACGGCCGCGAACCCCGCGCCGGCCCTTTCGCAGAGATCGCCGGTGCTCCCTCCGTGTGGGCAGGACTCCCACGGGATAAGCACCCGGACAACCATCGTCCCTCCGCCCCGCACAGGCCGCCTACCGGAGCGGACTGCGCCGCCACGGTGCCCTGGAGTGCGACGGTGACGGTGCCGGTGATGAACCGGCGGAACCCGGTGAGCTCCCCTCTGATCACGTGCCGTTCGCAGGCGCCCGGGGCGACCCGTTCTTGAAGCTGGCGCTGGAACCGACCGACGAGGCGATGCCCGCTGCGACGAGATCTCAGAGCCGACAGATCGCCCGCCACCAAAACACCGGCAGGACAGTCGGAACGGTTCAGAGAAGCCGGAACGGTTCAGCTTGGTAGGCCAACGAGGTGGCATCTGCCTGTTTCGCTCAAGACACAGGTGTTTTTGTCGGTTTCTCTCATAAAGTCCGTGGCCGGGCTGAGCCGAATCTGCCCGGCGGGTTCATCCATCCCGAGGAGCACTGCATGAGCCGTGAGTACCGCGCCAGGTCGCCTCTTGGTCCCACCCCCCGCAGTCGGGCATGGATGGCAGGCAGTGCCCTGGCCACGCTCTCCTTCGTGGGCATGGCGAGCCCCGTCGTCGCGATGGTCCAGCCGACCACCGCAGGCGTGACCACTCCCGTGCCGTCAACAGACGAAGGCAATGGCTGCAAGCCGTACTACAAGCCGCCGCACAGCCGACCCCCGTACGGCGGGCACGACAAGTGCCCGCCGTTCGGTCCGAAGGGCGCCACCGGCCCTACAGGTCCGGCGGGCGCCACCGGCGCCACCGGCGCGACGGGCGCGGCGGGTGCGACGGGACCGGCCGGCGCCACCGGCGCGGCGGGTGCGACGGGTCTGGCAGGTGCGACCGGTCCGGCGGGTGCGACGGGCGCGGACGGTGCGACGGGTCCGGCAGGTGCGACGGGTCCGGCGGGTGCGACGGGCGCGGACGGTGCGACGGGTCCGGCAGGTGCGACGGGTCCGGCGGGTGCGACGGGCGCGGACGGTGCGACGGGTCCGGCAGGTGCGACGGGTCCGGCAGGCGCCACGGGCGCGGACGGTGCGACGGGTCCGGCGGGCGCCACGGGTCCGGCGGGTGCGACGGGTCCGGCAGGTGCGACGGGTCCGGCGGGCGCCACGGGTCCGGCAGGTGCGACGGGTCCGGCGGGCGCCACGGGTCCGGCGGGCGCTACCGGCGCCATCAGTGTCACCGAGGTACTCGGGCCGCTCGTCGCGGTGAACGGCAACACTCCAGCTACGAGCACTGCCGACTGCCCGATGGGCCAGGTAGCAATCGGCGGTGGCTTCTCTGCATCCTCCACCCTTATCTTCCCGTCGGTGTCCGCCCGCCCCCCTGGCGACAACGACAGCTGGACGGTTACGTTCCGAAACACTGCCAACAACGGCACCGGAACGGCTCGCGCCATCGTGTATTGCTCACCGTGAGGGAACGGCGAATCTGGGCGCCGGCAGTCGCTGAGATTGATGGCATCCGGGGCGATGTCGGCAGTTGCCCGTCGGCGTCGCGCAGGTCCGCCAGAACGCGGTACTGCCGCTGCCGGTCCAGGAGCCAGGGGCAGTTCCGGTCCGTGTCGAACGCGGCGAGCGGTGCGGCCCGGGGGGTTGCGGTGCCCTGGTGCTTCCCTGAGACCGTTCTAGGCGCCTTTGCGGCGGGGGTTGGCCCTGTACGAGCGGACCATCCGGCGAGGGCAGCCGGTCCCGCTCCCCGGACACATAGTCCTGCCGGCTCCGGCCCTCCACAGCCTGCCGGCTCCGCCCCTCCACAGCCCGCCGGCCAGGAGTCTGCGGTCGGCCCGCAACGAGCCTCGGCGCCATCTACGGCTACGGCAGCAACGGCTCGCTCAACGACCACGCTTCATCGGACACCGACAGTCGCACCACAAACGGCTTCTGCTGGGTTCTTCCAGTGACATGCACAGAAACCGCGCCTACCCCGTGGATGGAAACAGGTGTACTCCAAGATCGAGCAGAGGGGATTCCGCGCCCAGGCAATCATTCTTGCCGCTGTACTGTTGGCCTTGGTGGCGACCAGTATGCAAGCCACGGGCGTGAGTGAGGGGGGCGGTGGCCCTTGTCCGGCGGGTGTCGCGCAACCCCGGCTCACCTCCGAATACAAGAGCGGCGTTGAAACGGCACTGCGCTCGAAGGAAGACATCTGGGGGGAAAAAGTACTGGCGAGTCGGAACGGACCGACCTACGACAATGTCAAAGGTTATCTGACTCCCCTCATGTACGTTCGCCAGCCGGTACATCTCGGCCCGATGACGGACACGGGCGTCTATTATATTCCGTTCGGTTTTCCGAAAGAATTGACCGGCCGTGGGGCAGTGGCTCTTCATGTGGCAGATGGCAGCCAAATCATGAGCAATCACTGGAACGGCAGGAACTTGAAAGTTTTCGTAGGACACGGCGACGAGCGGTACGGGGCTTGTCTTGCCAACCTCAAAGGACCGCATCTATCCCGAGGGTACCTCCCCGTTCTGGAATCAGAATACAAGGACGCGCAGGGCGTTTCCTATCGCCAGCAGTCATTTGCGGCGCACATTCCCGGCACCGATCTAGCTGCGAGCTTCATCAGAATTACCGCGTCGGGTGGAGGTAAGTCCAATTCGGCCACTATCAAGCTGCGCGAGGTGTGTGGCCGTACAGCATGTGGACTATCCGCTCGGGACAACCGACTTGTGAGAGACGGGAAGACGTTCCTGTACTTCACTCCAGGAGCCAAATTCGACGGCACGGACTTGACATACGACGTCAAACCCGCCGGGCATTCCACCGATGCCTACCTCGTCCGTCCGGTCGATGCGGCACGCGTTCCTCGCGACCTCAAGGCCGGCCCTCAGAGCCATAGCGAAGCCAGGGAGCGCACCCAAAGCTACTGGGACCGACGCCTTGATGGGCGAGCAGTTGTCGAGGTACCCGAGCAGCGTGTCAACCATGCGACCAAAGCGCTTCTGATCCAGAACCTGCTGATGGCTTGGCGCTACAGCCTCGGAAACAGCTACGAGGATTTCTATCAGGCCGAGAGCAGCGACACGGTCGGCACGCTCGGGCATCTCGGCTTCACAGAGATGTACGCATCGTCCCTTGCAGACTTGCTTCCATTGACGAAAGGGCGGGACCGACGGAATTTCGAGATGGGTGCGAAACTTCTGCATGCCGCCGATTATTGGCATCTCACACACGACACGCCCTTTCTCCTGAAGAACGAGCCAACGTACTCCGCCTTCCTGGAGGACCTCATCAAACAGAATGCTGCTGACCCGAACAACCTGCTCGAGCGTCAGCGGTATTCGAGTGACATCGCACGAACTGTATACGGGCTTCATCAGATCGGCCTCGCCCAACGTGGCGCCCAAGTAATTTCTCAGGTCTGGCTGGAGCTGGGGTATGAAGATCGCGGACAGCGATACGCCGACTTTGCGGCCAAACTGAAGGAGGGCTATGAGAGGGCCGTGCGCAAATCGCGCGTGACGCTCGCGGACGGCTCACTCTTCACACCTGTCAGCTTGCTCGACAACGAGAAGCCGTGGGACCCGATCACCGAGCAGGTCCTTGGGGGGTATTGGAACCTCGTGTCGCACTACGGTTTTGCCTCCGACGTGTACGCGCCCGGAGGTCCAGAGGCTACTGAGACTCTCCAGTACGTGTTGCAGCACGGTGGCCGGCTTCTCGGCCTACTGCGAGCGCATGGATCGGCACACAATAACGTCTACGAGGTTGAGCAACTTAAATTCCTTGCAGCCAATGACCAGGCGGACCAGCTGGTGCTCAGCTTCTACGGGAAGCTGGCGCACGGAATGACGCGCGACACCTTCATCTCCGGGGAGGCGCACAATGTCGGCCCCATTCTGACCAAATGGCCACCCTGTCGAGGAGAAGACACCTGCATCGCACCATCCCCCGAAAAAGGATGGACGAAAGACGAGTATTACCGAGCAATGTACCTTCCACCGAACAGCGCCAACAACACCTCCCTTCTGGAAGCGCTCCGGCTCATGTTGGCACATACTCCCGCGGACTCACACGGACGACATGAATCCCTGGAGCTCGCATACTTTACCCCGCGCGGATGGATGGAGCAGGGAAACCACATTACCGTCAGAGGCCTCCCCACCCCTTTCGGTCCTCTTACCTACTCCCTCACATCAGACATCGATTCGGGACAAGTCCAAGGCTTTGTGGACGTCCCTGATCGGAATCCGGCACAAAGTGTGTCGCTACGGATCCGCGTACCCGAAGGACACCGGTTGTCAGCCGTGTCGGTCAACGGTGTACCGTGGCAGAGATTTAGTTCCGAAGAAGAGACCGTGGATTTGTCCGGCCTCAGCGGACACGTTTCCGTAGTGGCGACCTACGGTGCCGGTTCGCCAAAGCCGCGAGGTGGGTGCGCGGGTTGCGGAAGGAAAACTGAGTCTACTTCTTAGTCTGCAAGGCCGGGCTGGGACTCGACTTCGCGCCGGTTCGGTGCACGACCAATGGATCGCCTAGTAGACGGACCGGCACGCACGTGATCCCGAGAAGGGCCACGGTTCGGGAACGCGGCGGATTACCCGGACCGCAGTGGGCGGTGCCGGAGCCGCTATTGCCGAAGGAGGGCGCCAGGGCGGGGCGGCCACCCGCCCGGCCCCGGAGCCGGCTGATCGAGGGCATACGGTTTCAGGACCGCACCGGTGTTCCGTGGCGGGACGTGCCCGCCGAGTACGGACCGCGGAGCCGGATCTACGACCTGTTCCGCCGATGGCAGCGGAGCGGGACCAGGCACCGGACCCCCACCCGGCTCCAGTCCCTGGCCGACGCGAAGGGGGCGATCAAAAGGGACCTGAGCGTCGACTCCACGGTGTGCGGTGCCCATGAGCATGCGGACGCGGCCCGCGAGCAGGGCGACCTGCAGAAGGAACCGCCGGCCGGCATCTTCAACGAGCCCCGTGATCACGGACTGGGAAGACCACGCGGCGGGTCACCACGCCCCGTCCACGGCAAGACCGTCCACGTCCACCGCCCCGGCACCAGCTGAAGCTCGGCCGCCGGGCCGCGTCGACTCGGACGGGCTCCGGCGCCGGTTCCTCTCCCTCGTGCGGGTGGAGCTGGGCCCGCCGGCGAACCGCCTCGGTTCCACCGCCGTCGCCCGCCGGCGTTTGAGGCGCGGGGCGGGGCGGAGCCTCCGTAACCGGAGCCAGGGCCCGGCCCCGGGACGGAGCCCCGGCCCTGCTCAGGCACACCCCGTGTCCGGGCCCGGACGACGGCAACGGCGAACTGGCCTGAGGCACGAGGGGGAGAACGGATGGCGCTGCGACAGCACCCCCGTCGCAGGCCCCGGGGTAAAGATCGCCTAAAGAACGGGGAGACGCTGCCGAAACGCCGCGCCTGGTGAGCTGGGTACCGCAGACGGCCACAAGGGGCGTCTACGGAAAGGGATAGATCATGAACCTTGGTCAGAATCTTCGTCGCAAGACCACCCTCATCCTGGGAGGCGGGGCACTCACGGTGCTCGCGTTGGGTGGCGTCGCCGCCGCACAGAGCCCGGACAGCGGCAGCAAGCCCTCCGGTGAGACGGGCAAGTACGCGACCGTGGACAAGAACGGCAAGCTGACCTTCAGCGACACCGACCCCTCCGCGGGCAAGGACCGCGCCCCCGCCCAGGAGGGGACGGGCAAGTACGCGACCGTGGACAAGAACGGCAAGCTGACCTTCAGCGACACCGACCCCTCCGCGGGCAAGGACCGCGCCCCCGCCCAGCCGGCACAGAAGTGAGGATCTCCGGGCCCTGAGGCTGTCGAGGGCTCAGAGCCCGGGTCACAGATCCGGTGATGGCCGTATGGCGCCGGGTGGTGCCATGGCCCCCCTGGGGACATGGCACCACCGCCCGCACGGCCTCTGTCCGTCCATGTGAGGGCGGACCCCTCCCCCGGTGCGGGGACCGGTCGGCTCTCCCGCACGGCAGTCCGGTCGGCCAGAGTGGGCATCGAGGCTTGTCCCGCCCGGAAACGGGTGGGGCCGTGCGGGTCCGGGACGGGAGGTTGTGGGATGCGGGTGCTGGTGGCCGAGGACGAGCCGGTCCTGGCGAGGATGCTGGGGGCTGGGTTGCGTCGGGAGGGCATGGCGGTGGACGTGGTGCGCGACGGAAATGCGGTGCGTGACCTGCTGGAGCTGACCGAATACGACGTTCTCGTCCTTGACCGGGACCTGCCAGGTACCCACGGTGACACGCTGTGCCGCTCGCTGGCCGCGTCCGATACACGGACCAGGATTCTGATGCTCACCGCTGCCGGGACGTTGCACGACCGGGTGCGCGGGCTGGGGCTGGGGGCGGACGACTACCTCTGCAAGCCGTTCGAGTTTCCCGAACTCGTCGCGCGGATCCAGGCCCTGGCCCGCCGCGCCGCACCCGCCACCCCGCCACGGCTGCGGCATGCCGGTCTCACTCTGGACACAGTCCGCCGCAACGCCGAGCGGGACGGCCGCACGCTGTCCCTCACTGCGAAGGAATTCGGGGTGCTGCGGGTACTGATGGAGGCCGACGGGGGCGTGGTCAGCGCCGAAGAACTGCTGGAGCGGGTCTGGGACGCGCACGCCGATCCGTTCACCGGGGCGGTCCGTGTCACTATGAGCAAGCTCCGCGCCAAACTCGGCGCCCCCGACCCGATCCGCACCCTCCCCGGCAGCGGCTACGCATTGTGCTGAAACGCCGCACCGTCCGCACCCGTATCGCTGTCACCTTCGGCTGCGCCTTCCTCGCACTGGGCGCTCTCCTGCTGACCGCCGTCTACCTGCTCACACAGCACGGCACCGACGCGCTGGCCGTGAAGATCGCACAAAGAGCCCGACAACCCGGCTCCCAGGAGGCCCAGCCCTCGACCGGCCACACCGCCTCCCCAGGCGTGACGTTGCCGGGTACCGATGGAACCACCATCACCACGGTCAGCCGGCAGGTCACCGACGCCGCAGCCCAGCAACAGCTCCTGTGGTCCATCGTCGCCCTGGCCGCAGCCGCCCTGCTGGCCGCCCTGGTCGGCTGGTGGACTGCGGCCCGGCTCCTGCGCCCCGTACACGAGATGACCACCACCGTCCGCCGGATCAGCGCGACCAACCTCCACCAACGCCTCGCCGCCGGCACACCCCACGACGAGATCACCGAACTCGCCGACACCTTCGACGACCTCCTGAACCGCCTCGAAAGCACCTTCGATGCCCAGAAGCGCTTCATCGCCAACGCTTCCCACGAACTACGCACCCCTCTCGCAGTCCAACGCAGCCTCATCCAGGTCGGCCTACGCGATCCCGACCCGGCCGAACTCGAACAGGTCCGCAACGACCTGCTCGACGTCAACCGCCGCAGCGAGAAACTCATCGACGCCCTGATCCTGCTCGCCCAGGGCCAACACGGCCTGTGTGGACGCGAGGGAATCGACTGGACGGCACTCGTCGCCCGCGAGACCGAGGCAGCGGCCGACGCCGCCCGCAGCGCGCAGGTCACGCTCCGCCTCACGCAGCGACCCGCCACCACCCACGGCGACCCGATCCTGCTCACCCACCTGGTCCGCAATCTGATCGACAACGCCGTCACCCACAACCACCCGGGCGGCACCGTCGACATCCACGTCGATCAGAGCGGGCTCCGTATCTGCAACACCGGACCACGGCTGGACGACAAGACCGCCACCGAACTCCTCGAACCCTTCCGCCGCGGCCCCCGACCCCGGCTGAACACCCCCACCGACGGATCCGGCCTGGGCCTGTCCATCGTGCAGGCCATCGCCACCGCCCACCGCGCCGCCTTCACCGCGCAAGCCAACCCCGACGGCGGCCTCACCACCTGCATCCGCCTCCCCGACCTCGCAGGGACTGGCACGGTGCTCGCATAAATGGAGTGTGAGAGTTCTGCGACAGCCCCCGCCGGCAGCGTCTGCCGCACCCGCGGCGGGAAGACCGCCCCGCGCTCTCCGTCGTGCGCGCGCCCCGCACCGACCGGCCAGTGCGGATCGGGCAAGCGAGGACATCGACCGTCCGGCAGGAGCCGGCGAGCCGGCTCGACGCCCTCCACGTCGCGGAGTACCCCAAGGTCTTCTCCGAGCAGATCAGCACACGCCTCAAGGTCCGGCCCGAGCTGGAGAAGGCTCTCGGGCCGGCCCGCCAGTTCAAGGAGGCCCGCGCACCGGGCTGGGTCCGCCACGAACCCGGGCAGGGTCGGTGGCGAACCCGACCAGACGTCGTCCTTGCAGACCGGGCCTACTCATCCCGGGCAATCGCAGCCATCTTGATCTGGACGCGGGCCCAGCTTCGGGTCAGCGGGAGCTGTGCGCTGCCTGGAGGGCCGTCCACTCCAGGACGGGGAACTCGTACCCCCAGCGCCTCCTGTACCCGTCTGTCCCATGCTCGGAGAGAAGGTTCTCGATCATGGCCATGAAGGCCCTGACAAATGCCTCTGTCGGCAGCCGACCTGCCCAGACCAGCCTCGCCCACCAGGACGACGGCTCGTTCAGGTCCGCGAACTCCACGATCTGAACGAAGACATCCTTCTCTCTCTGGTTGAAGAAGACTCTCGTCCCGCTCGGCTCGTCGAAGAACGTAACGAAGGTCGCACTGCACCCAAGGTGCAGATCCCGGACACCGTTCATGAACCCGGCCAGGACCTCGGGCCCTACATAGGAGGCGTGCACCTTCTGTTCCGCATCATTCACCGACCACGACCAGTGGCCGACCCAGACCCGCCGAGTTTCCAGGACATGCTCTGGCCATGCGCCAAAGAAACGTCGAATGGACTGTGAACCATGCCTTCCCCCTGTGCCAGGCGATGCTGGCCCTAGAAATCGCCGAGCCGACCACGACTCGCGCACAAGCAAGACGATGCCACAGACGGATCTGAGAGCTGCTCCCACTCGTACTACCGCTCGCGGCCCCGCTCATGGACGCAGTCGCCCTCTACGGCCTCACCCCCGGGACGGCCTCGGCCCCCGCCACCACCTGGGCCGCCTTTTGCCCCGCCCAACTTGCCCTCGCGGCCGCCGGTAAGGGCCCCTCGACGGGCGGGCTTGCAGGGAGGTGGGGCGGATCGCCCGGCTGGGACGCACGACGGCGAGGTCCTGGTGCCGGCTGCACACCGACCTTTCTGCGCCAGCCGCCCGGAACCCGACGCGCCCGGAATGCAGAACCTCGTCGCCGGGCGTGAGTGTCGGGCCGCCCGAACGACCGTCCCGGTGAACACCTCACCCGCTCCGCCTTCCGGCTCCACCGTGAGAGCGGCTCAGGGTCCGCCTTTTGACCTGTCTGTGGAGGGATCCCGCCGGGGGCGGGCGCCGCCTAGGTTCATGATCAAGAACGCTCGCTGCCGGAAACCACCGGACCCGAGCCTCCACTTGTCCCGAAAGAGACTGTCTTGATCCTCGCATTGTTTGCCAAGACGGGTATGCGCAACCTCGCCGTCATGGGAATCGCGGCGGCCACCGCGTGCGCTGTCCTGTCCACGGCGACCACTGCCACGGCAGCCCCGCGACCGGCCGCCTCCACGGCCGCCGCACCGCGCGCGGCGGCACCGGCCGACCAGCCGCTCGTGGACCAGCTCGTCCGTGACATCACAGCCGCCCGCGGCACCCTGGCGGCGGGGGAGAGCACTGTCGTCTACGACAACGGCGATGCCGCGCTCACCCTGCACAAGCAGGCCGACGGCAGCCTCGTGCTGGCGGGCGGCGGCTCCCTCTCCGCCGCGCAGGCCGGCAGCTTCTGCCACAGTGCCGCGATGGCCGCCGTCTACACGATCGGCGCCGCCGCTTTTGCCGCAGCGGCGGCAGCGGGGGGAATCACGGTGATCGGTATCGCGGTCTCCGCTGAGGCGGCATCAGCACTCTCCACCGCCCTGACAGTTGGTGCAGGTGTCTCAGGCCTCGTCTCCATGTACATCTGCTGACTACATGGACGCCCTCGTCTTCGTCCTGGCCTCACTGGCGATTCTTCACGGGCCGGCGTACCTGTTCCTGATGAAGCGCGAAGGAGGACTCCCCAGGTGGTACCTCTGGAGCCTCATAGTTGTCAGTCTCTGCCTCGGGGCGACCCAGGTGGTCAAGCTAGTGGAATAGCACCCGGACGCTGGTAGAAGAGCCCCGTTCCAAACTTTTGGAACGGGGCCCACCGTCGAGGGATGGTGCGGTGGCGCCCCCTGGCTCCCGCACATGTCGTGCGGGAGCCACGGGGCGCCTCTTGCGCCCCTCGGGGCGGCCGTTACGCCACTCACGGCCAGTCCGAGGGTTGACGCCGACGAGGCGGCTGGCCTCGGGCTTCCGTATCCGAGCCGCATGAGCCGCAGCTCGATCGCGCCTCAGCCCTGCTCCGCAAGATCGACGGCGCGGCTACGTGGACCAGACCGTCCCTCCGACACGGAGATCGCAGCGGCCGTCACCAAGCACGTCGGCGCCACCATCACGGCCGACGTCATCGCCGGTCCGCGCGCCGGGCACATCACCGACGTGTCGACCGCGATGCGCGAGGGCCTGGCCCGCGCCCTCCGGGTCGGCGTCGAGATCTTCCAGGACGCTGCGGCGTTCCACCCGAGGGTCGGCGAGTTCCTCGACGCAGTCGGGTTCCTCGCCTCGATCCGCCGGGGGCAGATCCTTGTGAGGTCGTGTGGGTGGGGGGTGGGGGGGAAGCACGGGCTGCCCCCCGGGTTCCTCTCTTCCGGTGCCTCCGCGGCCCCTCCGGTGGCGTCGGCGCTGCCCACGTCGCCGGTGGCGGCCGGGTGTCAGCCGGCGTCGGTAAGAGGCACGCCCAGCAGGTCCTCGAGCTGGGAGACCGTCTGCTCGGGCTGCACCGCGTGCACACCCGCGAAGCCGAGCTTCTCCGCGGCCCGCACGTACTCCTCGGTGTCGTCGACGAATACGCACTCCTCGGCCGACAGGTCGAGGAGCTTCAGCATGACCTGGAAGAGTTCCGGGTCGGGCTTGCGCATGCCGTGGTACTCGGAGATGACCACGCCGTGGTAGAGGGTTTCGAGCTCGTAGCCGTCGTACAGGTTCCAGGGGGTGAGCCCCACCGAGTTGGACAGGATGCCGACCTTGATCCCGGTGCGTTTCGCCGCGGCGGCTGCGTCGATCAGGGCCTGCTCGGGCCGCAGGTCGGCGAAGAGCCTGCCCATCAGGTTGTCCGGGGAGACTCCGAGCTTGGTGGCGGCGGCCTGGTTCCATTCGGTCTGGGTGAGCGCACCGCGCTCCAGCTCGTGGGTGAGCCGAATGCCTTCCGCGTCCATGTACAGCGCCCTGATGCACGCTCCCTGCTCCAGTCCTTCGCGCTGTTCGAAGGCCAGCACGGCCGGCAGCAGCGGCGTGGTGAGCACCCCGCCGAAATCGAGGACGAGGCCGGTGCGGTGATTCATGCAGGAACTCCAGCAGTACGGGTGTCGGGGTGACGGGCCGGGGCGGCGGACGTGCGCGCCGGCGAAAGGGGCGTGACCGGGTGGCGGTCAGCCACGGATGAAGGAGCGGACGACGTGGGCGCTCTGCCTCGGGGCGCGGTCGCGGTCGAACAGCCCGAAGGGGACGGTGTAGCCCTCCAGCCATTCGTAGTTCTCCACGCCCGTCCAAAAATGCACGCCTGCGATGTCCATGCCGGCCGCGAGGGCTTCGCGGACCTGTTCGAGGGCGTCCGGCAGGTAGGCGGCGCGCTCGGTGTCGTCCTTGCCACCGAGGCCGATCTCGGAGACGAGGAACGTCCGTCCCGGCAGCTCGGCGTGCAGACGCGCCAGGACCTCGCCCAGGCCCGGCGCCCAGGACGCGTATCCCTGGGGTCCCACGCCCACGGGGTGGCCGGCGGGGTAGGGCAGGAGGTCCGCCGCGGCGTTGACCGCCGCAGTGAAGTAGTAGCTGAAGCCGTACTGGTCGAAGGCGTCCTCGTAGCGCGGCGAACGAGCCATGTTCAGCCACGTGCCCCACAGCACGGCGTCGACGAGAGCGGTCGCCGCCGCGGCGTCGGCGCTCGCGTCCGCCGGGTGCAACGACACCAGGGCCTCGTTCGTGGAGGTCGGCTTCCCGGTCTGGCGCAGCCGGAGCGCGGCCTCGAACTCCGCCTCGTGAACCGCCTGCAGAACGGTGAGGAACTCCTCCTGGGACGTGTGCCCGGGAGGGAACGTGCCGCGCAGATAGGCCTTCTCCGCGTAGCCGGCCGGATTGCTGACCGGCATCCAGCCGTCGACGAGGTCGCCGAAGGTCTCGGCGACGAAGTCGACGTGCCGGGCCCACGCGGCTGCGGCCGTCGGGGCGAGGAACCCACCCTCGGCCGCGAACCAGGCGGGCAGGGCGGTGTGCAGCAGGCACGCCCACATGGTCATGCCGGCCCGGCGCCCGGCCCGGAGGATCTCCCGGTAGTGCTCGACCGCCCCCTGGTCGCGGTGCCCGGCCCTCGGCTCGATCCGGGCCCAGTCGAGGGACATCCGGTACTCGCCGAAGCCCCAGTCGGCCAGGAGGCGGAAGTCGGAGGCGTACACCGTGTCGAAGCCGTTCCCGGCGCCACTGCGCGGGGCCTTGCCGGCCTCCTCCCAGCTCCACCAGTTGTCCGCCGGCGTCGCGCCCTGGCTCTGGGTGGCCGAGCTCGCCGTTCCCCACCGGAAGCCAGGGGGAAAGCCGCTGGGACCCGAGGCGGACGGCGGGGCCATGCTGGTGCTCCTGAACGGTCTCGAAGGGGTGGTCACGTAGGCGTGGGGCGACGGAGCGGCCCGCAGGCGCTCGGCGGCGGCGCCACGTCCGAGGTGACCGGACTCCCACAAGTTGATCTCTCGTCGAAACGTATCATCGACCGTCCCCAGCGCCCCCCGCAGGCCCCAGCCGCCGGAAAGGCCTCAACAGCAGCCCTCCGGCCGCGGAAAGGAGCGCTGCGAAACGGCCCGCGACGCGACCGGCCTGCGACGCTACCGGCCCAATGCAGGGGACAAGGCGAGCCTTTCGCGAGGCGGGGGCGCTGCGGGCCGGTGGTTCCGGCGTAAGCGTTCTGGATCACGAACCTAGGCGGCGCCCGCCACCGGCAGAATCCCTCCACGGCCGGGTGCAAAGGCGGACTCGGCGCCGCCCTGACGGTGGAATCGGAAGACCTTGGTTCGGGGGAGCGGATCGAAGCGGATGGGCTGCCGCTCCACGGTGCGGTGACACACCGTCAAAACCGGTTCCGCTCCTGCCTGCCCGGTACTGCAGCGACACGAGCCGCGTCGCGGAGCTCGTGAACCCTCGGGCCGGGCAGGCCTACCTCAGGGCCGGCTGTGCACGCCGTCCTCACCCGTCGAGGCCGGCACGAGGTCGCTCCTTCGGGACGAAGGCCACCTTGAACATGTGGGGCCAGAACTTGCCGGTGAGCAGGAACTGGTCGGTGCCCGGTACGGCGGCGATGCCGTTGAGCGCTTGGGCTCTGCGCCGTTCGGCCGGCTTCAGCAGCCCGGTGGCGTCGATGTGGGCGGTGACGGTGCCGGTGTGCGGATCGATGCGCACGATCATGTCCGTGGGGTAGACGTTGGCGTAGAGGGAGCCGTCGGGTGCGCATTCCAGCTCGTTGAGGTGCGTCACGGCCCGGCCGTCGTGGCGCACACCGATGCTGTCCGTCGCCTCGAAGGTGGAGGGGTCGCGAAAGGTGAGCCGGTCGGTGCCGTCGCTCATCACCAGCTGTTCCCTTCCGGCAACGCGTCGGTGGCAGAGACCCCACCCCTCACCGTCGTAGGTGACACGGCGCCGTTCCGCGAGGGTGGTGGGGTCCCGTTCGATGGCGATGCCGTCGCGCCAGGTGATGTGCCACAGCCTGTCGCCGGACACGGTGATGGCCTCGCCGAACAGAGGGGGTGACAGGTCGGCGTACAGGGTGGGCGGTTTGCCCGGTGTTCCGGCGCGCACCGAGGACCGGCCGACCAGACCCGTGCTTTCGTAGAGGGTGCCGCCGCGGAACTCCAGCCCTTGGGTGAAGGCTTGCGGGTCGTGAGGAAGGATTTCCTGCGTTTCGACGCGCAGCACCTGGTGGGGACGGGAGCCAAGGGGCGCTTGGCGGCTGGGCGAGCTCACAGCGTCGAGCGCGGACGCCGACGCCCGGGTGTCGGCCAGGGCGTGGCCACGCCCGGCGGACAGGGTGGCTGTTCGCGCGGCGCTGTCAAAAGGACCAGGGCCGCACGCCCCCATGGCGCCGGGGAGCAGCGCCCCGGCCAGTACCGCCGCCACGACCCTCCAGGGTGGGCTGCCCGGTGCGGTCCGCTGCGTGCGCGTGGCGCCGCCCAAGAGCTTCATGCCTCCGCCGTTCGCACGACCGGGCCACCGCCATGGGTAGCAGTGGCCCGGTTCGGAAGGGTCGTTGTCAGTCGGTCGTCGTGAAGCTTTGGTTCGTGGTGTTGCTGGCCCCGGGGCTCTTGATGTTGTTGTTGATGGCGATGTTGTTGAACATGGTGAAGACGCCGTTGAGGTTGACGGGCAGGATCGATCCCCCGCCGCCGTTCCCCCCGCCGCCGTTCCCGCCGTTGCAGGTGCCGCCGGTGACGGTCGTCGGATCGCTCGCGCTGGCCGAGTTGCTGCCGCCGCCGGAGACGGTGGCCGTGTTGGTGAAGGTGCAGGGTGCGGTGGTGGTCACCTCGACCGTGACGGTGATCGGGGGGTAGCCGGCGCCCGCCGCCAGCGCGTCGGTGCGCGTGCAGGTCACGGTCTGCCCCGAGATCCCGCAGGACCAGCCGGTGCCGGACGCGGACGTCGGCGTGACGCCGGCGGGGAAGGTGTCGGTCACGGTGACCGTACCCGTGGTCGGTCCCGCACCGGAGGCGTTGGACACGGTGATCGTGTACGTCCCCGTCCCGCCCTGGGTGAAGGTGCCCGCATGGGACTTGCTGATGCCCAGAACGGCCGCGGCGGCGTTGCAGGTGCCGCCGGTGACGGTCGTCGGATCGTTCGCGGACGATGAGGCGCTGCCGCCGCCGGAGACGGTGGCCGTGTTGGTGAAGGTGCAGGGTGCGGCGGTGGTCACCTCGACCGTGACGGTGATCGGGGGGGAGCTGGCTCCTCCCGGCAGGGCGGCGTTGCTCGTGCAGGTGACGGTCTGCGCGGAGATGCCGCAGGACCAGCCGGCGCCGGGGGACGCGGACGTCGGTGTGACGCCGGCGGGGAAGGTGTCGGTCACGGTGACGGTACCCGTGGTCGGTCCCGCGCCGGAGGCGTTGGACACGGTGATCGTGTACGTCCCCGTCCCGCCCTGGGTGAAGGTGCCCGAGTGGGACTTGCTGATGCTCAGAACGGGCGTGGCCACTTCCCCTGTGATCACGGTCGGGTCCTGATCCGTGTCCGCGGCGGAGCCTCCTCCGGAGACGGTTGCCTCGTTGGTCACGCTGTCCGGGGCGTTCGAGGGAACGTTGACGACCACGGTGATGGCGGGGAGCGTTTCACCCGGCCCGTACACGACCAGGGTCGTACACGAATTGCCACTGCACGTCCAGCCGCTGCCGGGAGCGCCGGCCATGCCTACGAGCTCAAGGCCGGCAGGCACATTGTCCGTGACGGTGATGGGCGTGTTGTTGGTGGCTGCATCGCCCGTGTTCGTGACGGTGATCTGGTATTCCTCCTGCTGCCCCCGCACGAAGTCCCCTGTATGGGTCTTCTCGATGGTCAGTACGGGAGTCTGCGGCGGCTGCGCCGCGTGCCCGGCCGCGGCCCCGGCGGCGAACGGCAGACCGATGCCGACGAGCACGCCCAGCGACAAGCGCGCCGTCCACCGCCTCAACGTGGGAAGTCTCATGAGGACTCATTCCTGTTCTGCACAGTGCCCCAGTGATGGGGATACCGGGCCCATCGGGAGGGGCCGGGATCAGGCATGTTGCCTCGACGGACAACGCGACCCCGCTGCGCAGATGACGGGGCGGAGAAGACTTTCACTCCATTGCTCAGGCATGCATCGGCTGAACGAGCGCATCGGATGCCACCGACGAACGGCTACCCGGTCCCCCGCTGTCCCGCCTGGCACCGCCACAATGACCTCGGCCATGGCCGCCCCCGCATGCCTGACCGTCCTGCGGGCCCGGGCCGCGAGCTCACGTTCCGGCTGAGTCGGGCCCCCACCCCCGGGGGCGTACCTACGACTCCGACTCCGGGGACGACTTCAGGGTGTCGGTGGGGGCGTCGCCGCCTGCGCTGCTGCCGGCAGGTTGTAGACGTGATCGGGGGTGATGACCTTGGTGATCGCGTTCCCGAAGGCCGTGCTCGGTGCCTCTTGCCGGGGGCCGTACGGGATGTCGCTGTTGAGCAGCACGACCAGGGTCGCCCGCTGCTCGGGCAGGTACAGGGTCAGGGACTGGTATCCCGGCAGCGAACCGTTGTGGCCGATCCAGCCCTGCACGTTGAAGATGCCCAGGCCGTAGTAGCCCGCGCCGGGCATGGTGTCGGGCGGGGACGCGAGCCTCTGCTGCTGCATCCGGGGGCTGATCATTTGCGTGCCGTCGGGGAATGTACCTGTGGCCACGGTCTTGGCCCACATCCGCAGGTCCCGCAGGTCGGAGATCATCGCGCCGGCGGCCCAGCCCCAGGAGGGGTTCCAGTCGGTGGCGTTCTCGATCTTCCCGGACTCCGTCTGCCGGGTGTAGCCCTGGGCGTGCGGGGTGGGGAAGGAAGCATCGTCCGGGAAGCTGGTGCGGTCCATCCTGGCAGGGCGCAGGATGTGGTCGCGGATGAATGCGGAGAGCCGCTGCCCGGACGCCTTCTCGACCACCAGCCCGAGCAGGATCAGGTTGGTGTTGGAGTAGTTGAACTGCTTGTTCGGCGGGAAGATCACCGGCTTCGGTGCGTCGAAGGCGTAGTCGAGCAGTTGCTGGGGCGTGAACTGGCGCTCCGGGTTGCTGGTGAGCGCCTTGAAGAAGGGCTCCGTCACGGTGTAGCTGAGCAGGCCGCTCCGCATGCCGGCGAGTTCTCGGAGGGTCACCGTGTCGCCGCCGGGGACGCCCTCGACGTACTTCCCGATGGGGTCGTCGAGGTGCACCTTTCCCTGCTGGGCGAGCTGGAGGACGGCCGTCACCGTGAACGTCTTGGTCTCGCTGCCGATGCGCGAGTAGAACTGCGGTCTCATCGGCTGCTTCGTGGCCGTGTCGGCGACTCCGAAGGCCCGCGTGTACTCGCCCTTACCGGGTGCGGATATTCCGACGATGGCACCCGGGACACCGGTCTCCTTCAGCACGTCCCGGATGGCTCTGTCCAGCTTGACGTCCATCGCGTCGTCGAGGACGGGGAAGCCGTCCGAGGGCGAAGGCCGCGCCGTGGCGGTCGGCTGCGGGGTGTCGGCAGCGACGCCGGGGACCGGCAGGGTGAGGAGGCCTGTCACGGCGATCCCCACGCAGGCCTTCCGGCACAGGCGCCGTCGTCTGTCGTTGTGGCTCACGTCGACCTCCTGCGCGGCCGGGACACCGCGTCCTCCCAGGTTAGGCGGGGCGGTGTCCACCCGCACGGCGGAACGGGTGCCCCTCGCCGAGGCCCGCTCAAGGATGCTGTGCGCGGCCCGTTGCGCCGCCGTCGACCGGGACGCGACGGTGATGACCGACGAGTTCCTTCGGGCGCCTTGGGTCCACCCCGTCACCGTGCACCTCGCGTTGCAGGCGCAGGTGGCCCACCGAAGGGCGTGGAGCCAGCGGCGTACAGGAGCAAGGAGCAGCACCGGTCGGTGAGGCCGGCCTACGCGCCCCCCGCGGAGCCACCCCCGTCGCCGAGGGCGGCCAGGACCCGGTCAGGGGTCAGGGGCAGCTCGCGCAGGCGCCGGCCGGTCGCCCGGCTCACGGCGTTGCCGATGGCCGCCGCGGCGCCGACGATGCCGATCTCACCGATGCCCTTGCTCCCCATCGGGTTGAGGTGCTTGTCGTGCTCGTCGATCCAGTGGGCCTCGATGGCGACGGGGACGTCGGCGTTGACCGGTACGTGGTAGGCGGCCAGGTCGCGTTCCGCGAAGTCACCGAAGGCCGGATCCAGGCCGCTGTGTTCGGTCAGGGCCATGCCCAGCCCCATCACCATGCCCCCGATGAACTGCGAGCGGGCCGTGCGCGGGTTGAGGACACGGCCGGCGGCGAAGACCCCCAGCATCCGGCGCACCCGTACCTCGCCGGTGACCGTGTCGGCCTGCACCTCGGCGAAGTGCGCCCCGAACGCGTGGCGCGCGTACGGGGACCTCTGCTTCGCCGACTGGGTGGTGTCCGCGGACGCGGAGAGCCCCGCGTCGGGCAGTGGCCCGTGGTGGCGGGCCAGCAGGTCGGTCAGGGCGGTGCACGCGTCGTGCACCGCCCAGCCCCAGGACGCCGTCCCGGTGGAGCCGCCGGCCACGGGGGCGGCCGGTAGCGCGCTGTCGCCGAGCGACAGCGAGACGGCGTCGAGCGGGACCCCCAGCGCGTCGGCGGCGATCTGGGAGAGGACCGTACGGGCGCCGGTGCCGATGTCGGTGGCGTTGACCTCGACGAGGTAGCTCCCGTCCGGTCGGGCGTGGGCCCGGGCGCCGGCCGGAGCGATGTACACGGGGTAGGTGGCCGCTGCCACGCCGCTGCCGATGAGCAGCGGCCCCTCCCGCCGGGGCTGCCGGCTGCCGGCCCAGCCGAAGCGGTCGGCGCCCTCGCGCAGACACTCCACGAGGTGGCGGCTGCTGAAGGGGCGGCCGCTGTCGGGCTCGGTGGCCGCGTCGTTGCGTACGCGCAGCTCGACGGGGTCCATGCCGAGGGCGTCGGCCAGCTCGTCCATGGCCGACTCCAGCGCGTACATGCCGGGCGTCTCGCCGGGGGCGCGCATCCAGGACGGGGTGGGCACGTCGAGCGCCGCGACGCGGTGCGTGGTGCGGCTGTCCCGGACCGCGTACATCACCCGCGCGGGTACGGCGGCCTGCTCGACGAACTCGCGCACCCGCGAGGTGTACGTCGTGACCTCGTGGCCGAGGGAGGTGAGCGTGCCGTCGGCGAGGGCGCCGAGCCGGACGCGGTGCAGGGTGGGAGCGCGGTGGCCGACGGTGGCGGCCATGTGCTGCCGGGGCAGGGCCACGGTGACGGGGCGCCCGCAGTGCCGGCTGGCCATGACGGCGAGGACGACGTGGGGACGCGGCGTGCCCTTCGAGCCGAAGCCGCCGCCCACGTGCTCGGCCAGCACCGTGACCCGCTCCTCGGGCAGCCCGAACAGCCCGGCGAGGACGGCGCGCACCACCGTGGTGCCCTGGCAGGAGTCGTGGACGGTGAGGTGGCCGCGCCCGGCGTCCCAGTCCGCGGTGGCGGCGTGCGGCTCCATCGCGTGGTTGTGCAGCGGCGGCACCGCGTAGCGGACGTCGATCCGTACGGGCGCGGCGGCGAACGCCGCGTCCGGGTCCCCCTGTTCGCGGTGCGCGGGGTAGCCGCCGTTGGCCTCCTCCGGGGTGTACAGGCCGGGGTGGTCCTCGCGCAGTACGACGTCGTGCGGCTCCGCCTCGTAGGTGATGCGCACCGCGTCGGCGGCGGCGCGGGCCCCCTCCAGGGTGTCGGCGACGGCCAGCGCCACGTACCAGCCGCGGTGCGGTACCCGCAGGTCCTGGAGCAGCTGGAGGGTGGGGTCGTCGGAGGGGCCCAGGCGCGGTGCGTCGTACGGCGTGAGGACGCCCAGCACGCCGGGCAGCGCCAGGGCGGCGGCGGTGTCGACGGCGGTGATCCGGCCGCGGGCGATCGTCGCGGGCACCGGCCAGGCGTAGGCCCGCCGCGGCAGGTGCCGTTCGGCGGCGTACAGCGCGGTGCCGGTCACCTTCTCCCGGCCTTCGCGCCGTGGGACGGGGGCGCCGAGCAGGGCCTCGGCGGCGGTGTCGAGGGTGGCGGAGGCGGAACTCATCGTGGGTCCTGTGGTCCTGTCCTGGGGTCTGTGGAACCGGGATGCGCGGAACCGTGATGCGTGGAACCGGGGTGCGTGGAACCGGGATGCGCGGAACCGTGATGCGTACCGGCCAGCGTGGCGATGGTGTCGCAGGCGAGGTTGCGGGCGAGGGGGATCTTGTACGCGTTGTCGCGCAGCGGCTCCGCCCGGGCGAGCTCGGCGTCGACCGCCGCGCGCACGGCATCGGGACGCGGCTCGGCGCCGGTCAGCCGCGCCTCGGCCGTGGTGGCCCGCCAGGGCCGGTGGGCGAGGCCGCCGAAGGCGAGGGCGATCCGGCGCACGAGGCCCGAGCCGGGGTCGAGGTCCAGTACGACGGCGACCGAGACGAGGGCGAAGGCGTACGACGCGCGTTCGCGGGCCTTGCGGTAGGAGGAGACGGCGCCGGGCGCCGGGGCCGGCAGCAGCACCGCCGTGACGATCTCTCCCGGGCGGACGACGGTGTCCTGCTCGGGGCGGTCGCCCGGCAGCCGGTGGAACTCGGCGGCCGCGACCGTACGGGTGGCGTCGGGTCCCCCGTACAGCTCGACGTCGGCGTCCAGCGCGGCGAGGGCCACGGCCATGTCGGAGGGGTGGGTGGCGATGCAGTACGCGGAGTGGCCGAGGACCGCGTGGTCGCGGTGGACTCCGTCCCGGGCCCCGCACCCGCTGCCCGGTTCGCGCTTGTTGCACGGCTTGGAGAGGTCCTGGAAGTAGGCGCAGCGGGTGCGCTGGAGCAGGTTGCCGCCGGTGGTGGCGACGTTGCGCAGCTGCCCGGAGGCGCCGGCGAGCAGGGCCTGCCCGAGCAGCGGGAAGCGGGAGCGCACCCGGGGGTCGGCGGCCAGGTCGCTGTTGCGGACGGTGGCACCGACGCGCAGGCCCCCGTCGGGGAGGTCGGTGATCTCGTCCAGGGGGAGCCGGGAGATGTCGATCAGGGCGGTGGGGGTCTCGACGCCCAGTTTCATCAGGTCCACCAGATTGGTGCCGCCGGCCAGGTAGCGGGAACCGGGGTGCGCGGCGTGGGCGTCGGCGGCCTCGCGGAGGCCGGTGGCGCGTACGTAGGTGAAGGGCTTCACACGATCACGTCCGCATCCGCACCGGTCCTGGTGGCCGCGGCGTCGGCGGCGGCCTCGGCGACGGCCCGGACGATCGCCGGGTAGGCGCCGCAGCGGCACAGGTTGCCGCTGAGCCGCTCCTGGATCTCCTGCGCGGTCAGCGCGGCGGCCCCTGCCCGGGCACCGGCGGCGGTGACGCGCGACGGGGCGCCGGCGGCGGCTTCGCGCAGGGCGCCGACGGCGGAACAGAGCTGGCCGGGGGTGCAGTAGCCGCACTGGAAGGCGTCCTGCTCGATGAAGGCGCGCTGGAGCGGGTGCAGGGCGCCGTCGGGCCCCGCGAGGCCCTCCACGGTCGTGACCGCGCACCCGTCGAGGGCGACGGCGAACAGCAGACAGCTGTTGGCGCGCCGGCCGTCCACGAGGACGGTGCACGCCCCGCACTGCCCGTGGTCGCACCCCTTCTTGGCGCCGGTCAGGTCCAGGTGCTCGCGCAGGGCGTCGAGGAGCGTGACGCGGTGGTCGAGGTCGAGGTCGCGACGGGTCCCGTTGACGCGCACGCTCACGCGCGAGCGGGTCCCGCCGGCGGACCCGCCCTCCGGCGTGCCGTGCGCCGGCCGGGGCGGCGGGTCGGATACGTGGGCCACGACGAGCTCCCTGTCGTCCGCTGGGGGAGGGACGTCCACCCCCTGCCCAGCCTGTCC
>NZ_RPRY01000005.1 GCF_003949795.1 Streptomyces sp. WAC06614
GGGTTCCCCCTCCACCCCTCCGGCGAACAAGCTCCTCGCCCCGGGGCTGGGCCTGGTGGACCGGGCGCGGGACTTCGTCACCGGCCGTGGCAAGGCAGCCTGAGCAGGCGATCGGCGCGGCGTCGCGGTACGACGCCGGGCCGTTCCTGCCGGTGCGCGGCGGTCTCGCCGCGCACCGGCGGGCGGCGGCCGGCTGCCGGGGCTGCCCGCTGTACGAGGGCACGACCGGCACGGTCTTCGGGGCCGGGGACGGTGCGGCCCGGCTGATGCTGATCGGGGAACAGCCGGGTGACCAGGAGGACCGCAAGGGCGAGCCGTTCGTCGGCCCGGCCGGTGGCCTCCTGCGGCGGGCCCTGGCCGAGGCGGGGCTGGACATGGACGGCGCCTACGTCACCAATGCCGTCAAGCACTTCAAGTACGTGTGGCAGCCGGCCGGTGGCGGCAAGCGCCGCATCCACAAGCCGCCGAGCCTGCGGGAACTGTCGGCGTGCCGGCCGTGGCTGACCGCCGAGCTGCGCCTGGTCGACCCGGAGCTGGTGGTCGCCCTCGGGGCGACGGCGGGCAAGGCCTTGTGGGGACCGGGCTTCCGGGTCGGCGAACGCCGCGGGATGCTGGTCCCGCTGCCGGACCTCGGGGACGGCCCGCTGCACGGCCAGGGGCTGGCCACGATCCACCCGTCGGCGGTCCTGCGGGGCACCGACCGCGAGGCCCTCTACCAGGGCCTGGTCGAGGACCTCCGGGCTGCGGGCCGGGCCCTGGAAGCGTGAGTCAGCGGTCGTCGCGCATCTCGTCGAGGTCCCCTTCGCGCAGGTCGCGCATCACGTCGCGCATCGTCGCGTCCTCCCGGCCGCGCTCGTGCGTGACCTCCTCCGGGCTGCGCGGGCGTCCGCCCGTCCGCATCCGGTCCGGTTCCGGTGAGCGTCCGCGGATCTGTTCCTCACGGCCCTTGCCCGGTGCCTGCCGCTTGTCGCCCATGCCGCCGTCCTGCTGCCTGTCACCGGCCATGACGGTTCACACTCCTTGCTCCTGCCCCTCCCGCTACCTGGCTGCTTACCGGTCAGAAGATGGATAAACCACCTGTTTCCGGGCCGTCGGTCCGGGCAGGCGCGCCCACGAGGGAAGGCACAACGGACGTGCGAGAGCGAGGCAGTACTGATGGCCCAGAAGATCCGAGAAATCATGACCGAGCGGCTGGTCACCACGGCGGCTCAGGTATCGGTGGCGGACGCCGCGCGCCGCATGCGCGACGACGACATCGGGGACGTCCTGGTCGTCGACGACGGGCACCTCAAGGGCGTCCTCACCGACCGCGACCTCGTCGTCCGCGTGATGGCCGAGGGCAAGCCGGCGGACGACACCACCGTCGCCGAGGTCTGCAGCGGCGATCCCGTCACCGTCTCGCCGGACGACGACATCGACAAGGCGGTCACGCTGATGCGTTCCCACGCGCTGCGCCGGCTCCCCGTCACCGACAAGGAGCGTCTGGTGGGCATCGTCTCGCTGGGCGACCTGGCCGTGGAGCGTGACGACACGTCCGCGCTGGCGGACATCAGCGGGGCCGCACCGAACAACTGACACCCCGTCGGGCCGGTGGGCACCGAGCGGATCCGGTCAAGCTGAGTGGACGTTGGGTGAACCAGGCCCGGCCGACAGCAGGTCAACGGGGGCGGCGAGGCAGGTCGCCGCCCCCGTTCACCCTGTGTCCGCGCCCGGCTACGGAGCGGGAGTGGGGCCGTGAGCTGCGCGAATGACCGGACAGCTATCCGACTATCGAACGCACTGTCCGTAAATCGGCGATGGATGTGCAACTGCACTGGGGATCAGGCAAAGTCACCGACGTCAGGGCGCGAGATCGTAAGCGTCAATCGGGTCCAGCCTTCGAATCGAAAGTGAGTGTAGTCGTGCGTCTCCGTCGCGTTGCTTCCGTTTCCGCCGCCTCCCTGCTCTGCCTGGCGGGTGCCGCCGGCGCCGCCGGTGTGGCCGAGGCCCGGCCCACGAGCCTCTACGCCCCCTCCGCGCTGGTCTTCACCGTGGCCAAGGGGGACGCCGCCACCGGCACCGTCGTCCGGGCGACCACGCTCAGCTGTGCGCCGTCCGCGCAGGGAACGCACCCCGACCCGCAGGCCGCGTGTGCGGCGCTGAACTCCACGGACGGCTCCTTCGACCGCCTGCTGTCCGCCCCCGACCCGAACCGTGCCTGTCCGATGATCTACGCCCCCGTCACGGTGACCATGGACGGTGTCTGGCAGGGCAGTCGCGTCTCCTGGAAGCACACCTTCGCCAACTCCTGCACCATGGCGGCGACGGTGAACGGCAACGCCGTCCTGTCGTTCTGAGTCGCGGCGGGGCCGTGCCGGAAGCCGAGGCTTCCGGCACGGCCCCTGTCCGTCGCTTGATCGTTTCTTTACCTACCGGCCGGTTGTACCCGGCGGTAACACGGTCGCATCCTGGCGTTTCCTACCGCCCCCAGCGCCTCAGGAGCCGCCGTGCCGACCTCCCGTGCCACCTCCCAGGCCGGCCCCCTCGCCCGCCTCGGGCTCGCCCTCGGCCTGGCGCTCGCCGCCTGCGCGGGCGCCCTCACCCCGGCCGCCGCCGCACCCGCCGCCGGGCACGGCGAGTACGGCGAATACGTCGCCCTGGGGGACTCGTACGCCGCGGGAGCCGGCGTCCCGGCCCAGTCGGCCGGGCTGTGCCTGCGCTCCGACCGCAACTACCCGAGCGTCGTCGCCGAGCGGCTGCGGCCCGCCGTCGTACGGGACGTGACCTGTGGCGCGGCCAAGCTCGCCCACCTCACCGAACCTCAGCGCTACCCCGTCCTCGGGCAGGTCAATGCCGCCCAGTTCGACGCGCTGACACCCGGTACCCGGCTCGTCACGATGACCCTGGGCGGCAACGACATGGGGGAGGGGCTGCTCGGCATGGGCGAGATCGTCGTCACCTGCGTGACGGTCGCCGTCGTCCATCCGTTCGGCTCGCCGTGCCGCTCCGCGTACGGCGACTCGCTCGACCGGCGCATCGAGGCGGCCGGGCCGCGGCTGGCCGCAGCGCTCCAGGAGATCCACCGGCGCTCCCCGCGGGCCCGGGTGGTCGTCACCGGGTATCCCGCGATCCTGCCCGAGAACCCGGGGGACTGCCTGTTCCGCCAGCCCGTCACCCGCTCCGACGCCGCCTACCTGCGCGACGTGATCAAGCGGCTCAATGCCGAGATCGCCGACCGGGCCCGCGCGAACGGTGCGACGTACGCCGACGTCCACACCCCCACCCTCGGGCACGACATCTGCCAGGCGCCCGCGCAGCGCTGGATCGAGGGCGTGCTGCCGCACCAGCCGGCGATGTCCGTGCATCCCAACGCGCGGGGCGAGCAGGTCATGGCGGAGGCCGTGCTGGCGTCCCTGCGCCGAGCTCAGGCCGGGGCCCCCGTGCCCGCCCGGCCGACGGGCCGGGCGACCGGCCGTTCGTGATGGGTCAGCCGGAAGCGGAAGGCCTCGTGGGCGAGCGGTTCGCCGGTGCCGTCGAGGAAGGTGCCGGTGACGGTGTACATGCCGTGCGTCTGCCGCCCGGCCGGGAGCTTCTCGGGCGGGAGCACCACCTCGTACGGGCCGCCGCTGCGGAAGCTCCCCAACGGTGTCGAGACCGCGGGGAAGGAACAGTCGCCGAACTCCCGCGCGTCCACGTAGACCAACCCGTCCACGTCCGCGGTGAGCCGGAAGGTGATGCTCACCGTGAACAGCGCGCCCTCGGGCAGGGCGAACGGCACATCCGAGAGGCCGCCGTCCAAGGGCACGGCCACCCTGCCGAAGCTCTCCGACTCAAGGTGCACGTCGAGCAGCTCGAACCGCACGTCCGTGTCCGTCATGTCACACGCCTACCCTGTCGGGGCCCTCCCGATACATAGAGACTGTCACGGTTTGGTGCGAATGGTCCAGGGCAGGCGCCTCTTCGGGGACCGGGTGGAGACGCAGTGCGAGAGGAGTGAGGGGCCATGCGCGTGGCGTTCCTCATGGCGCCCGAGGGCGTCGAACAGGTGGAACTGGAACAGCCCTGGAAGGCCGTCCTGGACGCGGGCTGGGAGCCCCGACTGGTGTCGACCGAGCCGGGCCGGATCCAGGCCTTCCACCACTTGGACCGCGGAGACACCTTCCCCGTGGACGACGTGGCCTCCGACACCCCGGCCGAGGACTTCGGAGCCCTGGTGCTGCCCGGTGGCGTGGCCAACCCCGACGCCCTGCGCACCGACCCGCGGGCCGTCGGCTTCGTACGGCACTTCTTCGGGGTCGACCGGCCGGTGGCGGCCATCTGCCACGCCCCCTGGACGCTGGTCGAGGCCGATGTGCTGCGCGGCCGCACCCTCACCTCCTGGCCCAGCCTGGCGACGGACATCCGCAACGCCGGCGGCACCTGGGTGGACGAGCCGGTGCACGTGTGCCGGGCGGCTCCGGGCACGCTGGTCACCAGCCGCAAGCCCGCCGACCTCGACGCGTTCTGCGGGGCGCTGCTGGAGGAGTTCGACCTCCACCTCCACGGCCACCGGGTCTGAGCCCGCCGTCACCCGGGCCGTACCCGGCGCGTACGTCACCCACCCGGCACGTCCAGCGGCCGGGTGGCCGGCCCCTGGAGCACCCGGCCGTCAGACGCCGCGAACCGGGAGCCGTGGCACGGGCACTCCCAGGTGTCCTCGGCCTCGTTGAAGCCCAGCTCACAGCCCATGTGCGTACACCGCGGCCCGGGGCCGAACCCGGCCGCGTAGTGCCGGGCCACCGAGACCTGCTCCCGGGCCACGTCCCCGACCTCCCGCAGCGGCAGCGTCCGGCGCGGGTCGAACAGCTCGGTCCACGCCGGCCGCGGCCGGCCGGTGACGTGCGCGGCCAGCAGCCGCCCGGCCATCACCCCGTGGCTCAGCCCCCAGCCGCCGTAGCCGGTGCCCAGGAACACGTGCTGGGTGTCCGGGTGCTCGTGGCCGACGTAGGGGAGGTGGTCCACGGAGTGCACGTCCTGCGCCGCCCACCGGTACGGCGGCCGGCCGCCGGGGAAGCCCGGCAGGTGCCCGTGCGCCCAGTCCGCCAGCCGCGCCCACCGCCCGGCGGCGTCGTCCGTGCCCGGTACGAACGACTCGCCCGTGACGATCAGCAGCCGGCGCCCGTCCCCGTACGGCGCCGAACGCACCGAGCGCACGCCCTCCTCCGGGGTCAGGTACATGCCCTCGGGCACCTCGTGCGCGGCGACCGGCGCGGCCACCACCAGCTCGCGCAGGACGGTCAGGCGGGCCATGAGCGAGGCGTGGCAGTCCAGCGGGTAGTGGGTGGCCAGGACGACGTCGCGGGCGTGGACGGTGCCGCCGCCCGCCAGGGTGAGCCGGCAGTCGGCCCGTTCCCGCAGGCCCGTGACCCGGGTGCCCTCGTGGACGGCCGCCCCGCGCCCGACCAGGTCATGGGCCAGGCCCAGCAGGAAGCGGCGCGGGTGGAACTGGAGCTGGTCCTCCACCCGGACCGCCCCGGCCACCGGGAACGGCAGGCCGGTCTCGGTCACGTACCGGGCGTCCAGCCCCGCCGTCCGAGCCGCCTCCGCCTCGGCGAGGAACTCCCCGGCCCGTTCCTCGTCCGAGGTCCAGGTGTAGGCGGGCAGGCGTTCCGCCTCGGCGTCGATGCCCAGCTCCCCGCACAGCGCGAGCACGTGCCGCAGCGCCTCCTCCTGCGACCGGGCGTACAGGGCCGCGGCCTCGGGGCCGTGCTCGGCGGTCAGCTGGGCGTAGCGCAGCCCGTGCAGCGCGGTCAGCTTGCCCGTGGTGTGCCCGGAGACCCCGCCGCCCACCTGCCCGGCCTCCAGGACCAGCACCTCCCGGCCCGCGAGGACCAGCTCCCGGGCCGCGCACAGCCCGGTGATCCCGGCTCCGACGACCACCACGTCGGCGGTGCGGTCCCCGTCGAGCGGCGGATGCGCGGGGGCGTCGGCGGTGCTGTCCATCCAGTACGAGCGCATGGCGAGGCTCCTCCGCTCCGTACGCGGTCCCCTCGAACAGCGTCCTCCACCCGCGCCCGGCCCGCCCGGCGGCCACCCCTTCGGCCGGGCGCGGGGTGCGTAGCCGGCGCCCTTACGGGAAGGTGCGGGGCATGTCCGACCAAGAGCGGGGCGCTCGCGCCCCTGAGCAGGACGGGCCCGGCCGGCAGCCGGGCACCCCCGGCCGGGAGCCGCAGGAAGGCTCCGGGCCGCCGACCGTGGACCCGGAGCGCGGCGAGTCCGAGGCGGAACGTGCCGACCGGAACTGGAACGAGCTGCTCCAGGAGCTGCGCGTCACCCAGACGGGCGTACAGATCCTCTTCGGTTTCCTGCTGACCGTGGCCTTCCAGCCGCGCTTCACCGAGCTGGACGCGCTGGACCGGGGCATCTACGTCGTCACGGTCCTGCTGGGCGCGGCCACCACCGGCGTCCTGGTCGGGCCGGTCGCCTTCCATCGGCTGTTCTTCCGGCGCAGACTGAAGCCGGAGGCCGTGACCTGGGCCTCCCGGCTGACGATCCTGGGCCTGGCGCTGCTGTTCCTGACCACGGTCTCGGCCATGCTGCTGATCATGCGGGTGGCGCTGCGCAGCCCGCTGGCACTGTGGCTCGTGGCGGGGATGGCCGTCTGGTTCGCGGTCTGCTGGTTCGCGGTCCCGCTGTGGGCGCGCCGGCACACGACCCCCAGGTGAGCCGTGCCGCCGGCCCGATCCCGACCGGCCCGGCGCGCATCGGACCTCCGCAGCCGGGTACACGCCGCGCACAGGGCGAGGAGGTCCGATGAGACTGCTGACCATGGGGGTGGAGGAGGAGTTCCTGCTGGTCGAGGCCGACGGGGACGCGGCCTCCGCGCCCGCCGGCCGGGCACCGCAGGTCATCGCCGCGGCGGCCGCCGAACTCGGCCCGCTGGTGCAGGCCGAGTTCTTCACCGCCCAGGTGGAGGTCTGCACCGAGCCCGTGGCCGACCTCGCCACCCTGCGGGCCGATCTGGCCCGGCTGCGCCGGGTCACCGCGCAGGCCGCCGCCGCGGCGGACTGCCGCATCATGGCCACCGGCACCCCCGTGGTGCCGCCCGCACGCCCGCTCACCATCACCGACTGCGCGCGCTACCGCGAGATGGCGACCCGGTTCGCGCCGCTCGTCGACGGCTACCACGGCCTGGTCTGCGGCACGCACGTCCACATCGGCACCCTCACCCGGTGCGAGGCCCTGTCCCTGGCCGCCCACATGCGGCCGTGGCTGCCGGTGATCCAGTCGCTCACCGGCAACTCGCCCTTCGCGCAAGGCGCGGACACCGGTTTCGAGAGCTGGCGGTCGGTGGAGTTCGCCCGCTGGCCGACCGTCGGACCCACCCCGGTGCTGTGCGAGCCCGAGTACGAACACGTCGTCAGCGGTCTGGTGCGCGACCGGGTCCTGCTGGACCGCAAGATGATCTACTGGTACGCCCGTCCCTCGGAGCACGTGCCCACCCTGGAGGTCCGGGTCGCGGACGCCAACGCCGACCTCGACACCGTGGTGCTGCTCGCCGCGTTGGTCCGCGGACTGTCCGGCGTCCTGCTCGCCGACGTCGAACAGGGCGTACCGACACCGGTGGTGACGGACCGGCAGCTGCGCGCGGCGCATCGCTGCGCCGCCGCGCACGGACTGACCGGGACCGGGCTGGACCCCGTCGACGGCCAGGAGCAGCCCGCCGTACGGCTGGTGGACCGGCTGGTCGAGCGGGCCGCGCCGGCCCTGGAGGCCACCGGCGACCTGGAGCTCGTCCAGGACCTGCTGCGACGGCTGCACAAGGAAGGCAGCGGGGCCGCCCGGCAGCGTGCGGCCTACCAGCGCCGTGGCTCGCTCGGCGACGTGGTGGACACCCTGGTGGCGGCCACCGCCGCCGCGTGAACGGACCCGGCGGCCGGCACCGACCAGGGGAGTGGATGACGATGGAAGGCCGGGAACTCTCCCCGCGGGAGCGGCAGATCCTCGGAGAGATCGAGCGGACCCTGGAGACGGACGGGCTCCTGGCCCGCCGGCTGAGCACCATGCGCCGCGGCGCGCGGCCGTGGACCGGGCCCTCGGCCGTCGTGGCCGCCGTGCGCGCGCACCGGCTGGCCTGGGCCGCATGGCTCGCCGGGCTGGCCTCGCTCGTCCTGTTCGTACCCGCGGCGGCCACCTCCTCGCCCCCGCTGATCTGGGGCTTCGCCGCCGCCTGGGTGCTGACCCTGGTGTGCGTGCTCCGGCTGGTGTGGCAGTCCTGCCGGCGCCGCGCGGGACGGAACGCAGCCCCGGACTCCTCGGGTCCGTTCGAGTGATCCCGGTTGCTCCCGGAACCGGATGAACGTCGGCCTTCGCATGTGTTGCGAAGTGGCTTGACCGCCACATAAGCGGGGCATAAGTTCTGCCTCGGCTTGCTCCGCCTGGACGGGCCGACGAACCGTCCACTTGGGGGGACACATGAACCAGTACCTCGACGTTCTCAAGAAGTACGCGGTGTTCAGCGGGCGCGCCCGCCGCCAGGAATTCTGGCTCTTCGTGCTGTTCAGCATCCTCGTCAGCATCGTTCTGGCGGTCCTCGACGCCGTCCTCGGCACCAACGGCATCCTGGGCGCGATCTACTCCCTCGCCATCGTGATCCCCTCGCTGGCCGTCGGTGCCCGCCGGCTGCACGACACAGGCCGCTCCGGCTGGTGGCAGCTGATCGCCATCGTGCCGCTCATCGGCACCATCGTGCTGATCGTCTTCTGGGCCACCGAGGGCGAGCCGAACCCGAACAAGTACGGCCCGAACCCGAAGTACGCTCCGGCCGCCTGAGCCGCCCGGACCCCGAGCGCCGTCGCCGGCACCCCGCCGGCGGCGGCGCTCCGCCGTTCCCGGGCCCGCGCCCGGGGCCGTGGTGAGAGATGTCTCTCGTAGATCCTGCCGAAGCGGTGGCCGGGGGACTGTCGGAGCAGCCGCGAACACGAGATATCTTGATGTCGAGCAATGTTGCAGACGTGGAGAGCGGAGCGGAGCACCCGGTGACTGACTCGACCATCATCTATACGCACACTGACGAGGCCCCGGCCCTGGCGACCTACTCGTTCCTGCCCGTCGTCCAGGCGTACGCCTCGACGGCCGGCGTGGGCGTGGAGACCCGGGACATCTCGCTGGCCGGCCGCATCATCGCCAGCTTCCCCGAGCACCTGGAGGCCGGGCAGCGTATCGATGACGCCCTCGCCGAGCTGGGCGAGCTGGCCAAGACCCCCAGCGCCAACATCATCAAGCTGCCGAACATCTCGGCGTCCATCCCGCAGCTCAAGGCCGCCGTCGCCGAGCTCCAGGGCCAGGGCTACGCGCTGCCGGACTACCCGGACGACCCGAAGACCGACGAGGAGCGCGAGATCCGCGCCCGCTACGACAAGGTCAAGGGCTCCGCGGTCAACCCGGTCCTGCGCGAGGGCAACTCCGACCGCCGCGCCCCCGGCGCCGTCAAGAACTACGCCAAGACCCACCCGCACCGCATGGGCGCCTGGTCCCCCGAGTCCAAGACCAACGTGGCGACCATGGGCGAGAACGACTTCCGGTCCACCGAGAAGTCCGCCACCGTCGCCGAGGCCGGCACCCTGCGCATCGAGCACGTCGCCGCCGACGGCGCCGTCACCGTGCTGCGCGAGTCCGTCCCGGTCCTGGCCGGCGAGGTCGTCGACGCCTCCGTGATGCGCGTCGCCGCCCTGCGCACCTTCCTCTCCGAGCAGGTCGCCCGCGCCAAGGCCGAGGACGTGCTGTTCTCGGTGCACCTCAAGGCCACGATGATGAAGGTCTCCGACCCGATCGTCTTCGGTCACGCCGTGCGCGCCTTCTTCCCGAACACCTTCGCCAAGTACGGCGAGGTGCTCGTCGCCGCCGGCCTCTCCCCGAACGACGGCCTCGGCACCGTCCTGGGCGGCCTGGACGCCATCCCGCACGGCCTGGGCGCCGAGATCAAGGCCTCCTTCGACGCCGAGCTCGCCGAGGGCCCGGCCCTGGCGATGGTCGACTCGGACAAGGGCATCACCAACCTGCACGTCCCGTCCGACGTCATCGTCGACGCCTCCATGCCGGCCATGATCCGCACCTCCGGCCACATGTGGGGTCCGGACGGCCAGGAGGCCGACACCCTCGCCGTCCTCCCGGACAGCAGCTACTCGGGCGTCTACCAGGCCGTCATCGACGACTGCCGCGCCCACGGCGCCTTCGACCCGGCCACCATGGGCTCCGTCCCGAACGTCGGCCTGATGGCGCAGAAGGCCGAGGAGTACGGCTCCCACGACAAGACCTTCGAGATCGCCGCGGCCGGCACCGTCCGCCTCGTCGACGCCGCCGGCACCGTCGTGCTGGAGCAGGAGGTGTCCGAGGGCGACATCTTCCGCGCCTGCCAGACCAAGGACGCCCCGATCCAGGACTGGGTCAAGCTGGCCGTCACCCGTGCCCGCGCCACCGGCGCCCCGGCCGTCTTCTGGCTCGACGAGACCCGCGCCCACGACGCGCAGCTGATCGCCAAGGTCAACACCTACCTCGCCGACCACGACACCGAGGGCCTGACCCTCAAGATCCTGTCCCCGGTCGAGGCCACGAAGTTCTCCCTGGAGCGCATCCGCCGCGGCGAGGACACCATCTCGGTCACCGGCAACGTCCTGCGCGACTACCTGACCGACCTCTTCCCGATCCTGGAGCTGGGCACCAGCGCCAAGATGCTGTCGATCGTCCCGCTGATGGCGGGCGGCGGCCTGTTCGAGACGGGTGCCGGCGGCTCCGCCCCGAAGCACGTCCAGCAGCTGGTCAAGGAGAACTACCTGCGCTGGGACAGCCTCGGCGAGTTCTTCGCCCTGGCCGCCAGCTTCGAGCACCTCGCCACCACCACGGGCAACGCCCGCGCCCAGGTGCTGGCCGACACCCTCGACCGCGCCACCGGCACCTTCCTCAACGAGGACAAGTCGCCGACCCGTCGCGTCGGCGGCATCGACAACCGCGGCAGCCACTTCTACCTCGCCCTGTACTGGGCCCAGGAGCTGGCCAAGCAGACCGACGACGCCGAGCTGGCCACCGCGT
The DNA here is from genome assembly GCF_003949795.1 of Streptomyces sp. WAC06614. GTDB lineage: Bacteria > Actinomycetota > Actinomycetes > Streptomycetales > Streptomycetaceae > Streptomyces. The sequence continues at coordinate 11,047 of NZ_RPRY01000005.1, forward strand.
TCGCCCCGCTCGCCAAGACGCTCGGCGAGCAGGAGCAGACGATCGTCGACGAGCTGATCGCCGTCCAGGGCAAGCCGGCCGACATCGGCGGCTACTACCAGCCCGACCCGGCCAAGGCCGCGGCCGTCATGCGCCCGTCCGCGACCTTCAACAACGCCCTGTCCCTCCTGGGCTGAGCCGCACCGCGCGTCCCCGCCCCGGCCGGCAGCACCGCTGCCCGGCCGGGGCGGTCGCGTGTCCGGGGCGCCGGGGCTACGGCATTCCGGCGCCGCGGTGTCAGAGCCGGTGGATCCGTTCCTGCTCCAGGCCCAGCGCGGTCCGGCCCGCGGCCAGGATCCGCAGGCCCGGCGCCACGCCCAGCAGCGTCCGCAGCCAGCGGCGCGCGCCCGCGTCGAGCTGGTCGCTGCCGTCGAGGACGAGCAGCAGGTCCCGTTCGGCCAGCCAGGACGCGGCGTTGGCCGTGCCGCACGGCAGGTACGCCAGGCCCGGCACACAGCCCAGCCCGTCGACCAGGTCCCGTACCCCGGAGGGCCGTTCGAGACAGACCAGGGCCACCCCGTCGTAGAAGTTGGACGACAGCCGCCGGGCGATCTCCCGCACCAGCAGACTGCGCGGCTCCCGGAACCGCCCGGTCACCGTCAGTACCCGGCCCCGCCGCACCGCCGTGAGCAGCCGCGACAGCTCGTCCGAGGTCGCCGGCAGGACACGGGAGGGTGGAGCCCCTGACATCACCATCGACACGATGCCCCCCACTGCATGCGTGACGCCGTTGCGGCCACAAGGGATGTTTCGCGCCGCACCAGATGATTATCCGCCAGACCCGGTCCAAGGCCAGGGGCTGAACGGATTCACCGTCAGATGTCGTGCGGGAGCGGTCCTCCGGCCACCCCGGGACCGGTCCGGGGCCTGCGTCCGACGTAGACGCGGTCGCCCGGGTGACGTACGTGCCCCGGCCGGGATCCCGGGGAACGGTTGTCCGGCCCGCGGCCGTCCGCTCTACTGCTGTGCAGTCCGGAACGCGGGCATATGCAGGGAGGGCGGACCACGATGAGCGAGCCGCGGCGCAGCCGGTCCGGGTCCCACCGGCGCCGGAGGGGGTTCGGGATCGTCGGACCGCTGCTGGCCTTCCTCGTCTCCGCCTTCCTCCTCGTCGGGGTCTGCGCCGCCACCGGCATCGCCTGGGACCGGTTCCCCACCACCCGGCCTCCGGCGGCCGGCGAGGGCCGGGGGACCGTGGCCGTCGGCGACGGACCGGCCGCGGCCGGCCCCGGCGACGAACTCCCGGGCCGGGCCCTGCCGTTCGACCTCCCCGGCACCGCCACCCTGCGCGCCGGCCCGAAGTTGGTGTTCGCCCACTACTTCACCCCGTACCCGCTCTCCCTCGACAACGCCGACCCGGCCACCGACTACTACGCCCGCAACTACCTCGACCCCGCGGGCGAGAACGGCCGGCACCAGGCCTACGGCGGCCTGCTGCGCGACCGCCCGCTGCCCGTCCCCCCGCGGCCCGGCGACTGGGAGCTGGCCAACCTCCAGCAGGAGGTGCGCACCGCCCGCGCGGCCGGCCTCGACGGCTTCACCCTCGACCTGCTGGCGCTGTCCGGCCCGCACCGCGACCGGGCCGAGCTGATGATGCGGGCGGCCCGTTCGGTCGACCCGCAGTTCAAGGTCATGCTGATGCCGGACATGACGGCCCTGCGCACCGACGACCCCGGCGTCCTCGCCGACGCCGTCGCGGCGCTCGGCGCGCAGCCGTCCGCGCACCGCCTCGCCGACGGGCGGCTGGTGGTCTCCCCGTTCAAGGCGGAGGAGAAGGACGTCGCCTGGTGGACCCGTTTCCTCGACGCCCTGCGCACCCGGCACGGCATCCGCACCGCCCTCGTCCCGCTGTTCCTGGACCTCGACGACGCCCGGGCCGCGGCCTTCGCGCCGATCAGCCACGGCTTCTCGGAGTGGGGCAGCCGCAGTTACGTCGGCCAGGAGGGCTCCGCCCGCGACGTCCGCCGGGCCCATGGCGCGGGCAAGATCTGGATGCAGCCGGTCTCCGTCCAGGACACCCGCCCCCTCCAGGGCGTCTACGACGAGGCGGGCAACACCGCGACCCTGCGCACCACCTGGACCCGGGCCATCGAGGACGAGGCCGACTGGGTCCAGCTGACCACGTGGAACGACTACGCGGAGGGCAGCCACTTCGCCCCCTCGGTGCACCACGGCCATGCCTACCTGGACATCAGCGCGTACTACCTGACCCGGTTCAAGACCGGCAGCTGGCCCAGGATCGTCCGGGACGTGCTGTACCTGACCGCGCGCACCCAGTTCGCCGCGGCCGCCCCGACCGGCGGCCAGAGCGTGCTGATGGCCCTGCGGCCGGGCAGCGCGCCGGCCCGGGACACGGTGGAGGTGCTCAGCTTCCTCACCGCCCCCGCGAGCGTACGGACGACCGTCGGCACGGCCGCGCACACGTACGAGGCTCCGGTCGGCCCGCACACCACGCTCCTGCCCCTCCGCCCGGGCACCGGCACGGCCGAGGCCCTCCGCGAGGGCCGCAGCGTGGCCACGGTGGAACTGCCGTACCCGGTACGGCAGCAGCCGACGGTCCAGGATCTCCAGTACCAGGCGGCGACCAGCGGTCGCAGACCCTGACGGCCGGGGCCGCGGCCGGGGCGGGGCGGTCCTGGCGTGGCTGCGCCCGCGGCCAGGCCGGTGGCGTACCCGGCCGGCTGCCTCTCGGCGGGCTACCGCCCGAGGGCGGTGGCGGGGGATGATCCCGGCGGGAGATCCCCGTCGTACCGCCCCTCCCGCCGTACCCGTGTTCCGTACCCCGTGACCCGGAGGTCCCGTGACCGCGTTCGCACCGAAGGACCCGACCGACCCTGCCGGCCTGACCGATCCGGCCGGCCTGACCGATCCGACCGGCCTGACCGATCCGGCCGGCCCGACCGATCCGACCGACCCGCCCTCGGCGCCGTCCGCGGTCGCCGGGCGGCCCGGCGAGTTCCCCGGTGGCCGCGCCCTGTTCCGCCTGGACCCGGACATCGCGCACCTCAACCACGGCTCGTTCGGCGCCGTGCCCCTCCCCGTGCAGGAGGCCCAGGCGGCGCTGCTCGCCGAGCTGCACGCCGACCCGGACACCTTCTTCGTCGGTGTCCCCGAGCGGATCGAGGCGGCCCGGGAGCGCGTGGCCGCGCACCTCGGCACCGACCCGGCCGGCCTCGCCTTCGTCTCCAACGCCACCGAGGCCGCCAACCTCGCCCTCGACGCGCTGTCGCTCACCGAGGACGACGAGGTCCTCGTCACCGACCACGGCTACGGCACGGTCGTCGCCGCGGCCGCCCGCCGCGCCCGGATCACCACCGTCCCCCTGGACCCGGCACTGCCCGACGAGGACGCCGTCCGCGAGGCCGTGCTCGCCGGCCTCACCCCGCGCACCAAGGTGGCCCTGCTCGACCACATCAGCTCGCCCACCGCCCGCGTCATCGCCTCGCCCCGGCTGCTGGCCGACCTCGCCGCCCGCGGCATCACCACCGTGGTCGACGGGGCCCACGCCCCTGGCATGCTGGCCGACCCGCTGGCCGGGCGGCCCGACATCTGGTTCGGGAACCTGCACAAGTGGGGCTGGGCCCCCTCCGGGACCGCCGTCATCGCCGTCGCGGAGCCGTACCGCGCGCGGATCCGGCCGCTGGTGCCCTCCTGGGAGGACCACCACGGCTTCCCGCGCTCGGTCGAGAACCGCGCCACCGTCGACTACACCGGCTGGCTGGCCGCCCCCGAGGGACTCGACCTGCTGGCCCGGCTCGACGCCACCAAGGTCCGCTCCCACAACAGCGCCCTGGCCGGGTACGCCGCCGCCCTGCTGGCCGACGTACCCGGGCTGCGCCCGCTGCCGTCCACGCCCGGGCTCGCCATGCGGTCCCTGCGGCTGCCGCCGGGCACGGCCGAGGACGCGCAGGCCGCGCGCGACCTCCGCGAGGACATCGCGGCCCGGCACCGCATCCGGGTGCTGGTCTGGGGCTGGCCCGGGGGCGGCGGCATCCGGGTCTGCGGGCAGGTCTACAACCGCGCCGAGGACTACGAACGCCTGGCCGCGGCCCTGCGGACGTACCTCTAGGCCGTCCGGGCCGCCGCCCCGGCGGACCGGACCGGTCAGTTCCGGCGGAGCAGATAGGTGTCCATGATCCAGCCCTTGCGGGCCCGGGCCTCGCTGCGCACCTGCTCGATCCGGTCGGAGACCTCCGCCAGCTTGCCCTCGACCAGGATCTCGTCGGGCGTGCCCACGTACGCGCCCCAGTAGATGTGGAGGTCCTGGTCGAGGTGGCGGGTGAAGGCGTGCCGGGCGTCCAGCATCACCACCACGTCGTCCACGTCCTGCGGCCAGCCCTCGGCGAGCCGGCGCCCGGTGGTGATCTGGACCGGACGGCCCACCCGGTTCAGGGTGGTCCGGTGCCGGGCCAGCAGCGCCGAGATGCTGCTGATGCCCGGGACCACCTCGTGCTCGAACGCCACCCGGCCGCGCTCGCGCACCTCGTCGAGGATCGCGAGCGTGGAGTCGTACAGGGACGGGTCGCCCCACACCAGGAACGCGCCGGTCTCGCCGTCGGCGAGGTCCTCCGCGATGAACCGCTCGAAGATCGCGGCCCGGGCGCTGCGCCAGCCGTCGACGGTCGGGGCGTACTCGGCGGGATCACGGTCACGGTCCGGGTCGCGGCCCTCCACCAGCCGATGGCCCGGCCGGGCGTGCGCGTCGAGCATGGCGCGCCGCAGCCCGGTCAGGTCCGCCTTCTCCTCGCCCTTCTCCAGGATGAGGAACGCGTCCGCCGCGCCGATCGCCCTGACCGCCTGCAGGGTGAGGTGGTCCGGGTCGCCCGCGCCTATGCCGATCACTGAGAACTTCTTCACGCCACTAGTCACGCCGCTATTCTGCCCGTCATGCGAGTGGCCCTGTTCGTCACCTGCGTCAACGACGCGCTGTACCCGTCCACCGGGGTCGCGGTGGTCCGGCTGCTGGAGCGGCTCGGCGTGGAGGTGGACTTCCCGGCCGCCCAGACCTGCTGCGGCCAGCCGCAGTACAACACCGGCTACCGGTACGAGACCGAGCCGCTGCTGCGCCGCACCGCGGCCGCCTTCGCCGGGTACCCGTACGTGGTCACCCCGTCCGGGTCCTGCGCGGCGATGCTGCGCGAGCACTACCCGCGGATCGGGCGCCGCGCGGCGGCGGAAGGACGGGGGAACGACCTGGCGGAGCTCGCCGAGCAACTCGCGCCCCGCGTGTACGAGCTGACCGAGTTCCTGGTGGACGTACTCGGGGTGACCGACGTCGGCGCCTACTTCCCGCACACCGTCACCTATCACCCCTCCTGTCACGGTCTGCGCTCCCTGCGGCTGGGCGACCGGCCGCGCCGGCTGCTCGCCGCGGTCAGGGGCCTGGAGCTGGTCGAACTGCCCGGCGCCGAGGAATGCTGCGGATTCGGCGGGACCTTCGCCGTGAAGAACCCCGACGTCTCGGCCGCGATGGGCGCCGACAAGCTCCGCCACGCCCGGGCCACGGGCGCTGCCGTCCTGTGCGGCGCCGACAACTCCTGCCTGACCCACCTCGACGGCATGCTCCGCCGTCAGGACCCCCACGTGCACACCCCGGGTACCCTGCGCCCCCTGCGCACGCTGCACATCGCCGAGATCCTGGCGGCCACGGACGAGGAGGAGGCCCCGGCACGATGACGAGCACCCCCTCTCCGCAGACGCCACCGACGCGGCGGACGCCACCGACTCGGCGGGCTCGGCCGGCTCCGCCGGCCCCGCCGTTCCCGGAGGCGGCCCGGGCGGCCGTGGCGGACGAGACGCTCCGCGCCAACCTGCGCCACGCCACCGGCACCATCCGCGACAAACGCGCCCGGGCCGTCGCGGAACTGGCCGACTGGGACCGGCTGCGCGCGGCCGGCAAGGCGGTCAAGGACCACACCCTGCGCCACCTGGACCGCTACCTGCTCCAGTTGGAGGAAGCGGTCACCGCCGCCGGCGGCACGGTCCACTGGGCCGCCGACGCCGCCGAGGCCAACCGCCTCGTGACGGACCTGGTCCTCGCCACGGGCGAGCGCGAGGTGGTCAAGGTCAAGTCGATGGCCACCCAGGAGATCGGCCTCGACGAGGCCCTGGAGGCCGCGGGCGTCGCCGCGTACGAGACCGATCTGGCCGAGCTGATCGTCCAGCTCGGCCACGACCGGCCCTCGCACATCCTGGTCCCGGCCATCCACCGCAACCGCGGCGAGATCCGCGACATCTTCCGCGCGGAGATGGCCCGGTGGGGCCGCCCGGCGCCGGCCGACCTCGGCGACAGCCCCGCCGAACTGGCGGAGGCGGCACGGCTGCACCTGCGGGAGAAGTTCCTGCGGGCCAAGGTCGCCGTCTCCGGCGCCAACTTCATGGTCGCCGAGACCGGCACACTGGTCGTCCTGGAGTCCGAGGGCAACGGCCGGATGTGCCTGACCCTCCCCGAGACCCTGATCTCCGTCGTCGGCATCGAGAAGGTGATCCCCACCTGGCGGGACCTGGAGATCTTCCTCCAGCTCCTGCCGCGCTCCTCGACGGCCGAGCGGATGAACCCGTACACCACGATGTGGACGGGAACCACGGACGGCGACGGTCCGTCCGCCTTCCACCTGGTCCTCCTCGACAACGGCCGCACCGACACCCTCGCCGACGCGGTGGGCCGCCAGGCCCTGCGCTGCATCCGCTGTTCCGCCTGCCTCAACGTCTGCCCGGTGTACGAGCGCGCGGGCGGCCACGCGTACGGCTCCGTCTACCCCGGCCCGATCGGCGCCGTCCTCACCCCGCAACTCCGCGGCACGGACACTGCCGTCGACGCCTCGCTCCCGTACGCCTCCACCCTCTGCGGCGCCTGCTACGACGTCTGCCCGGTGGCCATCGACATCCCGGAGGTCCTGGTCCACCTGCGCGAACGGATCGCCCAGGGCGGCCCGGTGACCCGCGGTGGCCTGCGCGTCCGCATCCGCCCCGCCCGCGGCCACGCCGCCGAACGCGCCGCCCTGCGCGCCGCCCGCCACCTGCTGGACCACCCGGGCGTGCTCCGCGCGGGCGAACGCCTCCTGGCCCGCGCCCGCCGCCTGGGCTTCCGCCCCCAGCACCTCCCGGGCCCCGCCCGAGCCTGGACCACCACCCGCGCACTGCCGGAACCGCCCGCGGAGCCGTTCCGTGACTGGTGGATCCGGGAACGGGGGACGACGGACCGATGAGCAGCAAGCACCGCATCCTGGGCCGCATCCGACGCGCCCTGGAGGAGCCGGCCGGCGGGCCGGCGGACCCGGCCCGGCGGCCGGAGCCCGGCGGGCCCTGGGACCCGGCCCTGGGGCCGGAGCCTGGCGGGCCCTGGGACCCGGCCCTGGGGCCGGAGCCTGGCGGGCCCTGGGACCCGGCCCTGGGGCCGGAGCCGGCTGCGCGGCCGGAGCCCGGCATCCCCCGCGACTACCTCCTCCACCACGGGGACCGCACCCCGGCCGAGCGCGTCGACCTGCTCGCGGCGAACCTCACCGAGTACCGGGCCCGGGTCCACCGCACGCACCCCGAGGCCCTGCCCGCACTCCTGGCACGGCTCCTGGCGGAACGCGGCGCGCGGACGGTCCTGGTGCCCCCGGCCCTGCCCGACCCCTGGCTGAGCGCCACGGCGGCAACCCCCGTACCGGACGACCCGACCTCCACCCCCTACGACCTGGACCGGGTGGACAGCGTGGTGACGGGCTGCGCCCTGGCCGTCGCCGAGACGGGCACCCTGGTCCTGGACGGCTCGGCGGACCAGGGCCGCCGCCGGATCACCCTCGTCCCCGACCACCACATCTGCGTGGTCCGCGTACCGGACCAGGTGGTGGACTCCGTCCCCCGAGCGCTGCCCCTGCTGGACCCGACCCGTCCCCTGACCTGGATCTCGGGCCCCTCGGCGACCAGCGACATCGAACTCGACCGGGTCGAAGGCGTCCACGGCCCCCGCACGCTCGACGTCGTCCTGCTCGGGCAGGATTAGGGACATGCCCTCCCACCTCGCCCTCACCGCCCTGGTCGTCGCCGACTACGACGAGGCCATCGACTTCTACACCCGCGCCCTCGGCTTCGACCTCGTCGAGGACACGCCCCGCCCGGACGGCTCCCGCTGGGTGGTCGTGCGGCCGCCGGGCGCCCGGGAATCGGCCCTGCTGCTGGCCCGCGCCAAGGACGACGCCCAGCGTGCCCGCGTGGGCGACCAGACCGGCGGCCGGGTCGGCTTCTTCCTCTGCACCGACGACTTCACCCGCGACCACACCCGCATGACCGCCGAAGGCGTCCACTTCCTGGAGACCCCCCGCCACGAGCCGTACGGCTCGGTCGCCGTCTTCGAAGACCTCTACGGCAACCGCTGGGACCTCCTGCAGCCGAAGCAGCCGTAGCAGACCTGCCGGGCGTCACGCGCCCGTGGCAGGCCTGCCGGGCGTCATGCGCCCGGCGCGCCTGCCGGGCTTCACGCGGAGGACATCAGCCGCGGCGCCTCCGCCACGGCGTCGACCGGCTCCCCGCACTCGACCCGCCCGGCCAGGGCCTCGGCCCAGCACACCAGGCCGGGCACGTCGATGCCGTGCCCGCCGCCCGACGCCGCCACCCCCGCGGCCCCGCGGCGCAACAACCGGGCCCCGCCGACGGCATTGCCCCGGGCCGCGTGCGTCAGCCCGACCGCGAGCTGCGCGAGGCCGCGCCACAGCGCGGCCTCGCCGGCGGGCCCGGTCTTCCACGCGTCCTCGAACACCTCGTGCGCATGGAACGGCATCCCCGCATCGAGCAGCCGCTGCGCCTCGGCCACCGTCCCGGCGGGCGTGCGCACCACCCCCTCGGGCTGCCGCTCGACCCCCTGGGCCCCGTACGGCAACGGCCGCCCCAGCCCGTCCCGCGGCCGCGCACTCCGCGCCCGCCCCTCGGGATCCCGATCCCGCCTCTTCGCCTCCACGCCACCATCCTGCCCCCACCACGGTCACCCGTGCGCACTCACCCCCTGGCGTGGGGTAATGTTCTTCCTGCACCGCCACCCGGGGAAAACCCCAGGTGAGGGGCACCGGGACGTGGCGCAGCTTGGTAGCGCACTTGACTGGGGGTCAAGGGGTCGCAGGTTCAAATCCTGTCGTCCCGACCACGCGGAAACGCAGGTCGGAGGCCGTTCTCTCATCCATGGGAGGGCGGCCTTTTCGTGTGTCCGGGGCCATGGTGACCGCAGCCGTGCCGGGCGGCGCGCTCCGTGGCCGGTCCTGGTCGTGGTGGGCCCCCGCCGCCCGGGCGGGACGCCGGTGCGCGCCCCGTGCTGGGGGCGTGCATCGGCGTCCCGCCCGGGCGGGCCGGTGGGGCTCAGCCGAACAGGTCCGCGAGCAGCTGCGGGCCGATCGGGATCGGTGCGGGGCGGTAGGCGGGGGGTCGCTCGCCCAACAGCTCGCGCACGAGGAAGTCCCAGCAGCGTGTGCGGACATAGGACAGGTGGTCGATGAACGTGTGCTCGGCGCCGGGCAGGACGAACAGCTCGAAGTCCTTGCCGGCGGCGACGAGGCGGTCGGCGAGGCGGAGGCTCTGCTCCGGGTGGACCTGGTCGTCCATCTCGCCGTGGATCAGCAGCAGTCGGCCCGCCAGGCGGTCCGCGATCTCCACGTTGGACGTGCGGGCCCAGGCCTCGGGGTCGTCCGCACCGTCGTAGCTCTCCACGAAACCGGCGTTGAAGTGGCGGGCGTCGTGCGAGCCGGAGAGGGCGACCCCCACCTTGAAGACCTCGGGGAAGTCCAGCATCGCCCGCGCCGCGGCGAACCCGCCCCCGGAGTGGCCGAACACGCCCACCCGGTCCAGGTCCATCCACGGCCGGGTCTCGGCCAGCTGCCGCAGCGCGGCGACGTGGTCGGCCAGGTTGCCCGCGTCGGCCAGCCGGCCGGAGGAGGCGTCGTGGAAGGCCTTGCTCCGCCCAGGGGTACCCCGTCCGTCCAGGGCCACCACGACGAAGCCCAGCGCGGCGAGGGGTTCCGCGTCGATGCCCATCCCGCCGGGGTCGAAGGAAGGGGTGACGCGGGTGAGCTGGGGGCCCGGGTAGACGTGGTCGACGACCGGGTGGCGCCGGTCCGGGTCGAAGCCCCGCGGCCGGTACAGCACCCCGTAGAGGTCCGTCTCCCCGTCGGCGGCCTTGACGCGGAACCGCTCCGGCGGCGTCCAACCGGTGGCGGCGAGCCCGGTGACGTCGGCGCGCTCCAGCTCGACCAGCACCTTCCCGCTCCAGTCGCGGACCGTCGTCACGGGCGGGGTGTCGACCGTGGACGCGGAGTCGATGAAGTACGCCCGGTCACCCGGGAGGGTGACGACGTGGTCCAGGTCGTCGTCGGTGACCCTGGCGAAGCCGGAACCGTCGAGACCGGCCCGGCACACCGTGCGCCGGTACGGGTCCTCGTCGACCAGGCCGGAGGCGGTGAAGTACACCGCCCGCTCCGCCTCGTCGACGTGCAGGATCTGCCGCACTGCCCATTCACCGGAGGTGACCTGTCCGAGCAGGGCGCCGGTGCGCAGGTCGTACCGGTACAGGTGGCCCCAACCGTCCCGCTGCGAGTACCACAGCACCTCGTCGGTCAGCACCCGTACGATCGGCGGCTCGTACGCCCACTGGTTGGGCTCCACCCGGGTGGAGCCGGTCTCGCTGAGCACGGTGGCGACCTCGCCGGTCGCGGGGTCCAGCCGGTGCAGGGTGAGCGTGCGCTGGTCGCGGGGCCGGCCCAGGTAGTACACGGCCGAGCCGTCCGGAGCCCACCACGCCCACTGGGCGGTCACGGGAGACATCACGGGCATGAACAGCGGCTCGGCCTGCGCGCGGACCACCGTGCCCGAGGCGACGTCCAGCACGACCAGTTCGGCCCGCGGTACGTGTGCGTCGCCGGGGTGGGCGAACCGCTGGCTGTGCGTACGCGGCGCGCCGCCGTCGGCGGGCCTGGCCTCGATCAGGTGCGTCTCGCGGACCTCGCGCTCGTCGGTGCGGTGGGTGAGGACCTTGGTCGAGTCGGGTGACCAGGCCACCGCGGGCGGCAGGTACGGCAGGCCGATCTTGCGCAGCAGGGTGCTGTTCGCCGTGCATTCGGGGCCGGTGCCGTACGGGTGGCCGGGGGCGCCGTCGGCGGTCAGCGCCCACTGGCTGCCGTCGGACAGCGAGCGGGCCCACAGGTCGTGGCCGACCCGGTGGACGGCGGTCTTCCCGTCGGGCGAGATCACCTCCAGCGGGTTGCCGGGCGGTGTGAACTCGGCCTGCTCGCAGTGGTATTCCGCCAGGTCGCATCGCCAGTACCCGCCGAACGCGTCGAACTCGACGGCGTCGTCGAGCAGGGCGATGCCCGTGAAGGGCAGGGCCTCGGGGTCGGCGAGCTGTCCTGAGGCGGCGGCCAGCGCTGCGGCGAGCCGGGCATGGTCGAAGGCGGGCTCGCGGGTGCCCGCGGCCGGGTCGACCAGGACGAACCGCTTGCCGGCGCCGTTGCTCACCGCGTACCAGAAGCGGGTCCCCCCGCCGGTCCACTGCGGCCGGACCTTGTCGCCGGTCACCAGCTCGCCCGGGGCGGCGACCCGGCGCAGCAGCTGCTCCGCGGCCTGGTAGTCCTGTGTGGTGGTCATCGTTCTTGTTCCTTCGTGGGTTCCGATGTCGGGGGTGGCAGGGTCGTGGTCAGAGGCTGCGGGCGGTGATGTCGCCGTAGGAGGTGGTCGCGCGGATCTTCAGGCCGGCGTCGGCACCGCCGGTGTCGACGAGCGCGTTGTGGATCCGGCCGTGGCCGGTTCCGGCGTCCAGCGAGGCGGAGACCCCGTGGGCGGCGCCGACGGAGATCTCGCCGTGCTCCGTGGTCAGGGTGACCGTGCCGGTCACGGCCTCGGTGATGCGGATGTCGCCCTTCTGGGTGCTGACGTGGGCGGAGCCGCCCAGGCGGCCGATCGAGACGTCTCCGGCCTGGAGCACGAGGCGTGCGCCCGCGGTCTCGGCGAGTTCGACCGTGCCCTGCGCAGCCTCGACGGCGACGTCGCCGAGCCGTCCGACACCGTGGAACTCGGCGGCGGCCGACTTCGCCTCGACGCGCGAGCCGGCGGGCAGGTGGACGTTCACCTCGACGGATCCGGAGTCGCCGAGGACCTGGTTCTTCACCGCGGGGGCCGTGATCCGCAGGACGCCGTCGCTGTAGGCGACGGTGGTCCGCCCCGCCGCGCGCAGGTCGCGTGCCTTCGAGGCGTCCGCGGGCAGGACCTCGACGGTGGTGTCGGTCCGATCGGCGGCGACGAACCGGATGCGTCCCGCGGGGACGTCCAGGACGGCGGCCGGCGTGCCGGGGGTGTCGAACTTCTGCATGGTGCTCTCCTCGAGCTCGTTGTTCCTGATGGCGGGGTCGTGCGTCAGGGCCCGGCGACCGGGGCGAACTGGTCCTGGGTCGGCGCGGGTCCGCCGGCGGCGGCTCCTTCGGCCGCCGCCTTCCGGGCGGCCCGCCCCGCGTCCTCCTTGGCGGCGGCCTCCGCCTCGCGGCTCCGCAGGAGGCGGAGGGCCAGCAGCGGGGCGCCCAGCACGGCGCAGACACCGACCAGGAGCATCGCGGTGGTCAGTGGCCCGCGCCGGACAGCGCCATGCCCAGCGGGTCGGCGGCGGCGCGGATCGGACCGCTGCGGGTGTCTTGTCTCTTCCACGGAAGACGAAAAGCCCTTCGACTAGGAGCGTTCGGGGGCGCCGGCCGGCGGCACCCATGAGGTGAGCTGGACCACGACGCCGTTGGGATCGGTGAGCTGGAACAGCTGCTCACCCCACGGCTCCCGGCGGATGCCGCCGTCGATGGCGGCTCCCTCGCGGCGGAGCCGTTCGTACGCGGCCGTGAGGTCCGTGACGATCAAGGTCACGGCCAGATCGGCCAGCCCCTGGCCCCGCCGGGCCCGCGGCGACTGCTCGGGGTCGCGCTCGGTCAGGGCGATCTCGGCGGAGGTGTCGTCCCGGCGGAGGCAGACGTATCCCTGCGCCGACTCGACTTCGTGGAAGCCGAGATGAGTGGTGAAGAACCGGCTGGAGGCGTCCACGTCATCCACGGTCAGGGACACCTTGGTAGTGACGACGTTCATGCACTGAGCATCCGGTGTGGACAAGAGGGTGATCAACGGATGATCATGCAACGCTGGTTGAGCCTGGGGTTAACGAACATGCGGGGACGTGGGGCGCGTGGAGCTGCGCGACATCGAGATCTTTCTGACGTTGTCGGAGGAGCTGCACTTCGGACGGACCGCCGAACGGCTGCACGTATCGGCGGCGAGGGTCAGCCAGGCGATCAAGAAGCAGGAACGGTCGATCGGGGCCGAGCTCTTCGAGCGGACCAGCCGCCAGGTACGGCTCACACCGGTGGGCGAGCAGCTTCGTGACGATCTGCTCCCCGTCTTCCGGGGGCTGAAGGCGAGCGTGGACCGGGCGCGGCTCGCGGCCCAGGGCAAGACGGACGTCCTGCGGATCAACCTGCTCGTCTCCAACGCACAGGAGCTGCGGCCCTTCTGGGACGCGTTCCGCTCCCTGAACCCGACGTGCGGGATACGGCTGCGCTACAACGGCTTCATCGATCCGTTCGGGCCGCTGCGCAGGGGCGAAGCGGACCTGCTGCTCGCGTGGCTCCCCGTCGAGGAACCGGACCTCACCGTGGGCCCGGTGCTGTTCGAGGAGCCCCGGGTCGCGGCCGTGGCGTCCGACCACCGGCTGGCGGTCCGGTCCTCGGTGTCCCTGGAGGTGTTCGCCGACAACGGCGTGATCGGCGGGGAGTCGCTGCAGCCCGACTACTGGGAAAACTCGTTCATGCCCTTCTACACGCCCAGCGGCCGCAAGATCGAGCGGAACTTCTGCGTCGCCACCGATCTGGACTCGCTCTTCATGATCATCTCTTCGGGTGAGGCGGTCCACTCCTTCGCGTCCCAGGTCACCCGCTTCCACGTCCGTCCCGACATCACCTATGTGCACCTCCACGACGCGCCGATGCTGCGGTGGGGCCTGGTCTGGCGGTCGGACAACGACAACCCGATGGTCCGGTCCTTCGTACGCATCGCCCGCGAACTCGGCCCCATGTCCTTCTGAGCCGCCTTCCGCCGCCGCGGGCAGCTGGTGACGGCAAGCCCGGAGTCCGGCGGCGAGCCGGCCGCGGCGGTGTCGTTCCCGGCCGTGGTGTGGCTTGCCGGGCCGGCGAGGGGCATTCTTGTGGGTGAGCCCCCGGTTCGGGTCAGGTGGCCGACCGGCTCCGGGCCCGCTCCTGGAAGCCCGAGCCCGGAGCCCGCGTCGTTCACGGCAGTGCCGGACAGGGTTGCGCAGCCCGCGTGGTGGGAGGCACCTGGATGGCAGCCGGACAGTGCGGGGCGTCGGATCGCTCCGAGAGCTTCGGGGAAGAGCTCCTGGGCGGGCTCCTGGAGCTTGCCACGGAGCTACCGCCCCATCTGGTCGGTCCGGCCGTGGCCGGCACGGTGGCCCGGCTGGGAGGGCGACAGGTGCAGATCCTCCTCCAGGACTACGGGCAGGAGCAGCTGGTTCCCCTGGCGGGCGAGGGGCTGGAGGGTGGCGAACCGCTGTGGATCGACCGCTCGGGTGCGGGCCGGTGTCTTCTCACCTCCCGGCCGGTCGAGGTGGTGCTGGACGAAGGGGTCCGGGTCTTCGTGCCGCTGCGGAACGGTGGTGACCAGGCGGGCGTCCTGGCCGTCACGCTGGACCGGGTCGATGACGACGACCGCCGGCTCCTGCGCAGGATCGCGGGGCTCGTCGGCGAGATGATGGAGACCAGGAACGGCTGCACCGACCTGTTCTTCCGCACCCGGCGCGGCGAGCCGATGAGCGTGGCCGCGGAGATCCAGTGGTCGCTGATGCCGCCCCTGGTCATGGTGACGCCGCGCGTCACCGTTGCCGGAGTCCTGGAGCCCGCCTACGACGTGGCCGGCGACAGCTTCGACTACGCGCTGAACGGGGACACCTTCCACCTTGCGATGATCGACGCCATGGGACACGGCCTCAACGCCGCCACCCTGGCCACGGTGGCCATCGGCGCGTACCGGCACGCCCGCCGGATCAGCATCGAGCTCTCCGAGATCTACCTCTTCATGGACCGGGCGGTGGCCGAGCAGTTCGCACCCGACCACTTCGTCACCGCCCAGATGATGCGCCTCGACACCGACACGGGCCGCATGCAGTGGGTCAATGCCGGCCACCCCGCCCCCATGCTGATCCGCGGGCACCGGGTCGTGGGCCGCCTGGACAGTCCCACGACCCTGCCCGTCGGCTTCGGGGGGGCGCAGCCGCAGCTCGGTGAGGTGGCGCTCGAACCGGGGGACCGCATCCTCTGCTTCACCGACGGGCTGATCGAGGAGCATGAGAGCGGGCAGGAGCAGTTCGGTGAGGATCAGCTGATCGACTGGGTGAACCAACTGGAGGAGACGGACCGGGCGGTCCGCGCGGTGGCACGGGACCTCTCCCACACGCTCAAGCGGGCCCGTGGCGAAGTGACCTCGGACGACGCCACCCTCGTCCTGGTCGAGTGGCGCGGATGACGGGGCCCGGGCACGTCGGCCCACAGGCGTCGCCGTCCAAGCCCCTCTCGAAACCTCTCGGGCCCAGGTCCCGCGACATGCGGAGGTGACCGCGCAGGCAGAGCACTCTTCCGTACGGGCCTTCGTGGTGGACGGCTGCGACCACCGGCCGGCCCGGAGGTTCAGGCTTCCGCCGGGCTGTGCTCGTGGACGTCGCAGGCGTCGTCGATTCCGTACGTCGCCCAGGCGGGGAACTCGTCGCCGGCCGGTGCGGCCTCGTCCGGTGCGAGCAGGCAGGCATCGAGCGCCGCCAGCAGCGCCTTGGGGCGCAGGCCGGTGCCGATGAAGACCAGTTCCTGGCCCTGGGTGGTGCCCGGTCCGCGGATGCCGGAGGGTTCGAAGCGGGCGACGGCTCCGGCCTGGGACCACAGGCCGGTCACGTGGGGGCGGCTGGCGAGCCGGAAGAATCCCTTGGAGCGCAGGATCCGCCCGAACGTGCCGCTGTCGAGGTCCTTGGTGACGAACGTCCACAGCCTGCCCGGATGGAAGGCGGTGTCGGCGCGGAACACGACCGAGGAGACCCCGTACTCCTCGGTTTCGGGGACGTGGTCGCCGTTGAGCTCCTGCACCCAGCCCGGCGCCTGCTGCGCCTTCTCCACGTCGAACAATCCCGTGTCCAGGATGTGTTCGAGGGCGACGTGCCCGCGCACGGCGGGCACGATGCGGGCGGCCGGGTTCAGCCGGGTCAGTGCGGCCCGCAGGCGTATGGCGTGGTCCGGCTTGACCAGATCGAGCTTGTTGAGGATGAGCACGTCGGCGAACTCGACCTGGTCGACGAGGAGATCACTGAGGGTGCGCTCGTCGTCCTCGTACGCGGCGAGCCCGCGCGCGGCCAGCTCGTCGCCGCCTTCCAGCTCGCGCAGGAAGTTCGCTGCGTCGACCACCGTGACCATCGTGTCCAGACGGGCGAGGTCGCCGAGGGTGGCGCCGTCGTCCCGGGGGAAGGAGAAGGTGGCGGCGACCGGCATGGGCTCGGAGATACCGCTTGACTCGACGAGCAGGTAGTCGAAGCGGCCTTCGCGGGCGAGCCGGTCGACCTCCTCCAGCAGGTCGTCGCGCAGGGTGCAGCAGATGCACCCGTTGGTCATCTCGACCAGCCGCTCCTCGGTGCGCGAGAGCGCCGCCGCGCCGCCGCGCACGAGCGCGGCGTCGATGTTGACCTCGCTCATGTCGTTGACGATCACCGCGACCCGGAGGCCGTCGCGGTTGCCGAGCACATGGTTGAGCAGGGTGGTCTTTCCCGCGCCGAGGAAGCCGGACAGTACGGTCACCGGCAGGCGGTCGTACGAAGTCATGGACTCAGCCCTCGGGTCGGAGCAGACCGCGCTCGTACGCCTTCACCAGGCGCTGCGGCACCTGGTGCACCGAGCCGTCGACGGTGACCGGCACCAGCTGGGACGTGGTCGCCTTCCACCGGGCGCGGCGGTGACGGGTGTTGCTGCGGGACATCTTCCGCTTGGGGACGGCCATGTGAAGCTCCTCGCCTCGCTTGATCGCTTGCTCCGCCGTGACGGCACGGCTGACTCGTCCGTCTGCGCGCGGCAGGCCGCACACGGACCCCCACACCCTAACCATTAACGGTAATCATTTTCAATAACGGGCAGCCGGCGCGTGCCCCGCATGACGGCCCGGCGGCAGCGGGCCCCCGCTGCCGCCCCGGCTCTCACGCCATCCAGAAGAAGACCGCCGTCATGCGCTTGTCCTCCAGGGTGGTGCCCCAGTAACCCGTGGCGGTGTGGATCATGTTGGCGGTGTAGAGGAGGAGCCGGTTGTAGCGGTGCGGGACGCGGATGTCCTCGGTGAAGGAGTCCGGCGGGACGAACCGCGTGCCCAGGGCGTCGACGAGGTTGTCGTGCGGCGCCGTCACCATGTTGCCGCCGAGGAGGCCGCCCGGCAGGCTCTGCCGGTAGAAGCTCGTCCCGCAGTCCTTGGGCACGTCCGGATTGAGGTACAGGACCGCGGCGTAACGGCAGAGGCTGCGCGAGTCCGTGTGAGGGCGCGGCTCACACTCGTCCTGGCCGACGACCTGGACGCAGTTGTGGTTGAAGGTGCCCCCGCCCGGGTCCTTCAGCGCCCATATCTCCTTCGCCCCGGTCGCCTTCCTGACCAGCCGCTCGACCTGCGCGAGCTCGTCCGCTTCGAGCCCCGGCATCGTGCGCAGCCCGGGCCAGGCCTCGGGCTTGTGGGGATAGCCTTCGGTCCAGTCGGTCCTGGCCAGACAGCGGGCCCGTACGGCGTCCGCGTCGGGCAGCGCGTCGTCGAGCACCCAGTAGTCGCGGCCGCGGGTGGGCTTGCGATAGGGGAGTACCGGGAGCGCCCGGCCGCGTGGGGGGTGTGAGGGCATGCGGCAGACCTTAGAGTCGCGTGCGTCAAGCGCTCTTCCGCGAACGGGTCAATCTTCCGTCAATTCCGTTGGACGTAAGGCGCCGACGACCCTCCACGCGCCCACCGCCGCTTCGTCCCCGTCCCCGTCCCTTCGCTCGCCCCCCCCGCTCCGCCATGTCGCCCACGCGCGCGACGTGAGCGAACGCGGTTGCTGGTGTCCGGACGTGACCCGAGCCCAGGGCACCGCGAGCCAACCCGCCAGGAGCTTCTTCGGTCGTCGCCGGCGGGGGAGGTGGTGCCTCCCTAGCCCCGGTGGGCTCGTGTCCTCCTTTCGCTGTCGGCCGGCGCGCAGAAGGTCGGGGCGGCCGGCGCGACGTACCGCCCACCCGCGCAGGGTCGGGCCGCCCGGCGCGGCGCCGGTGAGGGGTGCCCGGGCGGGCGGCCTGCGGAAGGGGCGTCGTCTCAGGACTTCCTGCGGTACGCCCTGACGTGGAAGGAGCGGAGGTTGAGGGTGAGGCCGATGCCCTTGCGGGGCGGGGGTGCGTCCGGGTCGGGGACGAGGTGCCAACGAGAGGCGATGGTGGCGATGACGAGGGTGGCTTCGGTGATGCCGAAGGTGTCGCCGATGCATTTGCGGGCGCCGTGGCCGAACGGCACCAGGGCCCTGGACTGCTGGCGTGAGGTGCGTTCGGGGAGCCAGCGGTCCGGGTCGTAGCGGCGGGGGTCGGGGAAGACGTCGGGGAGGTGGTGCAGGAGGTACGGGCTCCAGAACATGGCGGTGCCGGCGGGGAGGTGATGGCCGGCGAGTTCGGCCGGCTCGGTCACGGTCCGGGAGAAGAACCAGCCCGGCGGGGTCAGCCGTAGCGACTCGGTGATGCAGCGGTCGAGGTGTTCGAGGCGGGGTAGGTGCTCGTACGCGACGGGGTGGCCGGCCAGGACCTCGTCGAGCTCGCGGTACAGCGCCTCGTGTGCGGCCCTGTGCCGGGCCAGGTGGTAGATGGTCCAGTTCAGGGCCGTCTGGCTGCTTTCGACGCCGGCGAAGAAGAGGGTGACGATCTGGTCGGTGAGCTCCTCGTCGCTGAAGGACCCTTCCTCGGCGGTGGTGGCGCCCACGAGTGAGGCGAGCAGGGAGTCGGTGTTGCCTCCCCTGGTGCGCTGTCGGTCGATGCAGGTCCGGGCGAGGGCGCGGATGAAGGTGACGCTCTCGTTGAACTGCCGGGTGGCGGGGGTGGGCAGGTGGTTCAGGGCCGGCAGCGGGGTGGTCAGGCGCCGGTAGGAGAGGTGGAAGAAGCGTTCCAGGTGACCGGGGAGGTCGGCGAGTTCGGCGTCGGTGAGGTGGGCGCCGAGGAGGGCGCGGATGGTGATGCGGGCGGTCGTCGCGGTCAGCAGCTCGGCCACGTCGAAGGCCTGTCCGTCGGTCCAGTCGGCGGTCAGGCGGTCGGCTTCCTGCTGCATCACGGCGGCGTAGTCGGCCAGGCGCTGCGGGGAGAAGGACGGTTGCATCAGGGCGCGCTGGCGGCGGTGGTCGCTGCGCAGGCTGGTGCCCAGGCCGTTGCCCATGCTTTCGCGGGCGCGGTCGAAGATGGGGCCGCCCTTGTCGAAGACGCTCGGTCGGGAGAGGAGTTGGTGGACCAGGTCGGGGGCGCACACCATGTAGGCGGTGGCGGGGCCGAGTTTGATGCGGACGAGGTCGCCGTGGGCGGGCAGGGACGTCATGAAGGACAGCGGGGTCCGGCGCAGGGCGAGGGCGTGGCCGAGCACGGGCAGGGCCCCGGGGGCGGCACCCACACGCCACCGCTTGCTGTCTTCCTTCGTCGTACGTCGAGTCACGGGCGAGCTCCTGGTGGTCGGCGAGGCGGCGGGACACGGCCGGATGGACGGCGGCGCGGGGTGGTCGCGGGGCGGTTCGGACGGAGCGCGGTGCGCGGGTGGAGTCACACCGGGTCGGTGACTGCCCGGTCGCGGTCGGCGTCCGGGGGGACGTGGCCGTAGCGCGGGACGAACAGGTGCCACTGGTAGTTCGACCTCATCCAGTTCCGCAAGGCGGTCGTGTAGTGCTCCAGTGCGGTCATCCGTTCCGGAGACAGGCCCTCGCGCCACCACGAGGACAGCACAGCGCTTTCCAGGTCCAGGTACTCCCCGACGGCGTCGGCCACGAGCTTCTGAGCGCGGGCGACGGCCTGGTCCTGGGTGAGCGCCTCGTGGTGCATGAGGACGCTGAGCAGGTTGGGGACCTTCTCGCCGCGTCTTCTTTCCCGTTCGAAGGAGTGCACGTCGTTGATGCCGATGATGGTGTGGATGACGAGCTCGCCCAGCCGGGCCAGGCGCGGGTCTTGCAGGACCGGCGCGGGCAGGTGGGTGCGGTGCAGGCGCTCGGACCAGTCGTAGAGGACGCGCATGCCGGTGGCGGTGCCGCGGTCGCGCAGGTAGTCGTCGTAGGTGGGGATGCCGTGCCGGTCGACCACGACGATCTCCCAGTCGTAGTGGTTGTCGAGGAACTCCCGCCAGTGGGTGCGGTGCCGGTCGATCCAACTCTCCGGCATGCCCTCGCACAGCCGCTGCCACACCTGCCCGAAGGCGGTCACGACCGGGTCGTCCCCGCCGGTCTCCTCCCCGGACTCCTCGCCGTGCATGAGGGCCGCCATGGCCTTGCAGCGGGCGGCGACGCCGTCCAGGGTGGGGCGCGGGTTGCTCCCGCAGTCCTCGTCCTCCAGGGTGAACATCACCCCCATCGCGTCGCACGACAGACTCAGGTCCTCGTGGCTGATCGCCGGGTACGCACCCGACATCAGCTCCGGGATCCGGGCCATCTCGTACTCGGGCACGGTGCCTTCGTCCAGCAGACCGCGCGCGAACATCCACTGCCGGGCCAAGGGCGTCACCTCCTCCTGGTGGGGGTTGGTGGAGTAGCGGAAAGGCATGCGGAAATCGGTGACGAAGGGCATGTTGCTCCTGCCTGAAGGAGACCGGTGAGCCTGAGGAGCCCGCGGGGGAAGAGAGGGGGAAGGACGCGGCCGGGCGGGCTCAGTGCGTCCTCTCCGTGGCGGCTTCGACGAAGGAGCGCAAGGTCGCCAGCACGGGATCGGGCGCGGCCACGTGGGCGAGGGCTGCCAGGGCCTCGTCGCGGCGGCTGCTGATCATCGTCTCGACCCTGCGGCGGGCCCCCGTCGAGGTCAGGAGGGTGCGGATACGGGCCGCGCCGGCCTCGTCCAGGTGCGGGTCGCCGACCAGCGCATCGATCTCGTCGCGGTCGCCGGGGCCGGCGTACGAGCGGCCCAGTGCCAGCAGGACGGTGTGCTTGCCCTCGCGCAGGTCGTCCAGGCGCGGCTTGCCCGTGGTGTCCGGGTGGCCGAAGACACCCAGGAGGTCGTCCCGTAGCTGGAACGCCTCGCCCAGAGGGAGGGCGAACGCGGTGAGCGCGTCCAGCAGGGCGCCGGGCGCGTCGGCGAGGACGGCGCCCAGGTGCAGGGGGCGCTCGACGGTGTACTTGGCGGTCTTGTAGCGGATGGTCTGCAAGGCCACGTCCAGGCCCCCCTCGTGCGCACCGGCCCCCGCGGGGGTGCAGGAGTGGGTGACGTCGAGGTACTGGCCGCACATCACCTCGGTGCGCATCGTGTCCATCAGCGAGAGAGCGGCCGACAGCCGGGACGGGGACAGGCCTGCGGTGTGGAGGAGCTCGCCCGACCAGCACAGGGCGAGGTCACCGATGAGGACCGCGCAGGAGTCCCCGACCAGGGACGCCGCGCGGGGTCCGAGCCGCGTGCGGCGGGCGGCGAGCGTGCGGTGCAGGGTCGGCCGGCCCCGGCGGGTCGCGGACCGGTCCATGAAGTCGTCGTGGATCAGACAGAAGGCGTGGAACATCTCCAGCGCGGCGGCTGCCCGGACGACGGCCGGGGGCGCAATGGCATCGGCGTCGGCCGCCACGTGCCAGCCCGTCACACACAACAAGGGGCGCAGCCGCTTCCCGCCGGCCGCGAGGAACCCGCTGAGCAGCTCGGTGACCTCGGCAGGCAGCCGACCGTCCGCAGCGGTCTCGGCCTTCTCGGCCAAGAAGTCGGCCAGGACGCCGTCGACGGCGGCCCGGGCCGCGGCCAGGTCGACCCCGCCTCGGGACCGGACCGGGGCCACCGTGTCTCCCGCGGTCATTCCCCCCTCCGCCGGGCGTCGCGCGGTAAGGCATCCACAGCCGACACCGTCATGGGGCGTCACGTCCAATCCGTCCGAGGAGGCACTGCCTCGACCAGGCCTGCCCATCCGGCCGGTGCAGAAACGTCACTTCAGGGCCTACCTGGAGCACGGGAGGCTCACGGCGCCGGGGCCGCCCACGGGCATGGCCGCCACCGCACCATCACCACCTCACCGCGCATCCCTTCCGACGGCCCGGTGCCGTAACGGGCGGCGACGCACCGTGCTCGTCGCGCTGCATGCTCCTCCGGCCGCCCCCCTGCGCACCGAACGTGCACACACCGCCCTCCTCCACGGGGAGTGGCTGCGCCGCCGGCGCCGCAAGGGCGAGGCCCGGACACGCCTGCGCGAGGCGTACGAGGGGTTCACGTCCATCGGCGCGGCCGCCTTCGCCGAGCGCGCCCGGCCGGAACTGCGCGCCACCGGCCGGCAGACCCGCAGGCGCACAGCGGGCACCGACGACCAGCTCACGCCCCAGGAGTCCCGCATCGCCCGCACGGCCGCCCAGGGCGCCCTCCAACCAGGAGAGCGCCACGCACCCGTTCCTCGGCGCGGGCACCGTGGAGTACCACCTCGAGAAAACCTTCCGCAAGCTCGGGATCACGTCCCGCCGACGCCCTGCGACAGCACTGGAGCCATGACCCCGGCCGGCACGGCCCCGGCCGCGCCGGCCAGCGCCGCAGGCGCCTGTCCCAGCGCGACGTTCGAGGGGGTCGGAGCAAACACCTCGCCGGCCGGGGCATGGGTCGGCCGTGAATGGACAGCCGCCGCATAGCAGGTCCGTGCCCGAGTCCCGGCCCCGGACGATCCGCGGGGTCGGTGAAACGACCGGGGGACCGGGCGACCGGCGGACCGGAAGGCAGGTGAGCGTCATGACCGAGGAACCGAGGTCGCACCCCAAGCACGGCGAGGGTGCAGCCAGTCCGCACAAGGGGACCGCGCAGCACGGCTGGGCCCGCGACGTCGATGTGACCCACACGGAGGAGAACCCGAGCGCGCGGCGTTCGTTCCACCCGGACGAGCACGCCCCGGAGAAGGGCACCGGGCGCCAGGTCTCCGAGAAGGAGGCCGGCAACCCGCACGGGGAGCCCGTGAAGAGCACGGGCCGCCGCGGTGAGCGGCAGGCCAAGGCCGGGAGCGACGACAAGGGCATGCACGACACCGGCCCGCGGGGCCGGAGCGGGCGTCCCAGCGGGACCCGGGACGCGCGCGCCGTCACCGGCGTCGACCCCCAGGAACCCGCCCACGGGGGACCGGCGCACTGACCGGACCTGTGGGCCGGCCGGCCGACGGCGAGGCCGCGGCGAGGCGCCGGCGTGCGTACGCACATGTCACAGAGGAGGCGTGATGAGAGCCGTGACCTGGCAGGGCCGCCGCAAGATCGAGGTGGCAGACGTTCCGGATCCGCAGATCGTCGACCCCACGGACGCCGTGATCAAGGTGACGACCACCGGGTTGTGCGGCTCCGACCTGCACCTGTACGAGGTGCTGGGGCCGTTCCTGGACGCCGGGGACATCCTGGGGCACGAGCCGATGGGAGTGGTCGCCGAAGTGGGGTCCGGGGTCGAGGAGCTGAAGGTCGGCGACCGGGTGGTCGTCCCGTTCAACGTGTCCTGCGGGACCTGCTTCATGTGCGAGCGCGGCCTGCACTCGCAGTGCGAGACGACCCAGGTCCGTGAGTACGGCACCGGCGCGAGCCTGTTCGGCTACACCAAGCTCTACGGCCAGGTGCCCGGCGGACAGGCCGAATACCTGCGCGTCCCCTTCGCCGACACTCTGCCCATCCGCGTGCCCGACGGCCCGCCGGACGAGCGGTTCGTGTACCTGTCGGACGTCCTGCCGACCGCCTGGCAGGCCGTCGCCTACGCCGATGTCCCGCCCGGCGGCAGCGTGGCCGTCCTGGGCCTCGGGCCCATCGGGGACATGGCCACCCGCATCGCCGCCCATCGCGGGGCCGGCCAGGTGATCGGCATCGACCTGGTGCCCGAACGCCTCGCCCGCGCCGCCGGCCACGGCGTCCAGCCGTTCGACCTGGCCCAGTACGGGGACGAGCTCGTCGACGCGGTCCGCGAGGCGACCGGTGGGCGCGGCCCCGACGCCGTGATCGACGCCGTCGGGATGGAGGCGCACGGCAGTGCCGGCGCCAAGGCGGCCCAGACCGTGACCGGCCTGCTCCCGGACGCCATGGCGGCCGCGCTGATGAAGAAGGCGGGCGTGGACCGGCTGGGCGCCCTGGAGATGGCCATCGACCTCGTACGCCGCGGCGGAACCATCTCGGTCTCCGGCGTCTACGGGGGCGCGGCCGACCCGCTGCCGCTGCTGACCATGTTCGACAAGCAGATCCAGCTGCGCATGGGCCAGGCCAACGTCCGGCGCTGGGTGGACGACCTGATGCCCTTGGTGACCGACGGCGACCCCCTCGGCGTGGAAGGCTTCGCCACCCACCGGCTGTCCCTGGAGCAGGCGCCGGAGGCGTACGCGGACTTCCAGAAGAAGCGGGACAACGTGGTCAAGGTCCTCTTCCGTCCCTGAGGGCCGGCGGGCCGGGCCGGCCGCGTCATCGCCGGCCGGTCCTGCTCCCCAGCAGCCGCCCGAGCGGCCAGCTCGTGATCAGCCGGTCTGATCCGAGGCCGATCCGTGCTGCGCGGGCGTAGCCCGTGCTCTGCCAGTGGAGCTGTTCGGGGGCATGGGCATCGGTGTCCACGGCGAAGCGGCAGCCCGCGGCGGCGGCCCGCAGGAGCAGGTCGTCCCGCGGGTCGCGCCGTTCGGGGCGGCAGTTGATCTCCACGGCGGTGCCGGATTCGGCGCACGCGGCGAACACGGCCTCGGCGTCGAAGCGGGACTGCGGGCGCCCCCGGCCGGTGATGATCCGGCCCGTGCAGTGCCCCAGGACGTCGACGTGCGGGTTGCGTACGGCGGCCAGCAGACGGGCGGTCATCGGCCCGGGCTCCGAGCGGAGCTTGGAGTGCACCGAGGCCACGACGACGTCGAGCCGGCCCAGCAGGTCCTCGTCCTGGTCGAGCGAGCCGTCGTCGAGGATGTCGCACTCGATGCCGCTCAGCAGCCGGAAGCCGGGGCCCAGCCGGGCGTTGACGGCGGCCACGGCCTCCAGTTGGCGTTCGAGCCGCTCGGCGCTCAGGCCGTGGGCGATCGTCAGCCGCGGCGAGTGATCGGTCAGCACGGCCCACCGGTGGCCCAGGGCACGGGCCGCGTCGGCCATGTCCTCGAGCGGGCTGCCGCCGTCCGACCAGTCGGAGTGCAGATGACAGTCCCCGAGGCTCGCGGCCGCGAGGTCCCAGCCGGCACGGGCGTCCGGGCCGGCCTCGGACTCCAGCCGGGCGAGGTAGCCCGGCACCGCGCCGGTCGACGCCTGGGCGATCACCTCGGCGGTGACCGGGCCCACGCCCCGGAGCCGTGCGGCCTCGGCGGCGTCCACCGGGCCCGGCGGCAGGTCGCGTACGGCGTCGGCCGCGGTGTGGAAGGCCCGCACCCGGTACGGGGACGCCCCGCGCCATTCGAGGAGGAAGGCGATCCGGCGCAGCGCCTCGTCGGGGGTCATGGCAGCAGCCTCGTCCAGGGTCATGGCGGGGGCGTTGGCGGGGCCGTTCCGCCGGCGGCGACTACCGGGGGTCGGCCGAGCCGGGCTCGGCCATCCGGCGGTGCGCTTCGGCCTTGAGAGCGTCCGGCAGGACCTTGTCGGCCATGCCCTGCGCCTTGGTCCTCAGCGATCCGGCCACCACCTTGTCCCTGCCCGCGAACAGGGCGTCGAGCCCTTGCTCGGCCACCTGGGCGGGATCGTCCTTCTCGCCCCGGCCGACCTTGGTGTCGCCCATGTCGGCACGGCGGAAGAAGTCGGTGTCGGTGGGCCCGGGCATCAGGGCGGTCACCGTCAGCGGCGAGTCCTCGAGCTCGTTCTGCAGCGCCTGTGCGAAGGACTGCAGGAACGACTTCGAGGCGTTGTACACGGCCTGGAACGAGCCCGGCATGGTGGAGGCGATGGACGACGTGATCAGCATCCGTCCCCGCCCCGCAGCGGCCATCGACCGCAGCAGCCGCTTGGCCAGGTGCACCGTGGAGCGCACGTTCAGATCGATGATCCCGAACTCGTCCGCCAGGTCGGTGTCGAGGAACGCTCCGCCCTCTCCCACGCCGGCGTTCAGCGCGGCCACGGCCACCGGCCGCCCGCAGGAGGCCACCACGGCGACGAGACGCTCCGCCTCGTCGTAGCTCCGCAAGTCGGCCGCCACGGCCTGCACCGTCGCTCCCGTCCGCCGCCGGATCTCCTCCGCCGCGTGGCTCAGGCGCTCCTCGTCGGCGGAGTTCACGATCAGGTCGAAACCCCGCTCGGCGAGCTGCCGGGCGAGCTCGAAGCCGATCCCGCTGGACGCGCCGGTCACCACCGCAAGTTCTCGGTTCCGGGTCATGCGGCGCGTCTACCCGGACCGGGCCGTCGTACCCGGGCCACACTGGCGCTGCGATTGGCAGGCGGCGCCGTGGGCAGGCGCCCGGCGTGACGGAAGGCGGCGAGATGGGCCGGACGGCGCTGATCGTGATCGACATGCTCAACACCTACGACCACGAGGACGCCGAGGTCCTGGTGCGGTCCGTCCGTGAAGCCCTGCCGGGCGTGGAGGCGCTGCTGGGGCGGGCGCGGAAGGCCGGCGCCCCGGTCGTCTACGTGAACGACAACTTCGGCCGCTGGCGTTCCCACCACGGCGAGATCCTCGAAGCCGCCCTGGCCGGCCGCTACGCCGACCTGGTGGAGCCGATCGCCCCGGACGAGGAGTCCCTGTTCGTCGTCAAGGCGCGGCACTCGGCGTTCTTCGAGACGCCCCTGGCCTACCTGCTGGGCCAGCTGGAGGCGCGGCGGGTGGTGCTGTGCGGGCAGGTGACCGAGCAGTGCGTGCTCTACTCGGCGCTGGACGCCCACATCCGCCACCTCGACGTCGTCGTCGCCCTCGACGCGGTCGCCCACATCGACCCCGGTCTCGCCGAGGCGGCCCTGCGGATGATGGAACGCAACATGTCGGCCGAGCTGCGCACGAGCGCCGGGATCACCTTCGAGGACGCTCCGGCGGGCTGACGACCGCGGGGCGCGGAGGTGCGGGCCGCGGAGGTGCGGGCCGCGAAGGTGCGGGCCGCGGAGGTGCGGGCCGCGACGGGGCCCGTACGCGGAGGGCGCCCCGTACGCGGGAAGGCGACCCGCGCCCGACCGAGTGATGGACGCCGTGGCCGGCGGCGTGTGCGGGCCAGGGGCCGGAAGCGCCGTGCAAGGGTGCTGGGGCTCGACCGGCCCCGCCCCCCAGGAGTCCCCGGTGCTCGCACGCAGACAGCTCAAGGGCCCGCCTCGACGACGACCGGCCGGGCGGCGCCCCTGGTGCGGGCTGCCCCTGGTGGCGGCCGTGGTGCTCGCGGCGTCCGGATGCGGGGGGCCGGCCGCGCGGGAGGACGCCGCCGCCGCGGTGGGAGCCGCCTTCGCAGCCGCCGTCACGGCCGGCGACCACGTCCGGGCCTGTGCACTGCTGGCGCCGCAGACCCGCCAGGAGCTGGAGCAGAACGAGCGGAAGAACTGCCCCTCGGCGTTCGCCTCGCAGGAGTTGCCCAGGGCCCGCGGTGTCCGGGGGGTCGAGGCGTACGGGCGGCAGGCGATGGTGCGGATGACGGGCGACACCCTGTTCCTGTCGCTGTTCACCGCGGGCTGGAAGGTGGTGGCCGCCGGCTGCACTCCGCGGCCCGAGCGGCCGTACGACTGTCTGCTCAAGGGGGCGTGAGGCGTGCGGTTCCTGTTCGTCGCGTGTCTGACGATCATCCTCGGCGGGCTCGGCTACTTCCTCACCATCGGGGTGCTCCAGCGATGACCGACGGCCGCACGCCCCGCAGGCGCTTCTGGCGGGACAACAGCCTCACCCTCGCGTTCGGCATCGCCTTCCTGGTGGTGCTCGCCTGCCAGGCCGTCGCCGGGCACGCCGAGTTCAACGAACAGATGACGGTGGACGGCCTGCAGCCGCTCAGCTTCCCCGAGTACCTCACCTCCTCGGACTTCGCCGTGGACGTGACCGAGAACTGGCAGTCGGAGTTCCTGCAGTTCTTCCTCTACATCTTCGGCACGGTCCATCTCGTCCAGCGCGGCTCCCCGGAGTCCAAGGAGGTCCACAAGACCGGCCCCGAGAGCGAGCGGGAGCAGCGCATGGGTGACCACGCGCGCCCCGATTCGCCCCGCTGGGCGGGGACCAAGGACTGGCGCCAGACCCTCTACGCCCGCTCCCTGGGCACCGTCATGGGCACCCTGTTCGTGCTGTCCTGGCTGGCCCAGTCCATCACCGGCACCGCCGCGTACAACGACCAGCAGCTGCGTCAACTGGAGGACCCGGTGAGCTGGGGCGGCTACGTCGTCACCCCCGACTTCTGGAACCGGACCCTGCAGAACTGGCAGTCCGAACTCCTCGCGGTGGCCGCCATGGTCGTCCTGTCCATCTACCTCCGCCAGCGCGGGTCCCCGGAGTCCAAGCCGGTCGGCGCCTCCCACGCGGCCACCGGGGTCGAAGGCTGACGAACACGCGTTCGATGACCCTCGTCGGTCCGCCGTGCCGCCGTCCGGGGGCGCACTACCATGAAAGACGAGGTCCTCTTGATCCCCGTACCTGCCCGCAGTGAGACGGTAGGGAGGCCCGCATGGACGTCGGGAACGGATCCGGGCGCGGCGGAGGCCCGCGGTACCTGCCGATCTCCGAGCACGGCCTGATCGGTGATCTCCGTACCGCCGCGCTGGTGGGGAACAACGGCACGATCGACTGGTACTGCTGCCCGCGCTTCGACGCGCCGAGCGTCTTCGCCGCCATCCTCGACGCCGACCGGGGCGGCTCGTGGGAACTGGCCGCCGAGGTGCCGGCGCGGACCCGGCAGTTCTACTTCCCCGACACCAATGTGCTGATCACCCGGTTCTACGCCCCCGACGGCGTGGCCGAGATCCAGGACTTCATGCCGGTGGTCGACGAGTCGCGCGAGGCGGACCGGCACCGGCTGATCCGGCGGGTGGTGTGCGTCCGCGGGACCCTGCCGTTCGCCACGCGGATCGCCCCGCGCTTCGGCTACGGGGCCGAGCCGCACACCGTCCGTGCGCGGGCCCACGAGGCCGTCTTCGAGTCCCCGTCGCTCACCCTGGCGCTCACCGCCACCGTGCCGCTGGAGACCGACGGCACGGACGTGTGGTCGGAGTTCAAACTCCTCGAAGGCGAGTCCGTGGTGTTCGCCCTGGACCGGCTCGAGGGTGACCTGCGCCCGCGGGCCTGTCCGCACGCCGAGGCGGAGGAACAGTTCGAGGCGACGGTCCGGTTCTGGTCCCGGTGGCTCGGCCGCTCCCGCTACCGCGGCCGGTGGCGGGAGATGGTGCACCGCTCCGCGCTGGCCCTGAAGCTGCTCACCTATGCGCCGACCGGGGCGATCGTGGCCGCGCCGACGACCAGCCTGCCCGAGGGCATCGGGGGCGAGCGCAACTGGGACTACCGGTACGTGTGGGTCCGCGACGCCGCCTTCTGCGTCTACGCCATGCTCCGCCTGGGCTTCACCTCGGAGGCCGAGGCGTTCATGAGCTTCCTGTCCGAGCGGTGCATCGGACGGGGAGCCGCCGGCAGCGATCCGCTGCAGATCATGTACGGCATCGACGGCCGCAGCGACCTGCCCGAGTCCGTGCTGCCCCACCTCGACGGGCACCTGGGCTCCGCTCCGGTCCGGGTGGGGAACGCCGCCACCGAGCAGCTCCAGCTCGACATCTACGGAGCCCTGATCGACTCCGTCTACCTGTACGACAAATGGGGCCGGCCCATCAGCAGTGGCCACTGGGACGAGGTCGGTGCCGTGGTGGACTGGCTCTGCGACCACTGGGACCAGCCCGACGAGGGCGTCTGGGAGACCCGGGGCGGCCGGAAGAACTTCGTCTACTCCCGGCTGATGTGCTGGGTGGCCATCGAACGGGCGGTCCGGATGGCCAACCGGCGCGGCCTGCCCGCCGACCTCCAGCGCTGGCAGCGCAACCGGGACGCGATCTACCGGCAGATCATGAAGGAGGGCTGGTCGGCCGAGCGCGGGGCGTTCGTGCAGGCGCTGGGCGAGGACGTCCTCGACGCCTCGGTACTGATGATGCCGATGGCCAAGTTCATCGCGCCCACGGACCCCAAGTGGCTCTCGACCCTGGACGCCCTCACCACGGACCTGGTCTCCGACTCCCTGGTCTACCGCTACGACCCCGAGGCCAGCCCGGACGGGCTGCGGGGGGCCGAGGGCACGTTCTCGATCTGCTCCTTCTGGTACGTCGAGGCGCTCACCCGCGCCGGCCGCCTGGAGGAGGCCCGGCTGTCCTTCGAGAAGATGCTCACCTACGCCAACCATGTCGGCCTCTACGCCGAGGAGATCGGCCGCAGCGGGGAACAACTCGGCAACTTCCCGCAGGCGTTCACCCACCTCTCCCTGATCAGCGCCGCCTTCAACCTCGACCGCGCCCTCGGCTAGGCCCGATGGACGCACCGCAACGCGGCGACAGTCGCTGCTGCCCCCTGCTGCGAAGGATCACCCGATGTCTGCTTCTGCTTCTCCCTCTGCCCGGGCCGCCGCGGCCGCTCCCACCGGCCCCCTTCGCGCCGTACGGGTCCCCGAGCCCGGGGCCGTCCCCCGGCTGACCGAGGTCGCCGCCGTCGAGCCCGGTCCGGGCGCCGTACGGGTGACGGTCGAGGCGTGCGGGGTCTGCCACTCCGACCTCCTCGTCGCCGCCGGGGCCCTACCGGGCACCACGTTCCCCGTCACGCCCGGCCACGAGATCGCCGGCCGGGTCGACGCCCTCGGCGCGGGGGTGGAGGGCCGGCAGGTCGGGGACCGGGTCGCCATCGGCTGGTACGGCGGGAGCTGCGGGCACTGCGACGCCTGCCGGGACGGCGACGCCATCCTGTGCCCCGACCTGGCGGTGCCCGGCGCCGCCTACCCGGGCGGCTACGCCGACTCCGTCGTCGTGCCCGCCATGGCGCTGGCGGCGATCCCCGACGAGCTGACCGCCGTCGAGGCCGCCCCGCTCGCGTGCGCCGGCGTCACCGTCTTCAACGCCCTGCGCCGCTCGGCGGCCCGCCCCGGCGACACCGTGGCCGTCCTGGGCGTGGGCGGACTCGGGCACCTGGGCGTGCAGTTCGCCCGCGCCATGGGATTCCGTACGGTGGCCGTCGCCCGCGGCCAGGAGAAGAAGGACCTGGCCCGACAGCTCGGCGCCGCCCACTACGTCGACAGCACCGGGGGCGCCGTCGCCGAGCAGCTCCAGGCGCTCGGCGGGGCCAAGGTCGTCCTGGCCACCGTCACCGACGCGGACGCCATGTCCGCCACCGTCGACGGGCTCGGCCGCCGCGGCGAACTGATCATCGTCGGCGTCTCGCCCGACCAGCTCAAGATCACCGGGCTTCAGCTGATGCACGGCGACCGCAGGATCTCCGCCCATTCCTCCGGCGCCGCCGTCGACACCCAGGACACCCTGCGCTTCGCCGCCCAGACCGGCGTACGCGCCTGGACCGAGGAGGTCCCCCTGGAGGCGACGGCCGCCGCGGTCGACCGCATGACCACCGGAAAGGCCCGCTTCCGCATGGTCGTCACCACGGGCCGCTGAGGCGGTCCGCCCCGAAGCGCTGCGGGCGGGGGGGCTCAGGACGTCCGGCAAGTCGGCTCCTGCACAGGGCTGGTGACGGTGGCGTATCGTGCGTTTTGCTGCCATTTCTCGGCCGGCTGTCGGTGACGGGCGGGCGGCCGGGAGGTGGAGGGCTCGGCTTCGTGTCTCGCATCGGTTGCCGCAGGCTAAACTTTCGCCACATGACCAGCTCGGACGCAGCCTCTCGAATTCTTGAGAATCCATACATTTTGGATCTTTTCGCTGGTCCGGGTGGTCTCGACGTAGCCGCGCACATGCTCGACGTACCGTCGCTCGGCATCGAATGGGACAAGGACGCGTGTGAGACGCGTTACATGGCCGGACTTGCGACGTGGCACGCCGACGTCAGCGCCGTACGGCAGCGCCGGTTCGAGGACCTGCCCAAGGAGCTGAACGTACTGGCCGGTGGCCCGCCGTGCCAGACGTACTCGGTCGCCGGCAACGGTGCCGGGCGCAAGGCCCTGGAAGAGGTCAAGAGGCTCGTCCACGAGTTGGTCGTGGGCCGCGTCGACGAGGAGGGCATCGACGCCGAGCTGAAGGAACTGGAGAGCAAGGGGGGCGACCCACGGACCGCGCTGGTCCTGGAGCCCCTTCGGTACGCGATCAAGGCCCTCCACTCCGACAACCGGTCGGGGCGCCCCTTCGACGTGATCGTCCTGGAGCAGGTACCGCAGGTCAAGGAGCTCTGGGAGGTCTACCGGAGTGCTCTGAAGGAGGGGCTGCCGCGCCCGGACGGATCACGGGTGCCGTACGAGGTCGCCGCGGTCAAGACCCTGCACACCGAGGCCTACGGAGTCCCCCAGACCCGCCGCAGGACGATCCTGATCGCGCGGCTCCAGGAGCACGGAGTCCCTCCGCTGCCCGTCGCGACGCACCACGCCTACAACTTGCGCAATCCCGTCCAGGGCGGCCCTGACGACCCGGCGGCGACACTGCCTGCCGAGAAGGGCACCGACCCGACGCCCCGGCCCTGGGTCGCGATGGGTGAGGTGCTCGCCCGGGCGACGGCGGGCAGACCCGGCGGCCTGAGGGCACCGTTCGAGATCAGGTCGAACTACGGAAGCGGCGGTGACCCGAGCAAGCGGGGCATCCGAACGGACCGCCAGCCGTCCTTCACGGTGACGGGGAAGGTCTCCCGCAACGCCGTCCGGTACCCGCAGAGCAGCACCCAGCCCGATCCCGACCGCCTGACCATCACCGAAGCCGGCATTCTCCAGACCTTCCCGCCCAACTACCCCTGGGAGGGCGGTGACCGGTCGCAGCAGGTCGGCAATGCCGTGCCCCCGCTGTTCGGGATGCACGTGCTCGCTGCGGCCCTGTCGCTGCCGCTCCCGCCGGAGGAAGGGCTCAGGGAGGACTGGCGCATCGCCACCGAGGAGGACCGCGCCACGCTGCGCAAGGAAGGCTGCGGCGCCCCGGACGGCTGCGGTCCCGACTGCCCGGAGCCGAAGGATCAGTCCTCTCCTTCCGGCTCCTCCGGCTCGTCCCGTCCGCGGACCCGCGCGTCCGCGAAGAGGTCGGAGAAGTAGTCCACCAACGTGCTCACGGAGAGTTCCGGTGCCCGCTCCTCGTCGGGGCCGGACGGCAGGGCGTTCCGTGAGACCTGGCGGGCGGTCTCGGCCTCGTCGATCCAGTCGAGCAGCGGGCGGGACTCGCGTTCGGCGTCAGGTGCGATCACGTCGTACATGAGCGTGGCCGCCGACACGTTGACGGCTCCCACGAGTGCGTTGACCTCACGCCCCGTGCCGACCACGCCCTTGTCGACGAGCCGGACGATCGCCTGCGCGGTGGGGCGGTGGTTGATCACGGACAGGCGCAGGGCGGAGTTGAGGATGTCCTGGTTGCCGCAGGCCGTGACCACGGGGTCGTAGTGTGGGCCGTCGCGGAACAGCTCGGCAGCCCACCACAGGCGCGCGAAGGCCTGCTTGTGGTACTGCCCCCGGAAGCGCTCCGTGGCCACCTTTGCGGCCTTGCCTTCCTTGCCGTCCTTGGGCTCCGTGAGGTGTCGCCAGACCACGTAGTCCGGGGCGACCCCGAGGGCCAGGTAGTTCCACAGACCGGGGTCGGCCGCCTCTCGGCGGGTGAGCCTGAGGGCGGCGTGCAGGCGGGGGGCCAGCCAGGCATCGGCCTGTGTGGCCTTCAGCCCGTTGTTCCGGCAGTAGGCCATGGCGTCTTCGGCCA
Source organism: Streptomyces sp. WAC06614 (assembly GCF_003949795.1). Lineage (GTDB taxonomy): Bacteria > Actinomycetota > Actinomycetes > Streptomycetales > Streptomycetaceae > Streptomyces. The sequence goes on from NZ_RPRY01000005.1 coordinate 45,020, forward strand.
GGTCCCGGACGGGCTGCAGATCGCCGCGCCGATCGGCGTGCGGCAGTGGTTGTGCGACCTGGTTGAGCTTGATGCTCGGCACGTCCTCGTGGCCGGTGAGCAGTCCCTCGGTGAGGAATTCCGCAGCGTCCGCGTTGGGGAGCAGTGCGAGGCGCTCCGGGAGGTGGCTGGGCCGGTCGGTCATGCGTCGTCCCCCTGTGTGAGTCGTTCCAGGTCGCGAATGGTCGTGGAGAGCGTCCGAGGGACACCCGCGCGCCGGGAGGCGGCGAAGTGGATCCGGGGCTGGAGTTCCCCCCAGCCGGTGGCGGAGGTCCCGGTGCGGGCCGTGTGAACCTCGCGGAGAGCGTCCTCCGCCTCGTGGGACGGGTACATGTCGGGGAGCATCTCCCGCAGCACCTCGCCCTGCCAGCCGTGCGGGAACAGAGGGGTCCCGTCCTCCTCGATCTCCAGGTCGGCGACGGCGGAGTGGAAGACGGCCGTCCAGACCTCCGAGCACATCTGGGCGAGCAGCAGTTCCCGGACCGTCTTCTCCGCACCGTTGCCGCCGTCCGCCCCGATCAGGTCGCCGAGACCTTCGAAGTCGGTGTTGACCCGTACGGCCGGGATGCGCCCGGTCGTGTCGACGAGCCAGGGGGAGTCGCGGAACCGGTGGAGCCGGCTGGCCCCCGAGGCGAAGCCGACCATCTTGACGTCGAGTTCGCGGGCGAGCGCGGGGGTGGCCTCGATGACGTCGACGAACCACTCGACGTCGGAGGTGGCGATCACCCGACCGGGGACGCCCCCCACGCTGGCGACGACGTGCACGGTGAGGGAGGCGCGGTCGAGCAGGTCGTTGCGGTGGAGGTACAGCTCGCCGGTCCGCTCGCGCCCGTCCTCGGAGGTCGGCGACAGCTCGACGGACGTCCGCAGGTTGGTGGCGCGCTCGGTGAGAACGGCGAGGACCTTCACGTCCTGCCAGGGTCCCGTGGGGTCCGTCGCCCTGGCCGGCAGGCCGGCGGTGAGGCGAAGGCGCGCCTGTGCCCAGTCGGGGCGGTCCTCGTCGGGTCCCAGGGCCACGACGCGCTCGACGGTGGAGACGTACTTGCTCTCCACGTCCTCCCAGGGCTCGCCCTCGGCCTTGAGCTGGGCGCTCTCGACACGCCAGGACAGGTTGCCGGTGAGCCGCCGGTAGGGGTAGACCTTCACGCCTGCTCCCCCTTTCCGGTACGGAGTTCGACGACGAGTCCGGTGAGGTGGGCCCGGACCGGGTGGCGGGACACGTCGGTGATGCCCCGGAAGACGGCCTTGCGGGCGCCGGGGACGAGGCTCAGGGCGCCGTCGACCACCTCGCAGCCGCTGATGGCGACCAGGTCCTTCCAGGGTGCGGTGGGTCGCGGGCCGGACCGCACGTCGAACTTGGCGACCGGCAGGACGGGACGGTCCGTGTCGACCCCGGCCGACACCCGCAGGTCGACGGTGACCGACCAGGCTCCGTCCTCGTCGACCAGCGCGTCCACGTTGTCCAGTTCGGGCAGGGCGGCGGTTCCTGCGGGGCGGCCCTTTCGCGCAGGGGTGCCGCCCAGTTTGAGCCGTCCGGCGATCTTGGCCTCGCCGCCGCTGCGGCGCTTCGCCCGGGGAACGGCGACCAGCTCGCGCACCGCGTTGTTGGCCGCAGCGGTCAGGGCGGCGATGCGCCGGTAGGCGGAGGGCGAGTAGACGAGACGGAGCTCCTCCGTCTGACCCCACTTGTCGTGCTCGGGCGGCTCGGAGGCGCGCAGGAACTCCTCGGCCTCCTCGGCGCCGGGGACGTCCCGTCCTGCTGCCCGGCCGGTGAGGAGCACCGCCTGGAAGGGATTGGTGCCGACCGGCACGTTGGTGACCGGGCTGTCCCTGACGGTCATGCGGTTGCCCCGCATGGAGACCAGCCGGTTGGGGCGACCGTCGGCGTCCTCGGCGTGCGTCACCAGGAGCACCGCGTCGTGGGGCACGCCGCCGCGCACCTGACCACCGTGCAGGGGCACGTTCAGCTGCACGGTGGCACGGGCGACCTGGCCGGGCGCGGTGAGGCGGTCGACGGTGTCGCCCTCCAGGAAGGCGCGCAGGGCGCGGGTGCGGGAGGGCTGGGTGACCGTCGGGTCCACGCGCTCCTCGGCGATGAGGACCTCACCGTTGCGACATGTGCGGACGGACGCCTCCAGGTGCGGCTTGTGGTCGCCGCCGCCGGTCATCGCCGCCCAGAAGTTGCGGCCTAGCGCCTCGACGAGGCGGGCGTGCATGCGGTGGACCGAGTCGTCGTCCTCGGCGCTCGCATCCTCGTCGAGGGTGGCGACGGGGGACACCAGGCTGGCGACGTCGTGGGCGCCGACGATGAGGAAGGAAGTACCCGGGGACGCACTCTCCCGGGTGAGGTGGAGTTGCTCGACGGTCTCCTCGTCGGCCCACCAGGACCGGGCGACATCCGCGGACCTGGCGTCCGGGTCTGGGCGTCCGAACCAGGCGGGGCCTGCGAACTCCTGGCCGTCGACCTCGCGCCAGGGCAGGTCGAGCCGGCCGATCAGACGGCGCTCGGTGCGGCCTTCATGGGGTTCTGAGAGGGTGGAGTTGATCAGTACGAGCCCGAGCCGGCTGGTGCCCCAGAGCGTGGCCTTGCCCAGCCCGTAGGAGCCGCCCGCCCCGGAGTCCTTCTTGTGGCTGTCCAGTTGTCGGCGGACGACGGCGGCGAAGAGCCCGTTGTCGTAGTCGCCGCCGGTGAGGCCGGTGGCGTTGTAGTCGTCGACCCGGAGCAGTACGAGTCGGTCGTGCTGGTACATGTCGCGCAGACCGGCCGAGATCGTCCGTGAGACCTTGCCCTGCCTTCCGCCCTCGCCGGTGAGCGCCTCGTAGTGCGGCACCAAGCGCTCCCAGTCGATGGCCTCCAGGAAGCGGGCCAGGGCTTCGCCGGTGAGTTCGTGCAGGGTGTAGCGGACCCGGACGGGCTCTGCGGGATCGAGGCGTGCGTCGAGGCTGTTCTGGGTGGCCTCGCGGGCGAGGACGGAGACATCGGCCTCGAAGGCGAATGCGGCGGCATTGCCGTACTCGCGCCCGCCGTCGGCGTGGGCCGGCCGGTGGTACCACGACACGGGCAGCCCTGCCTGGGCGTCGGTGCTGCGCGTGTGGATGGTCTCCAGGTCCGTGCCGAGCACCTCTGCGATACGCCTGATCGTCTCGTCGCGAGGGACCGAGCGGCCCACGATCCAGGCCGAGACGGCGGCCCGGGTCATGCCCAGTTCGTCCGCCAGATCGGTCTGGCTCTTCCTGGCGTTCCTCAGCTGGCGTGCCAGCCAGGGGCCGAAGTCCTCAGCCGCCTTCACGTCCCACCTGCCTCTGCTCGTCCCACGGGGTGGGAGAACCGTACCGCACCGCTGTTGACGCCATGGTCGGCTTGTCAAAGGCTGTTTGACAGTCAGGAAGCTGCTATCCGGCTGCTGTTCGGGCCACATGGAAAGGGAACTTCGAATTCCATCTCAGACGTGCCGAATTGCGGTTCCGATGCCCTGAATCCTGCTCGATCCCCTTGTGCATGTCGTGGCTCCCGTGGTTAGGTCGATCCCGGTCGTCCCGACAGTAGTTGGGGGCAACTTCTCCCTCACCAGGGCACAGTTGTGTCTTGAGGTGTCGTCGCGGGGGCGCTGCGAGCGACGAAACGGGGGAGCTTTCCGCGGTGCCCGGACCCGAACGTCGGAGGACCCTCATTTCCGCCAAGCCGACCGGAATTCCCCCCTGGAATTCAGAACGGCCTGCGCGGACCCCTTCCTGCCTCGCCTGCAGCATCCCCGCGTGACGACCTGGAACCCGGTCGCCCACCAGGTGCGTCTCCAGCCGCATGTCCACTGCACCATCTGCTCGTTGACGACACGCCCGTCGTCCCTCCCTGCCCGCCCCTGGTCTTGAAGTGGAACCATTCGTGGCCGACCTGCAGTCCCCTGTGATCCGCACCGTTGTCGAGCAGTCCCTTCGTGTCCTGGAGACCTACCGTGTCGATCCGGGCCTGATCCCTGAGCACGCCAACGGCGAACGCCGCATCACACAAGGCGGTTACGGCGATCGGCAGCTGTTCGAGCTGGTCCAGAACGCGGCCGACGAGATCCGGGAGGAGCCCGGCGGTCGAATCCAGGTCGTCCTCACGGAAAGTCACCTGTACTGCGCCAACCAAGGAACCCCCGTGACCCCCGAGGGCGCGGAGACCATCCTGCGCATGAGCATGTCCCGCAAACGCGGAGGGCAGATCGGACGTTTCGGCGTGGGCGTCAAGTCGGTCCTCGTGGTCACCGACACCCCCGAATTCTTCAGCCGCACCGGCAGCTTCGGCTTCGACCGGACCTGGTCGTACGAGCTGATCAGGAACGTCCCCGGCGTACGGGAGCACCACGGCGAGGACTTCGAGGCACCCGTCCTGCGCATGGCCCGCCAGCTGGACATGGCCTCGGAACGGCAAGCGGACCGGACGCTGGACGAACTGCTGCAGTGGGCCACGACGGTCGTCCGACTTCCGCTCCTGCCGGGAGCGGCCGAACGGCTGGGCAAGGACATGCACGGCCACCAGGGCAGGGCCAGTCACGAGACGCGCGAGGAGTTCCCCACCGGATTCCATCTGTTCTCCCCGCACGTGGGCGAGGTGGTCCTGGAGGACCGCAGGTCCCACCGGGGTGTCCGTCGGGCTCTTCGTGCCGAGCATGTCGGCAGCCGGCGAACGATCCACGAGGAGCGCGTCGGCCGGCCGACGACCACGTCCCGGTGGCAGGTGTTCACACACACCCACGAGCCGACCGTGACCGCCCGCCGGGACGCGGGGGAGCTGCACGACCGGGTGTCCATCGACGTGGCCTGGGCCGTGCCCGCCTACCGCCGGGACGAGGGCAGCGGCCTGCTCAGCGCCGCCGACGCACGCGGGCGCGGCAGGTTCTGGTCCTTCTTCCCCACCAAGTACGAGATGACCCTCAGCGGCATCCTGAACGGCGCCTGGAAGACCAACGAGGACCGGCAGAACCTGCTGGACTCCTCACCCTTCAACGTCGAGATGATCCAGGTCGCGGCACGACTGGTGGTCGAGTCGCTCCCGGAGCTGGCCCCCGAGGAGGACCCCGGCGCGTACCTCCCGCTGCTGCCCGGGCGTACCAAGGGCGTGGAGGTCATCAGCTGGGCCGACCGTCTGCTCACGGAACAGATCTGGGCAGCCGCCGCGGTACGTCCGTCGCTGCCCGACCAGGACGGGATCCTGCGGGTTCCCGCTGATCTGAACATCCACCCCGACCTCGGGAAGGACCGGACCCTGCTCAACCGCTGGCTGCGGATCTGGCACTCGTACGCCGGCCGGCCACGCGACTGGGTGCACCCCTCGGTCGAGGCGACGGACCTGCGCTCCGGCAAGATCCAGCACGTGCTCGCCGCGGCCGGCCGGCCGCGCGCAACGGTGCGCGAGTGGCTGGAGGCGCTCGTCTCCGACGGCTCGGCGAAGGCCTCGGCGACCGCGATCCGGATCGTCGCCGACATGGTCACGTCGAACGCACCCTGCGCGGAGGAGGCGCGCACCGCCAGGATCGTCCTCACGGAGGAGGCCGGTCTCGTCGCTCCGGTACGCGGAAAGGTCTTCCGGCGCACCGAGGAGGACGGCCTGCGGGAGTCGTTGGTCTATGTCGACCGCGCCCTGTCCGACGACCCGACGCTGTCGTCCGAGCTGACCGTCCTCGGGATCCAGGAGGCCGACGTCCGAGGGCGGTTCCTGAGCGTCCTGGACCAGGGCTTCGGCGCCTACGGGCCGCAGGAGTGGACCCGGTTCTGGGAGCTGTTCCACCAGGCCGGTACCGCTGCCGTGGGTCACGAGGTGATCGCTCGGGTGCCCGACGCGAGGAACACGCTCATGGTGCGCACCGCCGACGCCGGCTTCCGCACCATGCGCGACTGCATGCTCCCGGGTGCCGTCGTCACGGCGCAGAGCGACCCCGGCATCGCGGTGGACATGGGCTTCCACTCCGACGACATGGCCTTCTTCCGCGAGGTGGGACTGCGCGAGCGCCCGAGCCTCGGGCACCGGCCGGAGGGCGAGGCCTGGTTCGAGGAGTACCGGGAGGCCGTCCACGCGGCCTACTGCCGCCGGCTCGACGACCGGGCCGGTCGGCCGACCCTGGCCCGGACCAAGGTCGACGGAGCGGCCGTCGGCGGGCCCCTGCACCTCCTTCCCCGGCTCTCCGAACAGGCCCGCGCAGCCTTCCTGCGCGTGCTCCCGGAGGAAGGGCTGATCGAGAACTGGACGCTGCAGATCGGCGCTCAGGTCTCCACCCGGCAGCAGGCCGCGTCGCCGATCCGGTGGATGCTCTCCCGACACGGCCGCGTCGAGACGTCCCAGGGCGTCAAGCCCCTCAAGGAGGCGGTGGGCCCCCAGCTCGCCGCCTACCGCGACGTGCTGCCCGTGGCCTCGGTCAGCATCGAGAAGGCCCGGAAGCTGAAACTCGCCGACAGCGTGGAGAAGGTCCGCCCGGAGCAGTGGGAACAGCTCGTGGAGAAGCTCCAGGAGAGCGAGGACGACGCCTTCGTGGGCTCCACGTACGCCCTTCTGACCCGACTGGCGATCGACTTCCCCGACGGTGTCCTCACCCGATGCCGGATCGGCGACACCTGGGACAGCCGCGAGGACGGCGAGATCGCGGTCGCCGCGAACCCCGAGGAGTACCGCTCGCTCCGGGCCGAACGGGTCCCGGCGCTGCTGATGCCGGACCAGGAGTCGGCCGACCTCATGGTCGAGCAGTGGCACATGCTGCGCTACGACGCGGCGGTGAGCCGGGAGACGCGGCACGAGGCGACGGTGGAGGCGGTGCCGCTGTCCGAGGAGTTCCCCACGCTGCGCCAGAAGATGGGAGCTGCCGTCACCACGTACTCGCTGCTGCGCTGCGCCACGCTCGAAGAGGTCGTCCGCACTCCGCACGGCGCACGGGCGAAGTCGCTGGAGAGTGCCCGAGAAGGCAACGTGGTCAAGGTCGTGGACTCGCTGGACCGGCTCGGCACGCTCCGTGCCGTGGACCGCGAGCTCGGACTGCGCATGGGTGAAGCGGGGTGCCGTACGGTGCTGGAGGCCCAGGCCCGCCAGGAGCAGGACCAGAAGGTGAGGTCCGAGCTGAAGGCGATCCGTGACGCCGAGGACGTGACGGCCAAGCTGGAACTGTTGATCGGTGCGGAGGCGCTGCGCGACCGGCTGCCCGCAGGACTGATGGAGGCCGAGCGTCAGGAGCTCGGCGGGCAGGAACCCTCAGGGCGCCGGATCGCGCAGATGGCGTTCAACGCGCACGAGGACGCCGTGCTCAAGATCCACGCCCGCGACATCCAGGAGCGCTTCCCGAGCGCCCCGTCGTCCTACACGGGCGGCTCGGCAGCCGTCTCCTTCGTCGCCGACCTCGACCTGCCGGCACCCTTCGCGGGCTACCGGATCCCGTCGCTGGACCAGAGCCTGACGGTGGACGGCCCCCGTGACTTCCCGCGCCTGCACGAGTACCAGGAGCGACTCGCCCTCAACATCTTCGAGATGCTGGACCGGCTGGCTCCACAGCGCGCCATGCTGTCGCTGCCCACCGGTGCCGGCAAGACCCGGGTCACCGCCGAGGCGGTCATCCGTTGGGCGAAGCAGGCAGGTGATCTGAACGGCCCGATCCTCTGGATCGCACAGACCGAGGAGCTGTGCGAACAGGCCGTCCAGAGCTGGCAGTTCGTGTGGAGCAAGGCCGGCGCGCAGGCGCGCCTGACGATCAACCGGTTGTGGAGTTCGAACGAGGCTGCCCCGGTCGCCGACGGACCGCAGCTCGTCGTGGCCACGGACGCCAAGCTCCAGGTGTGCCTGGACACCGACCGCTACGCCTGGCTGCGCGAGGCCGCCCTGGTCGTGGTGGACGAGGCCCACGTGGCCACCGGCCCGCGCTACACGGACATCCTGGGCACGCTCGGGCTGACGCAGCACCGGACCGAGCGACACCTCCTGGGCCTCACCGCGACGCCGTTCCGCGGCCGCAACGAGGAGGAGACCCGCCGCCTGGTCAACCGGTTCGGCGCGCGCCGGCTGGACGAGGGCGTCTTCCCCTCCGACGACGCCTACGGCCACCTCCAGGATCTGGGGGTGCTGGCGCGGGTCGAGCACCGCGAGCTCACCGGCGGCACCATCGAGTTGTCCCGCCAGGAGCGGGAGACCGCCGAGCAGCTGAGTCTGCTGTCCAAGGCGGCCGAGCAGCGGCTGGCAGACGACCACGACCGCAGCCGCCGCATCCTCACCGAGATCGAGGCGATGCCGCAGGACTGGCCGGTCCTGGTGTTCGCCACCTCGGTCGAGCACGCCAAGTACCTGGCGGCTCGTCTGAAGGACCGGGGGATCTCCGCGTCCTCGGTGGACTCCACCACCTCGGACAGCGACCGTAGGGCCCGTGTCCAGGACTTCCGCGACGAAAAGGTACGGGTGCTCACCAACTACGGCGTCCTCACCCAGGGCTTCGATGCCCCCGCCACCCGCGCCGTCGTCGTCGCCCGACCCGTCTACAGCCCGAACGTCTACCAGCAGATGATCGGACGCGGACTGCGGGGGCCCCGCAACGGTGGCAAGGACACCTGCCTGATCCTCAACGTCCGCGACACCATCCGGAACTTCGACACCGCCCTCGCCTTCACCGAGTTCGAGCACCTGTGGAGCAGGAAGTGACCTTGTCCACCGAGGACGGCCCCGTCCTCACCCCCGAGCAGCAGGCCGTCGTGGACCAGCCCTGGGACACCCGGCTGCTGGTCACCGCCGGAGCGGGATCGGGCAAGACCCACACCTTGGTCCGCCGCATGGACGCGCTCGTCGGCCACACCGACCCCGACGAGGCACTGGAGGCCTCCGAGCTGCTGGTCCTCAGCTTCTCCCGGGCCGCCGTCCGCGAGCTGAAGGACCGGATCGCCCGGTACGGCGAGCACGCCCGGCGGGTGCGCGTGCAGACCTTCGACTCATGGGCGTACTCCCTGCTGCTGCAGGCACGCCCGGACGACGACTGGCCGGCGCGCAGCTTCGACGAACGCATCCGGGCCGCCACCGAGGCCATCGAGAAGGGCGACCTGGCGCGCCTGGAGTGGGGTCCGCCCGCCCACGTGATCGTCGACGAGGTCCAGGACCTGGTCGGCGTGCGCCGGGAGCTGGTGGAGTCGCTGCTCGACAACCTCCAGGACACCTGCGGGTTCACGCTGGTCGGAGACTCGGCCCAGGCGATCTACGACTTCCAGATCGAGGATCCTGCCGAGTACGCCGACCGCGCCGATCTCTTCCTGCGCTGGGTGCGTCGCTCCTACGCCGACGACCTGGTGGAGCTGGAGCTGACCCGGAACTTCCGCGCCGTCACTCCCGAAGCACGTACTGCGCTCCCGCTCGGTCCCGCCGTCCAGGGCATCGGCAGTGCCCCCGAGGGCGCGGACGTGGCGGCCGAACGGCTCCACGGGGAGCTGCGGGAGCTGCTGCTCGACCTTCCCGACCTGGGCCCGCTCACCGACCCCTTCACCCTGGACGCACTTCGGTCCTTTCCCGGCACCTGCGCGGTCCTGACCCGTGACAACCGGCAGGCACTGCTCGTCTCGGAGCTGCTGCACACCCAGGGCGTACCGCACGTCCTGCGGCGCTCGCTCCAGGACCGTCCGGTGCCGTACTGGGCCGCCGAGCTGCTGCGCCGCACCGGGTCCGCGACCCTCACCGAGGGACGGTTGCGCGACCTGCTCGGTGGGACACCGCTGCCCGAGGGCACCGACCTGGACAGGGTGTGGCGGGCCCTGCGCGTGGGCGCGCGAGGTGCCGGTCGGGGCACGGTCGACGTGACGCGGCTGCGCCGACTGGTGGTGGAGCGTCGGTTCCCCGAGGAACTGGCCGACCCGGAACCGGCCCGCGTGGTCGTGTCCACGGTGCACCGCTCCAAGGGCCTGGAGTTCGACCGCGTCGTGCTCCTCGCCCCGCCTTCCGTGGCCGAGCTGCGTCGCCGCGCCGACGACCTCGACGTGCCGGGGGAGACCCGGGCCCTGTACGTCGCGATGACGAGGGCGCGGGAGGATCTGTACCGCATCGCCGCACCGGACACGGCCACGGTGCTCAAGCACCGGCCGACCGGACGCTGGTACCGGGGGGTCCCCAACCCGCGACACAAGTGGCGCCGGGACGGGATCGAAGTGCGGGCGGGCGACGTGTGCGCCCAGCAGCCGGCCGACGCCCTGAACGACGCCGTTGCCGTCCAGGCGTACCTGCTGGAGCGGGTGGCGCCCGGGAACGCGGTGACGTTCCGCCTGTGCGACACCCTCCCCATGGGCCCCGACCAGAGTCCCCGTTATGCGTTGCTGCACGAGGGACGGGAGATCGGGGAAGCGTCGGAAGCCTTCAGAAGTGCCTTGTACTCCGTCCTGAAGGTCGGCACGACCTGGGACCTGCGATGGCCCCAGGAGATCACCGGCCTGCGCATCGACTGTCTGGAGTCGGTCGCCGGCAGCACCGCCGCCGGAGCCAACGCGGGGCTGGGCGACCACGGAGTGTGGATCGCCCCCCGCATCAGCGGAATCGGACGGTTCCGGCACTCCGTCCGGGCCGAGGAGGAGCAGGAATGACCATTCACGCAGGGCCGCACGCTGCGCACTACGAGGTCCGGGAGGATCTGGTGGCGCGCCTCCGCCGGGAATTGCTGGGCCCCGACACCGACGCCTCCGCCGAGGACCGGGACGAGGTGCTGGACCAGGACGCACCGATCACCCGGTACCCCATCGGGGTGCTCTTCCCCCGCCCGGCGGACGCGGCAGCCGGACTTCGTCTCCAGGAGGACGCCGCCGAGGAGGAGGGACTGGACGGGGAACCGGTGACCGGGGCGGACAGTCTCGACGAGTCCGAGCCCGTCGCCGAGCGGCCCAACGCCGGTCAGCGGCGCCCGTCCACGGTCGGCCTGACGTTCGCCGTCGACATGGCCGTGTGCCGCGAGATCGTCGTGTCGGCACGCGCTGCGGTGTACGAGCCCGAGGACGCCGACGGTCGCAAGGTGCCGGCCCGTCGCAGCGAGGCCCGCACGACGGCCGACCAGCGGGAGCGCTGGCGTCGGGTGGAGCTCGACCTGCCGGACACCGTCGTCGACCTCACGTACCCCGGACGCGGCGCCTCACGTGACCTGATGGACGGCACGGCCAGGCTCGAGGTGCTCGTGCGCCGCCCGTCGCCGGAGACGGGAACCGTCACCGTCACGGTCACCCTGGTCAACATCCAGAAGGTGGGCGAGCGGGAACTCCAGGACGCCTTCGCCCTGTTCCAGACCGGGCTCACGGTCCGCGCCGCGAACGGTGGGACCGCCTTCGTGGAGCGCCCCGCCGCCTTCGCCGCCGTGGACCCCGAACTGAGGACCAGCAGGCTGTTGCATCGGCACGCGCCCACGTTCGCCACCGGGCACGGCTGCGCGGCGGTGTGGGACTGGACCCCGCCGGCGGTCGGCCTCACCGATGTGGTGCCTGCGGGTGTGGTGGAGGTGCGGACCGAGTTCGTGCCCACGCACGAGGTGCTGCTCACCGACTCCAACCCGGAGATCGATGCCGACGCCCTGACCATGCTGGGCCTCGCCGAGGCCCCCGACGCAGAGGTGATCGCCGCACTGGATCAGCTGGCCGCGGGCTACGAGCGGTGGATCGAACGCAAGCGCATCGAGGCTGCCGCGCTTGCCGGGACCCCCCACGAGGAGCCCGCGTCCCAGCAGGTCGACGCCTGCGTGGAGGCGCTGGAACGGATCCGTACGGGTGTGGCACTGCTGCGGGAGAAGCCCGACCTCATGTGGGCGTTCCGCTTGGCCAACCGCGCGATGGCGACCCAGCGTGCCCGCAGTGCCTGGGTCAGGAAGGGCCGGGTCGGCGAGCCGGACCTCGCGTCCGCGCGCTGGCGTCCGTTCCAGATCGCCTTCGTGCTCCTGTGCCTGGCGGGGGTCGACGACCACGAGCACCCCGACCGGGGTGTGTCCGACCTGTTGTGGTTCCCCACCGGTGGCGGCAAGACCGAGGCGTACCTCGGTCTGATCGCGTTGACCACCTTCCTGCGCCGCAAGCGCCTCGGTGCGGCGGGCGGTGGTGTCACCGTCCTGATGCGGTACACGCTGCGGCTGCTCACCCTTCAGCAGTTCGAGCGCGCCGCGATCCTGATTTGCGCGATGGAGCAGATGCGTCGCGACAACCCGGCGGAGCTGGGCCACGAGGAGATCTCGCTCGGCATGTGGGTGGGTCGCTCAGCCACCCCGAACACCTTGGAGGTCGCCGCCCGGCAGCTCGGGGCGGCCCGCTCCGGAAAGGTGCTCCAGAAGGAGAACCCGGTGCAGCTGCACGCCTGCCCGTGGTGCGGGACCGTGCTCGACGCCCACCATTACGCGGTCGATGCGGAGGCCGTCCGGATGGACGTGCGGTGCCCCGGCACGGGGTGCGCGTTCTCCGGGGGGCTGCCCGTCCACCTCGTGGACGAGACGGTGTACCGGGCCCGACCCACCCTGGTGATCGCCACCGTGGACAAGTTCGCCTCGATGCCGTGGCGCGCGCAGACGGCTGCCCTCTTCAACCGGGACCGTCAGGATGCAACCCCGCCCCCGGAGCTGATCGTGCAGGACGAACTGCACCTGATCTCCGGCCCCTTGGGAACCCTGACCGGCCTGTACGAGACGGCCGTCGACGTGCTCGCCGACCGTCCCAAGGTGATCGCCTCGACCGCGACGATCCGCCGCGCCGCGGACCAGGGCAAAGCCCTGTTCTGTCGTGAGGTGCGTCAGTTCCCGCCCGCCGGTCTGGACGCCCGTGACTCCTGGTTCGCTGTGGAGACGGCCGCAGGGGACAAGGCGTCCCGTCGGTACGTGGGCCTGCTCGCGCCCGGCACCAGCCAGTCCACGCTGTTGATCCGCACCTATGCCACCCTGCTGCATCAGGCGATGCGTGCCGACACGACCGAGGAGGTCCGCGACGCGTACTGGACCCTGGTCGGCTATTTCAACAGCCTGCGGCTGCTCTCCGCCGCCGAGTTGCAGGTCCATGACGACGTCGTGTCCTACCTGGAGCACCTTGCCGACCGCGACGGATCAGGGGCCCGCTCCGTCGGCAACTACTCCGAGCTGACGAGCCGGGTCGACGCCAGCGACATCCCGACCCGCCTGAAGCAGATCGAGCGGCGTCTGCCGGGTCGCGACGTGGTGGACGTGCTGCTGGCCACGAACATGATCGCTGTCGGCGTGGACGTGGACCGACTCGGTCTGATGGCCGTGATGGGTCAGCCGCAGACCACCGCCGAGTACATCCAGGCCACCAGCCGCGTCGGTCGTGCCCACCCCGGTCTGGTCGCCGTGATGCTCAACGCGGGCCGCTCGCGCGACCGTTCGCACTACGAGAACTTCCAGCACTTCCACTCCGCCCTGTATCGAGAGGTCGAGTCCACCTCGGTGACGCCGTTCTCGGCCCGTGCCCGCGACCGGGGTCTGCACGCGGTGATCGTCGCCCTGGCCCGCATCCTGATCCCTGCCGCTCGGGCCGACGCCGCCGCAGGGGACATCGACCACTTCCACCACGAGCTGGTGGAACGGATCCGGCCGACGATCCTCGAACGGGTTCGGAGGATCTCTCCGGAGGAGACTGCCGACAGCGAGGTCGCCCACGTGGCGGCCGCCTTCGACGAGTTCGTCGACTGGTGGCTCGAGGAGGCTGCCGTGCACGGCGGCCTCCACTACGAACCCGGGCGTGGGCGCCGTACGCCCTCGCTGCTCAAGTCCTACAACGACGCACTGGAGGACGTCGAGGCGTGGGAGACCCTGTGGTCCCTCCGCGACGTCGACGCCGAGTCCGGCCTGTTCATGGAGGCATCCCGATGACCCCACCCCCTCCCCGCCGCCGACGTGGCGCCGACGGTTCCGCGGCACCGGCCCACAGCCTGCCCCGCCGCGGCACGGTACGCCGCGCCCAGGCCGTCACCACGTACGGTGTGGGGGCACTGATCGCTGTGGAGCAGGAGTCGTTCATCGTCTGCGGTCTCGACGGTGCCGACACACAGTGGGCCCGCGACGAGGCTCCGGTCGTCCACGAGCCGCGTCTCGCCCGTGTGCTGGGCGTGCGGCGGTTCCGTCTCCCGCCCGCCTCGGGAGACGACAGTCGTGACGGCGTCAGGGTGCGTCGCTTCCCCCTGTGGCACCACTGTCCCGGGTGCCACGCCCTGGACAACGTTCGCAGGTTCAACTCCCCGCCCGGCCGGAACGAGTGCGCCGAGTGCGCCGAGGCACTGGTGCCCTCCCGGTTCGTGGTGGCCTGCGAGGACGGTCACATCGCGGACTTCCCGTACTGGAAGTGGCTGCACCGAGGGCGTCGCGGCGCCGGCGAGGCGGGCCTCTGCGGTGGTCGGATGAGCCTGCGCTCGTCGGGCCGTACCTCCTCGCTCCGCTCGGTGGTGCTCTCCTGCTCGTGCGGAGTGCCGGACGTGTCCATGGAGGGGTCCTTCCGGCGCGCGGCGTTGAAGGACCTGCACATCCGCTGCGAGGGTGAGCGGCCCTGGCTGAGGGGCGCACCTGCCGTTCCCTGTTCCCGGCCGCCCCGAACCCTTCAACGGGGTTCCTCGTCGGTCTGGCAGCCCGTGCTCCGGTCGGCCCTTTCCATCCCCCCGTGGAGCGACACCCGGGTGCAACTGCTGGACAAGCACTGGGACAAACTCCGCAGCTGCTCCACCCTCGCCGAGATCGAGATCCATCTGAAGTACATCTTCGACGGTGCTCCCGCCCCTGTCGGACCCGAGCAGGTCCTGGAACTGATCACCGCGATGGAGGCCGAGGACCTCACCGGTGACGAGAGCCCGGCGGTGGACCAGGAGCAGCGCTACCGTGCCTTGCGCGACGTGGAGTACGAGCGGCTGTGCGCCGGCAACCCGGAGGACTCCGGTCACCACGACGAGCAGTTCGTCTGCGAGCCGCCCACCGGTGACCAGAAGTCGCTGACCGCTCTGGGACTGGTCGCCCCGATGCTGGTGAAGAAGCTCCGCGAGGTCCGTGCGCTGAAGGCCTTCACCCGGGTCATCGACCCCGAGACCTCGTCCGAAGGGCATGAGGCGGAGCTTTCCCTGGCCCCGACCGACTGGCTGCCCGCCATGGAGGTCCGTGGAGAAGGCGTCTTCCTCCGGATCGACGAGGAGAAGGTCGACGCCTGGGCCGAGCTGCCCGCCGTCGCTGCCCGCGTGGAGCGGATGCGTCTTCGGCACCAGCGGGTCCTCACCGATCGGGCTTCCGACCCGACCCGCGTCCCACTTTCCCCCGCCACCCCGCGCATGGTCCTGCTGCACACCCTTGCGCACGTGATGATCAACGAGTGGAGCCTGGACTCCGGCTATGCCGCCGCCTCGCTCCGTGAACGGATCTACTCGGGTGACGAGATGGCCGGCGTGCTGATCTACACGGCCACGAGCGATTCGGCCGGCAGCCTCGGTGGGCTGGTCGCCCAGGGCGAGATCGAACGTCTTGCCACGGCGGTGCGCTCGGCCGTCCACCGGGCCGAGTGGTGCTCGTCCGACCCGCTGTGCGTCGAGAGCGAGATCTCCGGCACGGGCGGCACCAACCTGGCGGCCTGCCATGCGTGTGTGATGCTCCCGGAGACCAGTTGCGAGCACAACAACGGCCTGCTGGACCGGGCGCTGCTGGTCGGCACACCGGAGGACCCGGCGATCGGGTTCTTCTCCCACCTGCTCTAGGGCAGAGGGGAGTGTCGCACGGCGCAGGGGCGCAGGGGTGGGAGGGCGACGATCGTGCCCCGGCCCCTGCCCACCTGGGATGCGGCATGCAGGGAATCCGCGCTCGGCGGGCGTTCAGGCGCGACGCCCCAGGGCGGCGCGGACAGCCTGTCCCAGGGCTCGTCCCACCGGCGGCGGCGACGCATGGCCCACCTGGCGGTAGCGGGCCGTCTTGCGACCGGCGAAGACCCAGTCCTCGGGAAAGCCCTGCAGCCGTGCCGCCTGCTCGACGGTCAGCGCCACCATGCCCTTGACGCCCAGCGAAAGGTCCCACGGGAACTCGGGCCCGGGCGGCTCGTCGGCGACCGTGCCCCCGTTCACCCGCATCCGTGCCCAGGACGCCTTGGACCCGGTCGGCCCCAGGTCCGCTCCGCCACGGTTCCAGGACCCCCCGACCAGGGTCGGGGCGACCTGGTCGGCCTGCGCCGCCCAGGCGGCTGCATGGGGCCAGCCGCGCGCTGCCATGGAGGCGCCCAGTGCCTGACCCACGGTGATCGGAGGCTCGGTGCCGGGGGCCGGGGGGACGAAGCCGCCGAGGGACGCCTCCTTGAAGGCCACCAGGATCCCTTGCTTCCGGTCCTGGGGCACGCCGTGGTCCTTCGCATTGAGGACGAACCAACGGTGCTGGTAGCCGAGATGGGCGAGCTCGGTGGCCACGGAGGCCCGGATCTGCTCGTACGCGGGCTTGGAGACCAGGTCGGGGACGTTCTCGATGAGCAGGGCGCGTGGCTGCACCCCGTGCATGAGCATGATCGTCGCCTCGAGCACGCGGATCTCCTCCGTGCTGTTCTCGCGCGCCACTGCTGCGCTGGCCTTCACCCTGGGCAGGCCGGCGGCCAGGAGGTCCACGTCGTAGGTGACCTGGTGGTCCACCGGGTCGAAGCGCAGCAGGTCGAGTTCGAGGACGTTCCACGCGGGACGGTTCAGGCGGAGCGTCTCGCAGGCCACGGCACGGTTGTCCAGGAGGAGGACGGGATCGAAGCCGGCCTGTTCGAGGCCGAGCGCGAGGCCGCCGGCGCCGGCGCAGACGGAGAGACAGCGCAGGCGCTCGGGCCGGGACTCTTCCATGATCACCCTTTCGTCTCGTCGTCGGAGACGCGACCCGGGTGGGGCCGGGACATCGCCGGACCGCACTGAGCGCATACCGTCCGCAGGTCACGGACCCGGTCCGGTCCTGCCCGTCCATGATCGCATCGACGTGCCGGTGACGAGCCGTTCGGAAGGGGATCGTTCGCCCTGCACCCGGTCGTCGAGCAGGCGCCGGGTTCCACCACGGCTCAGGACGTCCGGCACGTGGCGTGGTGGTAGCCCTTGGTGCCGTCCTCGACCAGGCGGAGGTCGCGGCGGACGATGCTGACCTTGTCGCCCCAGCCCTTGCAGGCGCGTTTCATGCCCTGGTCGGTGTATTCGATCACGATCATGTTGTCGCCGAACGCGGCGGCGTAGTCGGCGCATTCCTCGTACTGGCCGCACTCCTCCACCACCGCGAAGTCCAGGCCGACCTCCTTGCGGGCCGGGGCCAGTTCCGGGGTGTTCTTCTGGCCCACGGCCAGGTTCTTCTCGTGGGCGTGGGCGGCGAGGAGGGAGAGGAAGGCCTTCGCGTCGGCGGCGGTCAGCAGGCCCTTCGGGGCGCGGGCGTAGGTGTCGTAGTTGTCGGGGTCGACGGCCTTGTAGCCCTTGGCCGCGCAGTCGTCGATCCAGCCGTACATCTTCTGGGCGATCCGGCGGCGCTTGGCGTCGCTGCCGACGTCCAGCATCGCCTCGTTCCAGTCCTTGTCCATGACGACCGCGCCGGAGGCGTCACGGAGCAGCAGGTCGGGGTCCCATTCCTTCTCCGCGCCCGGCTGGGCCTGGAAGGCGTTGATGTAGCAGATGTTGTACACCCCCGGGGCGGGCGGGGCCGTGCGGTCGCGGGCGACGACGGAAACCCCGGGCGGGGGGTCGTACGGGGCGCCGAGCTGGTAGTCGAAGCCGGCGTGGACGGGCGGGAGCGTCACGTTCGGCCGGCCTTCGGCGGGTGCGCCGGACGGGGCCGGGCCGGACGGGCTCGACGTGGACGGGGGCGGGGCCGCGTCCTCGTCGTCGTCCCCGCCGGCCGAACAGCCGGTGGCCACCAGGGCGGTGACGGTGGCCACGGCCGCGAGGGCCAGGGCGGACCGGCGGGGAAGAGCGCGGTGTCGCATGGGGAGAACACTCCAGGGAAGGACGCCTTCGTACGCGTACGGCGGTCACGCTACCGGCGCCGTCTTCCCGGCGGGCGGTGTTCCGGCGGGACGGCGCGATCACGCCTCTTCGTCGAAGCGGAGGCGGGCCGTCTCGATCGCGCCGAGGTAGCGGTGCGTCCAGTCGCACAGGGCGCCGACCGTTCTGCGCAGGGCGCGGCCCGGCTCGGTCAGGGTGTACTCGACGCGGGGCGGCACGGTGGGGTGGACCGTGCGGTCCACCAGGCCGTTGCGCTCCAGCAGCCGCAGGTTCTGCGTGAGCATCTTGTGGCTGATGCCCTCGACCTCGTCGCGCAGCTCGGTGAAGCGCAGCGTGCGGTCGCCCACCGCCTCGATGATCAGCAGCGCCCACTTGTTGGCGATGTCCGTGAAGATCTCACGCGCCAGGGAGTCCGCCCGCGTCACATCGGCCTCGTCGGTCTCCGCGTCCCTGACCTGCTTGGTCACCATGAGGTTCCCCAGTCACCAAAAAGTGCGTTCTTCCACGTCAGCGGTCACTCTCCTACGGTTTCCCAGTAACCGCAAGAGACCACGAGGAGGCGGCGGACATGGCCATCAAGCTGATGAACCCGGACGGAATGCCCACGGTCGACGTGTACCACCAGGTGGCCGTCGCGTCCGGTACGAGGACCGTCCACATCGCCGGACAGGTCGCCTGGGCCGCGGACGGCAGCACGGTCGGTGAAGGGGACCTGGCCGCGCAGGTGGCGCGGTGCTACGTCAACGTCGGCACCGCCCTGGCCGGGGCCGGGGCGACCTTCGACGACGTGGCGAAGATGACCGTCTATGTCGTGGACTGGACACCCGACAAGATGCCCCAGCTCGTCGACGGGCTCTCGCGGGCGGCCGCCGAGCTGGGCGCGGCCCCGGCGCCGCCGGCCACGCTGATCGGCGTCGCGGCGCTGGCCGCGCCCCAGTTCCTGGTCGAGGTCGAGGCCGTCGCCGTCCTCGACTGAGGCCGCGCCCGGTCCCCGGTCCCGGCTGTCTATGCTGGGGCCGTGACACCACGAGGGGACCAGGGGCCGGCGCTGCGGGCCGATGCCGCGCGCAACCGCGCCCGGGTGTTGCAGATCGCCCGTGAGCAGCTCGCCGCGGGCGACGACTCCCTCCAGCTCAACACCATCGCCCGGCTCGCCGGGGTCGGCGTGGGGACCGTGTACCGGCACTTTCCCAACCGGCACGCGCTGCGGGAGGCCCTGTCGGTCGAGCGCTTCCGCGAGCTGGTGGCCGAGGCGGAGGCCGCGGCCGGGCAGGAGGACGCCTTCGAGGGCCTGCGCCGCCTGCTGCGGTTCATCCTCGACCGGGCGCTGGAGGACACCGGCTTCGCCGCGGTCCTGGAGTCCGCCGACGACACCGAGGCGCAGACCTCGGCCCTGAAGGCCGAACTGGACCGGTCCGTCGCCCACCTGCTCGACCGGGCCCGGCTGACCGGCGCCATCCGCCGGGACATCCGGTCCGGCGATGTACGCCGCCTGCTCTGCGGCATCGAGCACGCGCTGCGCTCGGGCGCGTACGACTCCGCGCGCACCGAGGTCTACCTGGACGTCCTGGTCCAGGGCCTACGCCCACCACGCTGACGGCCGGCCCGACCGGTCTGGTCCGGCCCGGCCCGGCCCTCCTCCGGCGCAGGCCTCCTGGCCGGCCCGGCCCTCCTCCGGCGCAGGCCTCCTGGCCGGCTCTGCCCGGGCTCCGCCCCGGCCTCCGCCCCCGGCCTGCGTCCCGGCC